>DUFA01000115.1 GCA_011191975.1 Dehalococcoidia bacterium
AAAGTCTCAATCCATGATCTTATAGCAGTAGTACCTTGACCGATCTTATCAGCTAATGCTGTAATGTTTGGATACTTTTCTGGAAATTCATTAAGCATTTGTTTACATATTTTCCCTTTTTCAACTGCATTTAGATCTTCTCTCTGGATATTTTCTATTAGATTTATCTCCATTACCTCATCGTCAGAATAATTTTTAACAATAACAGGTATTTTCTCTAAACCTATTTTCTTCGCAGCTTTAAATCTCCGTTCTCCAACAACTATCTCATATTTATCTACACTTATCGTACGTACTATTATAGGCTCCAAAACTCCTATACGTTTTATACTATCCGCTAGTTCATTTATTCGTATATCATCGAAATCATTTCTTGGATTCAGTCTGTTAGTTTCAATCTTATTTAAATCAATATCAGCCACTTAATGTCCTCCAACTTGTCGTTTCATATTTATTATATCTAACCGGAAGATATTTTAGCATATTATGTCAGAAAAGATTTGACAGTCATCAGGGGACAAATCCGGGACTGCTATATATAAATATTACATAAGATATATAGTGCGAACTATAAATAAGGCATGTTCAGCCTGAAATTCGGTTGACATAATAAATAGAGCTATTTTGAGACTATTTAACTGTCTTGATTGAGTAATGACAGGATCCGTATGACCGCCTGCCGGTTTCCTTCGAAATCGAACACTGCCATCGATTCCTCCAGTGTCATCCACCGGTAGCCGGTGTGTTCGTCGCTGAGGACGATGTCTTCTCTGTCCGTTTCAACCGCGAACGAATATTCGGTCACTGTGGTAACCAGTTGCTTGCCCGTTTCAGGATCTGTTGTTACGTAATCAAATCGATGTGAATGCTCCAGGTCGAAAAACCCCAGTGGTTTTTCTATCCCGGTCTCTTCTCTCGTCTCTCTGACAGCTGCATCTGCTGGCGACTCATTTTTATCAATGCCGCCACGTGGTGACTGCCAGTAGTATCCGCCGTCCTGAGCTATCTTGTGTAGTCCAAGTATCAGTATTCCGTCCTCTGTCGTTCTCCGGAACACTACTATCTGCACCGAATATACCGTTCTTTTTTCAGCCAAATTTATACCTTACACTCCTCTGCCGTGTATAATACGAGAAGGTAAATATTTATGTCAAGTTATACTTCTAAACCCATCCCTTAAGCGGATAAAGAGCGGGGGAGAAAAACCGCGAGTTGTCATTCTGAAGGAGTGAAGCCATTGAAGAAACCCATCTCAGTGTTGTATTATCTCTGCTTATTCTATATGTTGATATGTTTCCGATATGCAATGAGATCCTTCGTCCCGATTATGTCGGGAACTCAGGATGACGGCTCATTGATTTGGTATAGATTACTTCGGTTCGCTTGTGGACGGCGAATCTCGGAATTACGGAAAAGTACCGATTGCCACGTCGTTCAACTGTGGCGGACTAATCGTAATGACAGGAGTGGGGAAAAAGTAGAGAGGTTTACCTGTTTATTTGTACTTTTCGTCCGACCACTGTCTTTCGCCGATTGCGCCTTCGAACTTCGGTGCCCGTTTCTCCATATAGGACGCGATACCTTCATTGACCTGGTCGCGATATCTGCTTAAAAGGACTCCGTCAGCCTGCATTTCAGCACGTCCGGTAGCCTCGATACTCATGCTCATGCCGTCGTTTACCAATCTCTTCATCAGGCCGATCGCCTGTGCCGGTCCCTGTGCCAGCTTCTCAGCGAATTCTCTTATCCTGTCTTCGAACTCATCTGCGGGATAGACGTGGTTGACCAGTCCCCACTCCTTTGCCTGCTCGGCGTCGATAAGCTCTCCCAGCATCAGCATTTCCTTGGCACGGTGCATTCCCACCAGCCTCGGCAGCAGCCACTGACCGAGTCCCGATGAAACAACGCCACGCCTGACAAAGAATTCACCGAATGTTGCGTTTTCTGACGCAAGTATAATGTCACTAGCAAGTACGATACTCAAGCCGCCACCGACGGCGACTCCGTTCACCGCGGCAATAATCGGCTTCTGCATATTCCACATTTCCAACGCCATCTCCCAGGGATTGCCGCTTGGCTTATTTTCACCAGTTTCGAATGACCTGAACTCACCCGTCAGACCTTCTGCCTGTTCGTTCATATCTCTTCCGGCGGCAAAACCTCGGCCTACGCCGGTAATTACCATAACCAGTACTTCAGGATCATTCTTTACCTGCCTGATTGCGCGGTGCAGTTCGACATGCAGGTCCTGGGTCAAGGCGTTCAGGACCTGGGGTCGATTGAATTTAATCCAGGCTACACCGTTCTCAACGCTGTAGAGTAAGTCTTTATATTCCTGTGTCATAATCCCTTCCTTATGGTTTTCGCAACTCTACTATCCAGCATTCAAGTCTAGATAAAACCGGAACGGTTTGTCAATTTTAGGTAATATGTTTTCCTTATGATTGTGAATCAGGATTATACTCACCCCCTTTTTATCCCCCTTTCACACAGTGCCGTGGATAGCAGTAATAATTAGCTTGCGTGAAAGGGGGAAATTATTTAAGAGAGAGGGTAAGTTCCCTCTTTTCTTGACTCCCTTCTCCAGCCCTGATCGATTATCAACACTCATCAATGGTTCTGGCTGGAGAGGGGTCAGGGGTGAGGTAAATACCAGTAATCGAGTAAGTATAAAATCATAACGAATGTGACAAAGCCTTTAACAGGTAATGTAAACATCTTGAAACAGTGTCCGAGACACTGTACCATTAGTACCAATTAATAACGAAAATCGGGGAGGAAAGGAATGGAAGACATATCGAAAATGAAGAATTCCAGGTATATATTCTTCGAGTACAAGGACTTTCTCGAGCCCCCGCCACCCGAATTCAATAAACTAATGGAAGACCAGAGAAAAGAAGGCAAATACATCAAATCCGTTCCGATGTTCGGGCTGGACAGCAAGATTCTGCCGGGGGCGTTCATCCTCAGTGTGATGATATTTACCGAGAAGCACGGTAATGGTCCCGTTCTCTCCGAGCTGGAACATAGTCACGATTTCGATGAAGCCTGGATATTCATGGGTACCGACATGAGTAATCCTAAAGACCTTGGCGGAGAGATAGACTTCTGGCTCGAAGACGATCATTTCATTATCGATAAAAGCTGTATGATTTACGTTCCAGCCGGGATGAAACGCGGTCCCTGCGGTCTTAGCCGTTGTGACAGGCCTATCATATTCTTCCAGGCTGCCAACGAGGTGCAATACAGTCGGACATGGGAAGGCACTGCCGAAGGAGCCGAAAGCAAGGGGCAGTAGATAGAATATCATAGAGATTGCTACGGTTTATGCCCGAGGAGGACCGCTAAAGAAGAATTCATCAGAATTACATGGCATAAGCTGTCATCCTTAGGACGACGAAGGAGGACGAAGGATCTCCTTTCTTAATGAGATGGGATTCTTCGGTCGCAAGCTCTCTCAGAATGACTCAGCGAGAAGAGATCTTTCAACTACCTTTTCACTGCCGTCATTACATAATGGCTGTCTGACCATTCGGTATACTCGAATGATGTGAAGCCTGCACCGGCCATAAGTTGTTCCATCCGGTCTCTATCGATACGTTCGTTACTCGGAGGGCGGGGTGAATCAAAATCCATCCTCCATTCTAAGGTGATAGCCTTGCCTTCCGCTTTCAGCAATCTGTGTGCTTCTGCAAGTACTCCTTCCGGAGGAACTTCGTGCAGCAGCAGTATCATGAAGCAACAATTGGCAATACTTGCGTCAACGCCGGTATTAGTAGCATTTCTTTGCAAGACTACTAGGTTAGCCGGTGGATTCTTCTCTTTGATAACTTGCAGGGCATCCGGATTAGTGTCTATCGCGTAGACTTTCCCGGTACTTCCGACCTTTTCAGCCAGCGGTATTGACAGCGTTCCGGCGCCGCAGCCAAGATCCACGCATACCATCCCTTGAGAGACTCCTGTTTTTTCGATTATTTCATCAACCTTCAGCCATTCGGCGCGTCTGTCGCTGCCAAGTATTCTTGCCCGGTTTTTCGGGTTATCGTATGCTTCCATTTTTCTCTTTCTATCCTGATTATTCAGGAAAATCTGGTGATTCGTCGTTTTCCTTAAAAATCACTGAAATTTGTGTAAAATAGCGGTCTTTTCAGGTTACTATGAGGATTTATACCTGAAAACTGTTTCAGGGGGCTAATTTTCGATTTTAGTGCGTCATTTTTCAAGGTTTCCGACAGGAGCTGATTTTACCAATAAAAACTGACCGATTTTCTCCATCAGACCGGTCAATCCCCATTTTTTTTCAGCGGATACCATAACCGAATCCTCATTTTCAGGCAAATCTCTGCCGGACAGGAAATCCATGGCAGCTTTCTCATTCCAGTCCCTGTTATTATCCAGCATAAGATCTATTTTATTAAGAACAGTTATCCTCGGTTTACCTGACAACTCCAGTGATTCCAGGATTTCCTCAACTGCCTGACATTGTTCAGCGGCATCCGGTGATGAAAGGTCTACAATGTGCAATAAGAGATCGGCTTCATCCAGTTCTTCCAATGTTGCCCTGAAAGCTGCCACGATTGCTGGCGGAAGTTTTCTTATGAAACCAACCGTATCCGTCATAAGTATCAGTCTGTTGTCCGGAAGTGCAAGCCGCCTGGTGGTCGGATCAAGGGTTACAAACAGTTTATCATCGGCAACTATATCAGATTTACTCAATGTGTTCAGCAAAGTACTTTTTCCGGCATTGGTATATCCAACCAGTGCTACAATTGGTATACCGCTTTTACTTCTTTTCCTGCGGTGTATCATCCGCTGTTTTCTTACCTGTTCTATCTGTGATTTCAAACGGCTGATTTTTTTTTGGATAATACGCCGATCCGTTTCAAGCTGTGATTCGCCGGGACCTCTTGTTCCGATACCTCCGCCAAGCCTTTCAAGGTGACTCCACTGTCCGGCAAGGCGAGGAGAAAGATACTGGTGCTGAGCCAATTCGACCTGCAGTTGTCCTTCCCGGGTTCGGGCTCTTTTCGCGAAGATGTCAAGGATAAGGGCAACACGGTCAAGCACTTTGACGCCAAAGGCGTCTTCAAGGTTCCGCTGCTGCAGAGGTGACAATTCATCGTCGAAAATTACTACGTTATAATTCGTGGTTTCTTTCTCAGCAATTAACTCTGTCAGTTTTCCTTCACCGACATAGTAGGACTTGGATGGAACCGGCAGACGCTGTATCATGGTTCCGACAACTCTGGCGCCAGCCGTACCGGCGAGACGTGAAAGTTCGTCCATCGAATTCTCTGCTACCGATCTGCTGCTGTTTCTCGTGGCAAGTCCTACAAGGAACGCCCGTTCATCCAGTTCTTTTGTGATATCTATACCTTTTTTCATTCGACCTCTTTATGTTAAGTTCTTTTTGCCTTAAATTTTGTTTTCTGATCCCGCCAGCCCGCCATTTTTGAAAGTCCTTTCACCAGACCGGCGTCCGGTATTGTCAGGGAAAGTCGGACATATCCTTCCCCACTGGGACCGAAACCAGTGCCGGGTGTCACCAGCACTCCCACCTGTTCCAGCAGGTCTTCGGCAAATTCAGCAGAGGTATATCCTTCTGGTACCTTGGCCCAGACATAAAGCGTTGCTTTCGGAGGTTTGGCTTCTATACCGATGTCGTTAAGCATTTCTACCACCAGGTCACGCCGTCGCTGGTATATGTAATTGTGCTCTTCGATACAATCCTGTGGTCCTCTCAATGCCTCGATCGCCGCGTACTGTATTGCCTGAGGTATACCCGAGTCCATGTTGGATTTCAACGTCCTGAGAGCTTTTATCATCTCTGCATTCCCTACCACCATTCCGATACGCCAGCCGGTCATATTATATGTTTTTGAAAACGAATGGAATTCCACTCCCACCTCCCTGGCTCCATCCACCTGCATGAAACTCATAGCCTGGTAGTTATCATAGGCAACTTCGGTGTATGGAGTATCGTGACATACTGGAATACTATATTTTCCTGCTAATTCCACCACTTTCCTGTAAAATGATGTATCAGCCACCGCTCCGGTAGGCATATTCGGATAATTCAGCCACATTAGTTTTGCTTTTTTCAGGATATCTCCTGGTATGCTGTTCAGGTCAGGCAGGAAACCGTTCTTTTCCCTCAGCGGCATATAATAGGATTCACCCCCGGCAAGCATCGTACCGATCGAGTACACGGGGTATCCGGGATCAGGTACAAGGGCGACGTCACCCGGATCGATAAAACAGAAAGTGATATGCGCTATTCCTTCTTTCGCCCCGATAATAGGAAGGACTTCAGTATCAGGATCAAGTATCACATCGAACCGTGTTTTGTACCACTCCGCGATTGCTTTATGCAGTTCAGGTAAACCTGCCGATTCAGGATAGCGGTGGTTTTCCGGATTCTGTGCTTCACGACAGAGCCGGTCAATAATGTGCGAAGGAGTAGGAAGATCCGGATCTCCGATGGCAAAACTGATTACTTCCTCACCCTTCGCCCTCTTTTCGGCTGCTTTCTTTAATATATCAACGAACAAATATGGCGGCAGATTTACTATCCTTTTCGCTACTTTCATCTTAACTTCCTTAAACCTCCCATATTCCGGTGTATACCTTTTTAGCCGGACCGCTAAGGTAAACCTCACCCAGGCCATCCCATTCGGCTTTCAGTATTCCTCCGGGTAATCGAACAGTTACTTTGTTTCCTGTATAGTCATGCATTATAGCAGTGACAGCAATAGCGCAGGCGCCACTTCCACAGGCAAGAGTCTCTCCGACACCCCTTTCCCATACCCGGGCTTCTATATTATTTCTGTCCAGTACTCGCGCTACTTCAAAATTTATGCCTTCCGGAAATATTTCATTACCGGTAATTTCAGGTCCGATATCGGATAAGGGGAAATCTGTAATCTGATTATCAGTAAAATATATCGTATGTGGATTACCCATCGATACCAGATTCAGCCTGAAATCGTTCCCTGCGACAGCAATATTACACGCCAATAATTGTTTTATGTCAACTTCACACTGTCCTGATTGTACCGGTATATCATCTTCGTCGAACACAGGTTTCCCCATACTTACCTGAATTTCAAATGATTCATCTTTATTTACCAACCGTTTTGCTTCCCTGATGCCTGTAATGGTTTCAACCCGTATCTTACCGGTCTTTCCTGCCTTGCTACCTCGATCGAGATAATACTTGACCATACACCTCAGACCGTTTCCACACATTTCTGATTCGGAGCCGTCAGCGTTGAATATTCTCATTTTAAAGTCGGCAATATCCGACGGCATCAGGAGAAGCAGACCGTCCGCTCCTATACCGTAATGCCGGTCACACATGACCTTCGACGCAGCTGTCCAGTCAAACTCCATATCCGCTGTCTCAATCAGGATGAAATCATTGCCGGCACCCTGCATTTTAATAAATTCCACCGCGATTAGATCTCCCCTGCCCTATTATTTGTTTGCCTTTCATTTTACCATACCGGTAAAATGAGAATATTAAACGTTAACTTGACTCTGCCCGAAACTTCAGGGATACGTTAATTGTCCAATATTATCAATGAAGCTGCTTCTGAACCTTATCAGAAAAAATACCGATGGGTAGTCCTGGCTGCCGTCTGGTTGCTGTATGCTTCATTCGGACTCTGCATGCGATCGCTTCCCCCTATTGTCACGCCGGTACTCAGAGACCTTAATATGAGATACAGCGAAATGGGTTTCATAATGGGAAGCTGGCAGCTTGTATATATCCCTGTAGCCGTATTTGCCGGTTTTGCGATCGATAAATGGGGAATTAGGAAATCTCTCTTTATTGGAGCATTGATAATAAGTTTATCTGAAGGGCTTCGCTACTATGCTACCGGATTTATAACTCTCCTGCCGCTGGTGGCATTGTTCGGGATTGGCGGTCCCCTCATTTCTATCGGTGCACCCAAAGTAGTTTCGTCCTGGTTCAAAGGAAATGATCGTGCTACTGCGGTAGGTATCTACACCACTGCCCCCTGGATAGGCGGGCTTTTTTCAATCGCAGCCACGAACAGTATCATCATGCCACTCACCGGGGGAAGCTGGCGGTTAACCTTGCTTTACTATGGTATTTTAACACTGGTTTTTGCGTTTATATGGGGAATATTTGCACGTGATTCCGGTGAGGGAGGAGCTACTTCCGGGGCATCTCTGAAGGAATCATTCATCTCTCTGGTGAAAATTCGAAACGTCAGGATAGTACTAGTAGCTGGTTTACTTACGTTGTTCATTGAACACGGTTTTTCTCACTGGTTGCCGAAGATGCTTGAAAATAGAGGTTTCACTCCTGAAGACGCCGGATTTCTGGCAGCCGTTCCACTTGCTGCTGCAATTCCGACAGTGCTTCTATTACCAAGGTTCATACCGGGACGTTCAAGAGGACGATACGTAGCCATTCTGTCGGTCTTGATGTCAGCAGGATTATTACTCTCTTATATCGCACCTTCCTGGGTACGTACACTTGGTCTTGTAGTATATGGTATCAGTGCTCCTTCCTTACTCCCTCTGTTAATGCTTGTCATCATGGAACAACCACAGGTAGGGACGAAATACATGGGGCTGGCTGGTGGTATGTTCTTCTGCGTTGCTGAGGTAGGAGGATTTACCGGTCCACTGCTTATGGGTGGGCTGGTTGATTTCACCGATTCGTTCCTGTCGGGAATCATCTTTTTTTCGGTTACAGGGATTCTGCTGGGGCTGGTAATCCTGATGGTTCGGGAAAACAAAGCTTTTGAATAATCTCGGTCAGGTTTGTGATTTTCCTCTATATGGAGTATAAATATAGAGAGGAATATTATGAAAAACGGAGTACTGGAACACTACAAAGAATACCTTCCCGTTACGCCTGATACTCCCATGTTCACAATCGGTGAAGGAAATACTCCCCTTATCAGAGCTGCGAATCTTGAAAAGGATATTGGCTGCAAGGAGTTATACCTCAAATTTGAGGGATGCAACCCTACCGGCTCGTTCAAAGATCGTGGCATGGTCGTTGCCATAGCCAAAGCCATAGAAGAAGGTAGCAAGGCAGTCATCTGCGCTTCTACCGGTAATACCAGCGCTTCAGCAGCTGCTTATGCGGCATACTGCAACCTAAGTGCCATCATCATTGTTCCACAGGGCAACATCGCCCTTGGCAAACTTGCCCAGGCGATCGTCTATAAAGCGAAAATAATAGCTCTTGATGGAAACTTCGACCAGGCTCTCAATATGGTGAGAAGTATTACTGAAAAACACCCGGTGACCCTTGTAAATTCTCTCAATCCGAACCGAATAGAAGGTCAAAAAACTGCAGCTTTCGAGATAGTGGATGTACTTGGTGATGCGCCGGATTACCTTTTTATACCAGTGGGAAATGCCGGAAATATCACCGCTTATTGGAAGGGATTCAAGGAATACCATGAGGCAGGGAAAGCTGGCCATAGACCGATAATGATGGGTTTCCAGGCAGAAGGGGCAGCACCTATAGTGCTGGGACACCCGGTCGAAAAACCGGAGACCGTTGCTACTGCGATTAGGATAGGCAATCCAGCTAGCTGGGAAAAGGCAGTTGCAGCAAGGGATGAATCTGATGGAATCATCGATATAGTCACTGATGATGAAATTCTTTCCGCGCAAAAACTTATGGCATCCAAATGTGGTATCTTTGCCGAACCCGCTTCAGCAGCTTCGTTGGCCGGCCTCATAAAGATGTCAGCACAGGGCAAGGACTTTTCATCAAAGAAAATTGTCTGCGTGGTAACCGGTCACGGTCTCAAGGATACCGATATCGTACTGAAATCGTCCGAACCTTTCCTTGAACTTCCGGCTGATCTGGCTGCTATCGAAAAAGGCATAGGCCTGGTCTAGAAATCTTCACGTATATTCCGTTTCGGTTTTCAGTTTTCAGAGTGCTGCTACTCATTTTTATATTAGTTGGGATTTTTTAATGCTTAAACGTATATACTACGGCTGGATAGTAGTAGTAATTAGCTTTTTCGTTATTTCGATGAATGCCATTGCCCTGTTCGGTTTTGGTGTCTTCATCAAACCACTGACCGATCAATTCGGTTGGGAAAGAGGCGAATTATCCAGTGTATTCTCGATTGCTGTCCTTATTGGCGGGATTCTGTCAGTCGTCAGCGGTAGGCTGAGTAATCGTGTAAGTCCGCGGATATTTATGACCATTGCAGGGCTCTCTCTCGGAACGGGATTTATGCTGACATCAATAGTCACTGAATTATGGCAACTCTATCTTTCGTTTGGTGTGCCGATAGGAATCACCATAGCCTGTTCGGTTATCCCGGTAAACGCAACTATACCCAGATGGTTTTCAAAAAGAAGAGGGATAGCGATGGCTATCCCGGCAGCTGGTTTCAGCCTTGGCGGAGTTGTCGGGCCTTTACTGATTGAGAGTCTCATATCCAGTTCCGGATGGCAGCATACCTTTATTATCCTCGGAATTTTACCATTTGCCATCACGGTACCGCTCGCCCAATTTGTGAAACGCCCACCTGAAGAAACTGAACTACCTGTAAAATCAGTATCTGAAAAAAACGACCAACCTGAGAAATCAGGTTCAGACGGATTTTCTATAAAGAAGGATGTTTTGCTGAATAAATGGTTCTGGCCGTTTGCGTGTATTCAATTTGCTTTTGGTTTCAGCACACAAATGATAATCGTTCATCTTACACCTTATGGTATTGATGTCGGATTGGAACCGATAGTTGCTGCCGGAATTCTTTCCTTCAGTTCTGCTATTGGAATCCTGGCTACTGTTATTATCGGCCCACTGGCTGATAAAATAAAACCAGCAAAATTACAAACAATCGATTTCACGTTACTTACCATATCACTAATAATTCTTATATTTGCCAGGACTGCCCCGGTGTTTTATGTTTTTGCGTTCGTGTTTGGATTCGCTCGCCAGGGTGCTGGTCTTTTACAATCGTTAACGGGAGTTGAGATTCTGGGGGTAAAGAATTTCGGATTTTATATCGGTACTTTTCTCCTTTTCGGTACTACCGGTGGGATGGTCGGCACACCAGTAGCCGGATTTATTTTCGATGCCACGGGCCGTTACACGACCGCTTTCTGGATGGGAGTTGCAGCCGGATGTCTGGCTATTTTTACCACTAGTCTGTTATTGCGTCACAAAACGCCGAAAATATGATAAGATTTTATATGTATTATGAATCCTGGACGGGAGGATAAAATTGCTTGACGCTGAAGCCATAAAGGAAGCTGTAATATCTGTGATAAAGGCAATAGGTGATGATCCTGAAAGAGAAGGCCTTGCAGGAACCCCGGGACGTGTAGCTGATATGTATGCTGAGTTATTTATGGGCATGGATATCGATCCCAAGTCAGTACTGTCTGTCGAGTTTGAAGAAGGTCACAGAGAAATGGTGATATTCAGGGACATACCTTTCTATTCAATGTGCGAACATCACCTGCTCCCCTTTTATGGTACAGCTCACGTAGGATATATTCCTAACGAAAAAGGTCGAGTCGTCGGTGCTAGCAAAATTGCCCGAGTAGTCGAGATTGTCGCCAGGCGTCCTCAGTTACAGGAACGGATGACAAGCCAGATAGCAGACGCTATTAATGAGGGGATAAATCCTTCCGGTGTGGGTGTCGTGATCCAGGCAGAACACCTGTGCATGATGATGCGGGGTATTAGAAAACCCGGCAGTTCTATGCAAACATCCGCTCTGCGAGGTACATTCCGAAGCAAACCATCTACACGGGCGGAGTTCATGTCCCTCCTTAGTAATAGATAAAAAAGATAGCCCACTTTCATGAGCTATACATCTCTCTTTTAATTTATTTCGGTTTGGTATTCCGGCAATGAAATCTTAGTCAGAAGATGGGATTGTCCTTGGCTCCTGAACCTCCATATCTTTGCCACAGCAGGTCATAACGCCTTCACCGGCTTTGACACAAAGTATTTCCGTGCCGCAAACTTGACATTTATATCTTTTTCCAAGTTGACTTGCCACTAAACGGGTACCTCCTTGAACTCTATTTCTTCTGTTCCATCGGCTGGCCGCAGCAATTTACCGTGCCATCACCTGCTCTCGTAACGATGAATTCAGCGCCGCATTTCGCGCACGCATACCTTTTACCTATCTCGTTAGCCATATCTTCACCTTTTAGCTTAATGTATCCGTAATCTCACCCGACTACTGAAATCAACGTTATTATAAGACGCATATCTGACGACTGTCAAGAAAATCTACTCTCCCATTGTCTGTAGAATAACCTGCCTGGAGCGTGGCCTGTTATCGAAATCTAAAAGGATTATCTGCTGCCAGGTACCGAGAATCAGTCTCTTATCGACGAAAGGAACGACCAGCGAAGGACCCAGTAACGACGCTCGTACATGTGAATGTCCGTTTCTATCTCCCCAGGCACGATCGTGTTCATATTTCATTCCCTTCGGGATGATTCTCTCGAACATCTCGGAGAAGTCTGACACCACTCCCGGTTCGTATTCAATGGTAGTCAGACCTGCAGTCGATCCGCTAACAAATACTGTTACTATGCCGCTGTTAATATCATTTGCATCAATTTCCTTTTGAATTCGAGAAGTAATGTCGACAGCATCACCGTTACCCTCTGTCTGAAGAGATATTCTTGACGTAATTACCATCTGAACCTCCTAAAACCTTTACGTCTATCGCCACCGTATAATTATCGATTCACGCTGGAATAATCTTACAGCGATACGCAATACAAGGAGATCAATAAGGCATAACACAATTCCCATTACAACGATAATCAACGGAGTAAACCAGATAACCCCGGTCATCTGTACGGCGATTAAAATGAAGATAGGGAAAATGATAAACAGTACCATATTCTGAGCACTCCGATGATCTCTGGCTCGTGATGAGCCTATTATCCCGAGAAGGAAGCTGAGAAAAGCGACCGCCGGTGAAATCAGGAAAAAATTTACCGCCCATACTATATTGATATAGTGTCCTATAAGGTATCCCCAGCCCAGGATATACACTCCTACCAAGGCAAGCGCCGCGCATATCCATGTAATTATCATAGCTGGCAGAAATCCCGCCATTGCTTTGCCGAACAGCAGTTCCCAGGTTTTTACCGGTGTAGCCAGTAAAGGTTCAAGACTGTTCGATACCTTTTCTTCAACAATCCCGTACGCCCCAGCATAGATGGCGACCATTGTCGGTATCAGTAGTGTAAAAAAGTTGAGCTGGGTCAGGAGTAGCAACCTGACACGGTCGAGATCCGGCAGGTCCACAGCTCCGGGATAGCTGGTAACGAGTTTGTCCAGCGTTCCGGCAAAAAATGCATTACCAGCCATGGCTTCACCGCCGATCATCGCAACGAGCCAGATAGCTACCATAGCTTCAGCGAGTATTATGAGTGGAACGAGCGTAAAGAGCATAATCGTAGTAGGCTCGCTGGCTAGGACTTTCCATTCGTTGCGTAAGACATTTTTTATACGTTCTATTGTCATGTTAATTCTCGTTCATAAGGTTCAGGTATATTTCCTCCAGGGAGTGCTGCTGTTCCGAGACTGACATTATCTTCCCACCGGCTTCAACGATATGTCTGACTAGCTCAGGGCGAGTATTTTCAGGATCATTTAATTCCACAATTATTTCGTTTCCGGTTGTTTCCGTATTGCTTACAAAGGGAAGTCCCTTGACCAGCTCAACGACAGACTCGGATAAGCCGTCCAGCTGGACGACTACCCGGCGTCTGAAGAGACGCTGTCGCAGGTTTGCTGGTGTATCCAGCGCCAGCAGATGAGTCTGGACAACGGCTATCCTGCTGCATAACTGTTCTGCTTCTGTCAGGTTATGGGTTGAAAGGAATATGGTACGTCCTTCACGACTTAGATTTTTGACCAGTTCACGTACTTCCCTGGCAGCTTCGGGATCGAGAGCAGCCGTAGGCTCATCAAGAAAAATCACTTCGGGTTCATGAATCAGCGCCCTGGCAAGCGCCAATCTCTGCTTCATTCCCTTGGAATACGTACCAACCTTCGCGTCCCGCCTTTCCCAGAGTCCGGTAATCTTCAGATACTTTTCCATCTGTCTGTCGATATCAAGTCCGTTATAGAACCTGGCATAAAATTCCAGATTCCACATGGCGGTAAGAGCATCATAAAATCCGGGAGTTTCAGTCAGCAATCCGACGGATTCATGTATCTTGTCTACTTCCTTATCAGTACGATGCCCCGCGACTACAGCGTACCCGGTAGTAGGAGAGATGATTCCCGCAAGCATACGAATAGTCGTAGTTTTCCCGGCTCCATTTGGGCCAAGAAAGGCAAGGACTTCACCTTTCTCCATATCCAGAGACAGATCCTCAACAGCCGTGAGTGTACCGAAATTCCTGGTTAATCCGTGGGCTTCGACTACTGTCAATTAAATTCTCCTGAGTCTTTACAAACTAAAACAGTTATAGTCAAATGCTATCCCAGTCTATATCATTGAAGTCAAACACCGGACCATCTTCACATACCCGTTTTTTCCCGTTTGCAGTTTGAATCGTACAACCGTAGCAAATTCCCCGTCCGCAAGCCATTCTTACTTCAAGTGAGACCTGGGCTGATTTGCTCTTTATGACATCCTGATGATGTAAATATTTGTACATTGCTAAAGGACCGCATATAAATACCTGGTCGGCTTTATCGAAATATTCAGGTATCAATTCTGTTATCATGCCATGATGTCCTATCGATCCATCTTCGGTCGCGTTTACTACCTTCACCTTGCGAAGTACACTTTCTACTGGATGCCTGTCTTTATTCGGTGTCCCGTACATTAACGTAACTGATTTACCTTTGCTAATTTCTTCTTCCGCCAGGAATAATAGGGGAGCGATACCCATACCTCCACCAACCAGTAGAATATTATGCGAAGATTCTTCAATTGTAAATCCGTTTCCAAGCGGTCCGAGTATCTTTACAGTATCTCCAGGTTCACGCTCTGCCAGCCATTTTGTTCCGGTTCCGTTTTCAAGTACGGAGAAAAATAGGATTAACTCATTGCCGTTTATTACTCTGTTTATACTGAAAGGCCTAGGAAGTGTTTTTTCACCACAGTTCACCATCACGAACTGGCCTGGTTTTGCTTCTCTAGCAATGTCAGGACAATCTAGGCTTATTGTGAGACTAAATTCTAAACTTCGTCCGTTTGATCTTTCTAGCCCCGGTAGCCAAATTTCATTAATACATACAACACGTGCTTCAGTTTGTACCAACTCTAGTCCTCACCGAACGCTTAATAATTCATCAACAAATACTAATTTCCCTCTCGATACAGTTGCCATTACTTTTCCCTTCAGTGTAACTCCGGAAAGTGGTGTATTTTTCCCTTTGGAGACAAATTCCTCCGGGTCAACCACCCACTCTCTATTAGGATCAATCATCACTAAATCAGCAGCCTTGCCGTCTTCAAGCCTGCCTGTAATTCCATCTCTCTTACCAAGAAGTAAAGCAGGCTGTCGTGTCAATTTGTCGATAAGAGTGTTTAATGTGATTTTATTACTATGCACCAGCGTCATAAGACTTGCAAGGGTGGTTTCAAAAACGCTGATACCGAACGCAGCCTCTGCTATGTCACACTCCTTGTCGACTCTAGTATGAGGAGCGTGATCGGTAACGATTACATCTATCGTCCCATCATTCAGCCCTTCTACCAGTGCATTAATATCAGCCTGTGTTCTCAAAGGCGGATTGACTTTGGCAGCCGTACCGCGGGTAACGACTTCATTCTCGGTAAGCGTAAGGTGGTGAGGAGTCACTTCAGCGGTAACGTGGATACCTTCGGATTTTGCCCAGCGTAATAGTTCTACTGTTCTGGTAGTACTGGCATGAGCGATGTGCACCCATCCATCAGTATCACCAGCAAGCCGGATATCACGGGCAACCATCTGCTCTTCAGCTGCACTTGGGATTCCCTTGAGTCCCATTTTTTTCGCTACTCTTCCCTGGTTGATAACGCCGTCACTGGCAAGTTCAGGGACTTCACAGTGTTCTATTAGTGGTAATCCCAGTTCACGACATTCCTCCAGCGCTTTTCGCATCAGATTTTCATCAACAACCGACGAGCCGTCGTCACTGAATCCTGCTACACCGAGTGAAGCCAGCGTCTTGAAATCTGATAGTTCCTGTCCCTGTCTTCCCTTCGTAATACTGGCAATCGGCAGGACACGGACAGGGCTTTCTATTAAAGCAATATCCTGCACCAGCTTGATAATTACAGGATTGTCCAGGGCAGGTTTGGTATTGGGCATACAGCACACGGTGGTAAAACCACCTTTTGCTGCGCTACGGGTACCGGTAGCTATCGTCTCTTTTTCCTCATAACCGGGTTGCCTGAGATGGCAGTGAAGATCAATAAATCCGGGACAGACTATCATACCGCTGGCATCGATTATTAGATAGTCAGATTCCGGTATGACTGAATTCATATCTATAAATCTGAGAATACCTTCCTCATCAATCAGCAGATCCCTGGTCTTGTCCAGTCCGCTGCCGGGATCGATTATCCTACCGCCCCTGATAAGTAAAGGTTGATTCATTATTTGTCGTCCGGAGATTCTGAAACGAAATGACTTGGCATAAATCCCATTGCCTGCGCCTGTCTCTCCGTATCGAAAAGCACCAGGTTCTCGATTTTTATAGTTCGTGCAAAGTGGCTATCGACTCTGTGGTACTTTTTGTGCTCCAGTGTACCTTCATGCCAGTCAGTGCTGGCCACAAAACCGGGTCGAAATCCATGTTCACAGTACACACACCTTAGTGTCAGCGGATCACGGCTAGTTATCAGGAACTCGGGCACCAGGTATTTTGTTTCAGTTTCCTGAACTGAAACACACCGTCCATTAGGGCATGTTACGGCGTAGCCTCTGTTATACACGGGATATTCCACCTGAGGTTCAGGAAAATCTTTTTCAAAGGTACTCGGCTTTTTACACCCCAGTAGAAGCGAGAGGAGGGCCATTCTTATCGGCACTCCGTGGGCAGCCTGTTTGAAATACATTCCGCGTGGATCCGAGTCAACGTCGTAATCAAGCTCATCGACACGTGGAAGCGGGTGCATTACCATTGTTTTTCGGAATTCTTTGCCGCTTAGAAATTTCCTGTTTACCACGGGAAATTTTCTGCTTTTTCCCTTACTCTCACCGTCAGAAAACCTTTCCTTCTGGGTGCGTGTTACGTATAACGCGTCTACACCTTTCCGTAATTCCACTTCAAGGTTCACATCAGGCATCATCGCTAGCTGGTGTGGGCTTTCCGGAGTTTTATAAACAGCATCGATCGGGAACGATTCATCCAGCTTTTTCGTTACGTCGTGTGTCTCGATTTCACCCCCATATTCGGTGATCAACTTCCTGATTACATTCGGCGGAACTTCCAGACCAGGACTTGGACAGAAGAGCATATTTGCACCGAACTTGGCAAGTGCCAATATCAGAGAATGAGTCGTTCTTCCGTATTTAAGGTCTCCCCATAAGGCGATCGTTAGTCCCTTGAGAGAACCTCTTTCTTTCCTGATAGTGTACAGATCAAGTAATGTCTGGGTTGGATGCTGGTGACCACCGTCGCCGGCGTTAATTACTGGAACACCTGCATAATCGGCAACTACTTTTGCGGCTCCTTCCCAGGGATGTCGTAACACCAGAATATCCGCGTAGCTTCCTACGATCCTGGCCATATCGGCAATACTCTCCCCTTTAGCCAAAGAGGTCGATTCAACGTCGGATACACCGATCACGTTTCCGCCCAGTCTGTGCATGGCAGCTTCAAATGACAGTCTTGTTCTGGTACTCGGTTCGAAAAACAGGCTTGCCATTATCATCCCCTGGCAGACATCTGTCTGTTTCTCAATTCCTCCTTCCATCTCTCGGGCTAGCGAAAAGACAGATTCAATTTCTGACGCGGACAGGTCATCGATTGTAACCAGGCTTCTATTTGCTAAGGACATCACCTCTCCTTTCGAATCAGTCCACTCACCTCACTACTATCCACTTCCGCCCCACGGCTGTTCTTTGATATTACCACCTCATCCATACCATCTATTTCCAGCAGCCGTACCTGAATTTTTTCGTGACGGGCACTGGGAATATTCTTTCCGACATAATCAGCTCTTATCGGAAACTCACGGTGACCTCGATCGACCATTACTGCCAGTTGAATCGATCTGGGTCGTCCTTTATCGATCAGGGCATCCATTGCCGCCCGGATACTTCTTCCCGTATAGAGAACATCATCTACAAGAATGATCACCTTTCCGTTAATTTCTACAGGTATGTCAGTATTATTAACAGCAGGAGCTCCCTTATTATCTGAAATATCATCCCGGTATTGACTGATATCCAGCAGTCCGACAGGTATGTTGAATCCTGTAAAACTGTCGATAATTGATGAGAGACGTTTTGCCAGTGGTACACCACGAGTATGAAGTCCCACAAGAACAACGTTTTCAATGATTTTATTGTGTTCCATTATTTCATGGGCGATGCGGGTGAGACTTCTGCCGATGTCCTGGGATGTCATTACCACTGTGCTGATCATAAAACAACCTCTTGCTATGGCTAGCAAGAGGTTGTATGAACCCGAATCCCTGTAATACCCTTACTAGCCTCTCCGGACTAACTTAAAGGTTGGGAATGTCCGCTCTTAGATAAAAATTATATCATCTATATAGTTACAAGACAATACTTACTACATGCACAGACACTAATACGTGAATAGATCAATCCCTCCCATGACATGAATGTCCTGGCCAGTAACATATCCTGCTTTCTCGGATGCAAGGAAAGCGACCATATTTGCTACATCCTCAGGATCGCCGAACTTACGCATAGCGATCCGCATTTTCAGTCTTTCACTGGCTTCATTTGTTTCAGCACTCTGACCGGTTGCTACCACACCCAGGGTTACCGCGTTGGCGGTAATGCCTTTCCGAGCACCTTCCAGAGCGGCAGTCTTTGCGATAGCGATAACACCCGCTTTTGAAGCCGAGTAATTCACCTGTCCGAATCCACCCATGACACCTGCAACCGATGAAATGTTTATAATACGTCCGTAATTCTTTTCTGCCATGGTATTCCAGACTTCCCGTATCCAGTAATAACACCCATCGAGATTTACTTTGATCATCGCCTGCCAGTCTTTTAGTTCCATCTTCTCGATACGTCCGAAAGGTCCCATTAATGCTGCATTGTTCACCAGTATATCAACAGGTCCGAGTTCCGCATTTATCTTTACAACCGCATCTTTCACCTGTTGCGGATCACTCTGATCGACTTTAATGGCTATAGTTTTAACTCCGGTATTTTCGGCTATACCTTTAGCTATCTCTTCAGCTCCTTCTTTGACTATATCTACACAGGCTACGTTTACTCCCTCCCTCGCTAGACCCACGCCGATTGTTTCACCCAAGGCACCTTTACGTCCGGTACCTGTCACGATTGCTACCTTGCCTTTTAAGCCTAAGTCCATTATTCACCTGCCTTCATTGTTTTTTCCTTATAACTCTTTCCATATACTGTTTGGTTGCTACTCCAAGCCAATTCTACAATGCAGATTTTACCATAGTCAACAAATTAACATTGCGTTTACCTCACGCAATACCGATATAACGTACTTGACAGTCAATTAAGCAACAGCTTAGAATTCAGACAACCTAAGTGCGGTGGGAACCAGGAAAATATATCTGAGGAGTGAATGAGATGGGAAACCGATTAAAAGGTAAAGTGGCCATTGTCACCGGTTCCGGGCAGGGTATTGGCCTTGCTATAGCTATAGCCCTCGCCAGGGAAGGAGCCGCGGTAATAACAAATAACAGGCGTGAAGGTACGGAAGGCGGTGATGCTAAAACCGCAGCTGAGCAGATTAAATCCATGGGTGGTGAAGCGAGTCACTTTTTCGGCAGTATATCGGAATTCTCCGTGGCTGAAGAAATGATTACTACTACAAAAGAAAAATACGGCAGCGTAGATATACTGGTGAACAACGCCGGTGCAGATATGCCTCACATGATATGGAACATGACGGAAGAAGAATGGGATACCTGTCTCGATTCTTTCCTCAAAGGCACGTTCAATACCAGCCGTTTTGCCTGCGGCATTATGAGAGAACAGAAATGGGGACGTATTGTTAACACCACTTCTACAGCCTGGCTGGGTACAGTTGGCCACTGTAACTACGGAGCTGCTAAAGCGGGAATTGTCGGGTTAACCCGCGCGATCGCTCGTGAAATGGGAAAGTACAATGTTACCTGCAACGCCTATGCGCCAACAGCGTCTACACGGTTCAGCGCTAGTGAAGATATACAGGCTGGCTTCAAGAAACGCTACGAAGCTGGATTGATGACGAAGGAAAGATATGAGGAATTAACCAACCTTCCCGATCCGATGACACTGACTCCTTTCCTGATCTATCTCTGTACTGAAGAGGCAGCGAATATTAATGGCCAGGTATTCGATGTGACCGGCGGTAATATTACCATGTACTCCGAACCTGTAAGAATGAAATCCATCGACAAGAAAGACGGACTCTGGACGATCGAAGAACTGATCAAGTTAGTCCCCACAATACTGCCTGAAGGATATCAGAATCCGGCACCTCCTGCCAAAGACTGATGACATTCTAGAAAAAATTAACAAAGCCGACTCTTATTACAAAGTCGGCTTTTTCTTTTTGGGAAGTATCGTTTAAAAATTATTCACCTTTGAAGGTAGGCTCTCTTTTTTCCACGAAAGCGGTGGCGCTTTCATGGAAGTCCTGTGTACCGAGTAGCCCCTGCCTGATTCTCATGGTCAATTCCAGGCTTTTATCAAGGTCTAGGTTAAGGCTTTCATATACTGCCCGTTTGGCGGCCTGCACTGCCAGTGTAGGTGCTTTGGCTATCTGCTCGGCCAGGTCGAGAGCCGCGTTTTCAAGCTCGTCGTGAGGAACGACCATCGTTACCAGTCCAAGTTGTTCAGCCTCTTCAGCGCTTATCATTTCACTCGACCATATTACCTTCAGAGCTTTGTCTACACCGAGTAATCTGGGTAAAAACCAGGCGCTTCCTGCAGCGGGAACCATCCCCCTGCGTACGTAGCCAACCGTAAATCGTGCTTTATCCGAAGCTATCCTGATATCACAGGACAGAGCGAGATCAAGGCCTACACCCACGGCAACACCGTTCATCGCTGCAATTATCGGTTTAGGGCATTCCATGAACTGCTGGGCGAACGGGGCACGTCTCGTGTTCTCCATCTGTTCCGGTGGGCGTTCGGGGCGCCGCTGAAGATCACCAGCAGCCATAGATTTAACATCAGCTCCGGAACAGAATGCTTCACCCTTCCCGGTGATGATTATCACCTTTATCTCATCGTCGGAGGTGGCGTCTTCAATAGAGTTGAAAATACCCTGAAATAATCCCGGGCTCAGTGCGTTCCGTTTGTCAGGACGATTCATAGTTATAACGGCAATACCGTTTTCTTTCTTATACAGCAGTTCCTGGTTATCATCCATATCTGTATTCCTCCGTTGCCTGGTCATGGACTTTCATTGATATCATCGGGAAACAATATGTGAGTCGCGTAATTCTCCAGGGCTTTTTTCATTTCGGTTAATTTTACCGTATCCATCTTGATATATACAGACCTTCGGCCAATCTCAATCGGATTGTGAGCATCGGAACCCTGAATACAGGCGCGCTTCATCGGATATCCGCGGATCTGGCCGTTTTCCCATGCTATTCTATTCTTAGGTATAGTGATCTCTATTGCATCCAGGTATTCATTTTCATGTATTTCCTGTTTCCGTTTCCGGGTATCTTTTGTCTCAAGAAACCCACTTGGCCACCTGTCGGCATGGGCTGCGATGGCAATGCCACCATGTTCCTTGATCTTCCGCAGAACCGTTTCAATCTCGGTAGCTATCAAGGTATGAGCATCTCCCCTTCCTTGTCTATCAAGCCCGAAGTCATCGAGAAAGGTGTCCATCTCATCTATTGACGTATCAACTTCGAAAAGGGCGAGAAAATGTCCGTGCCTTGTAGTTAGTTCCACTCCCGGGATAATGATGAGTTCTGTGTTCTTTACAGCTTCTCTTACGCTATCTATACCTTTAACAGTATTATGGTCAGTGACAGCTATTGCATTCAGTTTTACGGCAAGTGCTGCCTGAACTATATCATCGGCGTTCGCTTCTTCATCGCTGTAGCATACCGATTCAGGGGTATGTATATGAAGATCTACTTTCTTGTAATTTTCAGGGGCGTCTGTCACTATAGATGTGAACCTTTCTTCCGGTCAGTCTAATACAGCCAGCGTGTTCTTCGTCTGAATAATAAACCAGCTGCCAGACCGAGTATTAGGCCACCGAGATGCGCCTGCCAGGCGATATTAGACGCAAACCAAGGAATTGACATAAGAGCAAAACCTCCCAGCACGGCTACCCAGAGAGGTATCGGTACAGGGATCGGGATGATAAATACCGTTAGTTTCGGTCTCAATACTGTCAAAGTTCCAGCCACGGCGAAGACTGCTCCGGATGCTCCGATCGCAACCGAATATGTGTCCCCTAACCAAAGGTAGAACACATTCCCTAATAATCCACCTAGGAAATAAATAATAAGGAAATTTCTGTTACCTACCAGTCGTGAGAGGTAGCTGCCAAAGAAATAGAGTGTCAGCATGTTCGTTAGAATATGCCAGATACCTGCATGGATAAATAAGTTGGTAATGATAGTCCAGGGACGCGAAGTGAAGTACGAAGGAGATAATCCCAGCGTGTATCGAAGTTCCGGCATAACTAAAGTAACAATCAACAGAATCAGGTTGATTGATATCAGAAAACCGATCGGTCCTAAACTGAAACCGTCGCTTCCCCTGTAACTCACTCTATATGACATGGATCCCTTCCCGGTATTTACTGACTGTTCACTGTCATCGATACTTTAATAATAACCTTATATTCGTAAAATGAGCAAGAAGACCAATAATATCGAGACTGATTACGCTGACTTTACCATTTATCGTTATGTTATGATGTAGATTCGAAGGCCAGCATTACATACGAAATTATGAACCAGGAGTGAAAATCGGTTTGAGTGTAGTAAGGAACCTGACAATCGGTCTATGCCTTTTTTTGCTGTTTTTCGCAATCCTGATATTCGGGTATTTCTTCATGATAAACAGCACGGTAATGAATCCTGATTATATAATCGATCGGGTCAATGAAACAGAAGCCGCCGAACTTATTGATGAGTTCATTGATTTCGAATCATCACCCGAAACCAAAGAAGTTTTTGATAAGATTAAAGAGATAATACCAAGCGTAGAGCCTACGATAAAAGAAGGAATGGGAGTAGCTATCTATTCTTTTTATGACTATCTCAAGGGCGAAAGAGATAATCCTGAAATCAAAGAAACTCTCGGTGAAGCATTCCTGAATCCTGAATTCGTCGACAAACTGCTGACGGAAATCAGCCTGCCGGAACTTGTTGATATTATGATTACTAGCCCAACTGATGAAGACGATCTTCCCGAAGAATTCATCGACGCAGTTAAGTTCGTAGTAGCCGATCTTGAACCGGACATTAAGCAGCAGGCATCTGAGATATCTGGTCCTGTTTTCGACTATATACTGGGAGTAACTCAAGAATTAGACCTGACAGCTGTTCTCAGAGATACAATACTAAATGAGGATTTTGTCGTGCCACTTGTTGAAAAACTCGACCTTGCTGTTCTTGCTGAAGAAGTTATTTCCAAGCAACTAATAGGTCAGATGCCTCCCGAAATGGATTTCCTTACCGAATACATTGACGATGCTGTCAGAGTACTGGAACCAACCGTAAAAACTGAGTTAAAAAAAGCTGCCGGTCCGATCTTGGATTACCTCGTTGGAGACATATCCTCTATAAGTATAGAGATATCGATAGCAGATGTAGCTGAGAGTATTGAAAATAATCTGAGGAATGAGCTTTTTTCCTCTCCGCCTTCTGAGTATTCGGATCTTTCACAAAACGAACTGGACGAAATCTTTAATGAATATATAGCCGGAAGATTGTCTGAAATGCTTCCGGAAACTTTTGAAATCGACGAAAATATCATTGGACCTGAAATCGCAACTAACTTTGCTGTCACTATCGAAGATGCTGAACAAAACATTACCGACATCAGAAATGAACTTGATAACGTGGAAATTGAGATGCGCGAACCCCTTGAAACATCGAGAGAGTATATCTCATACTTCCGCCTTGCTTATACTCTACTCCTCGTCTTTATCGGATTAATGGTACTGGGTATCATCCTACTCCTGCGTGACGTACGGGCAATATGCCGGCGAATTGGTATTCCATTGTTTATATATGGCCTGCTGGAATACGCGGCAATCTGGGTAGGAAGGTATTTCCTTGATGACAAGATCCCATACCCCAGTGATTTTCCTAATACTGCCGAGAGTATGATCACTGACATAATTAACAGTGTAATACGTCCATTAGAAATATTCAGCTTGGTATTGATGATTGCCGGTTTGGTACTGATCGTTGTATCTTTTGTTTATAAGAGGGGGAAACAAGAGCTTGAGGTTGGAGTGGAAGTTACTGAATAACGTCCTCATTGTCTGCTAGATCGCTTTCTTTAACTTCCAGTTTTAATCTCTTCTGACCGGTCACGACTACATTTCTTCCTGGTTGGATTTCACCTGACAGGGATTTAGCCGACCACAACTCGCCCCGTATTCTCACCCAACCTTCGGGATTAAGAGCTGAGGTAACCCTCCCTTTCGTCCCTATCATATTCGGCATCCCTAAGATGTTACCGATTGTTAATGCTTTTGTCCCTTTCTTGAAGGTGTACACCGAGTATGACAGCCACGCTATCATAATCAGGATGATTCCCCAGAGAGGAAAATCAACACCGATCTGGGGTAATCCCCAGATACCGGCTGCGGCAATCGCAACCTCTTCTATGATCGTACTGACTATCGCAAATATCAGTCTCGGTCTGTTCATTTCTTCTTAATTATATCAAATATCAGGCAGATTCTATTTAGGTACGGCTGGTTATGTACTCATCACCACTTCAGTTGCGAATACACAGATACGGGTGCTATAATTTTCGTGAATCGTTCGAGGACGGAGATTTTTATGAAGCTTAGCCGTGATGAAGTGCTGCGTATCGCCCGTCTTGCCAGAATGGGTATTACCGATAGTGAAGTCGACAAACTCAGTGAGCAGCTTTCCGATATACTTGATAATTTCGAAGTGCTTAGGCAGGTAAATACAGATGATGTTCCACCAACCGCCCAGTCTATAGCTCTCAATAACATTATCAGAGATGACAACATAGCCGCTTCCTATCCTCCTGAAGATATACTGACGAATGCTCCTCATAGAGAAGAGGACTATTTTAAAATTCATGCTGTCCTGGATGATGAATCTCCTTAACCGGCGTTCCGTTTGAATATGGTAACAAGTGAAAAGACCAGGCTCGTTAAAAGGGGCCTTTATCTTGAATATATTAACGTAACCTATAATATACTGGAAGCGGTTGCGGCTATTGTATTCGGAGGACTGTCGAACAGTATTGCGCTTATCGGATTCGGGCTCGACAGCATTGTCGAATCGCTTTCGGGATTTGTATTAATATGGAGGTTACAACAGCACGGGAAAATATCACCGGAGTTTGAAGAAAAGATTGAACGCCGGGCAACAAGATTTGTAGCAGTCACTTTTTTCATTCTCGGTGCATACATAGCCTACGAGTCGATTGACAAGTTGGTTTCCGCCGAAATCCCGGAGCCATCATTACCGGGAATAATTATTGCAATTGTATCACTGATCGCCATGCCGTTTATGGCCTGGATGAAGTATAGAACAGGTAAACAGATTAACAGCCGGGCGCTTGTAGCTGATTCGAAAGAAACGATTGCCTGCGCTTTTCTTTCAGTTGCACTACTGCTTGGACTGGGACTGAATTACCTGTTCGGATTCTGGCAAGCAGATCCGATAGCAGGTATACTGATAGTAATCTTTCTTATTAGAGAAGGGTGGGAACTATGGAGCGAGGAAGAGGAAGGTGAGGACGATTAACGCCGGAAGGAATGAAGAACAATCGATACGCTATATCAGTTAACAATCAATGAAGCATATAAACTCCTTCGATCAAAGCAGGTTTCCTCAGAGGAACTTACAGAATCATGCCTTAATCGCATTGACCACGTTGAAGAAAAGGTAAAATCATTTGTCACCATAACCGCAGATTCGGCACGCAATCAGGCTCAATTAGCGGATAAAGTTATCGCTGAAGGTACAGGAGGTCCTCTTACCGGCATACCTGTCGTGATAAAGGACGTGATGTGCACAAAAGGTATACGGACAACCTGCTCGTCCAGGATGCTTGAAAAATTCATTCCTCCCTACAATGCAACCGTGGTTGATAAGCTGAATGACTGTGGAGCGGTAATGATAGGTAAAGCGAATATGGATGAATTTGCCATGGGTTCCTCCACGGAAAATTCGGCTTTCTTCCCTACTCACAACCCGTGGGATCTTTCACGAGTTCCCGGGGGCAGCAGCGGCGGTTCGGCAGCTTCAGTCGCTGCCGATGAAACGATATATTCACTTGGTTCCGATACCGGCGGCAGTATTCGCCAGCCGGCTGCGCTTTGCAGCGTCACCGGTCTTAAACCGACCTACGGCAGAGTCAGCAGGTTTGGCCTGGTTGCTTTCGCGAGTTCTCTTGACCAGATAGGTCCTCTCACTAAAGATGTAACCGACTGTGCTCTGGTTATGAATGCGATATCCGGGTACGACGAAAGAGATTCGACGTCCGTACCTGAACCTGTTCCTGATTTCACCGCATGTCTCACCGCTGATATGAAAGGAATGAAACTTGGTGTACCGAAGGAATACTTCGTCGAAGGAATACAGCCAGAGGTGAATTCAGCCATTCAAGCCGCGATAAGTAAACTAGAGGAACTTGGTGCATCTATTGAAGAAGTATCTCTTCCCCACACCAGATATGCCCTGGCAGTCTACTACATCATAGCTCCGTCCGAAGCGTCAGCCAATCTTGCCCGGTATGACGGAGTTAAATACGGTCTTTCTCATGAGAAGGCAACCAGTATGTGGGAGAATATGGAAAAGACCCGCCAGTACGGTTTCGGTTCTGAGGTGAAGCGCCGTATTATGCTGGGAACTTACGCCCTTTCTGCCGGATATTACGATGCCTATTACCTGAAAGCCCAGAAAGTGAGAACCCTGATACGGCGGGAATTCGATTCCGTTTTCGAGAAGGTTGATGCCCTCATCACACCCACTTCTCCTACCGTTCCGTTCAAGATCGGAGAAAAAACGGACGATCCACTTCAGATGTACCTGAGTGATGTCTGTACTCTGCCCATAAATATAGCTGGTATTCCTGCTTTGTCGATTCCTGCTGGTTTCTCGGAAGGTTTGCCTGTAGGAATGCAGATAATCGGTAAACCGTTTGCTGAAGAAACCATCTTGAAGATCGGCCACGCTTATCAGCAGGTAACCGAGTGGCACAAAGAAAAACCAGAGCTGTAATTTAACCAGGGAGCCCATGAATGGACGAAAAGGAATTACATGACTGGTTCACCTCACTTAAAGATGAACTTGAAACTGCTTATATCCGGAGTAGAGAACCATGGAAGCAGTCCGGATATCTCGGATCCGAGGAGCAGTGGATAGCAGCTCGTAAACCGGTGGCTGACTGTATAGAAAAATCCGGAAGTTTTTTGGATATTGGCTGTGCTAATGGATACCTCCTGGAATGTGCAGTGAAGTGGACTTCGGAGAGAAACCTGAAAATCATTCCCTACGGTATCGATATTTCTGAAAAACTCATTGGACTGGCAAAAGAAAGGCTACCCGAATACGCTCATAATCTGTATATTGCAAATGGCTGGAACTGGGAAAATCCGAGAAAGTTCGATTATGTTCGCACCGAACTGGTTTATGTCCCAGAAAACCTGCAGAAGCGGTACCTTGAGAGAATAATAAACACGTATATGAAAGAAGGCGGTAAATTACTTGTTGCAGAATACGGATTAAGCTCCAGACCTCCAAACACATCTTATATTGGTAACCTGCTCATAGCGTGGGGTTACAACGTTATTGACTGGAAATCGGGATTTTATGAAGGTAAAGAACACACAAGAGTCTATGAAATCATAAAAAGCTGATAAAACTTTTACGTATAAATGATGAATAATCGCTTCGAATCCGGCCAAACAGTCATCTGCCGCCTGATGTGGCAAGATAGAATCTGGGAGGAAAGACCTGAGATTGTCGTACGGGATACACCGGAACTGCTAGCTTTATACCTTCCCCCAAACACCATAATTAGACAGCCTTTTTCTCCAACCGGTGGTAAAGCAACTTTTAGAGATCGTCTTGATCTTTCATGGTCGCTTGTTAAAGCAGGTTGGATCGGGATTCATAGACTCCGTTTATCTATCCCGGGAGCATTTTATTCCGTGCTGTTGTTCTGGGATGCAGATAACTCTCTACTTGCCTGGTACATAAATCTTGAAGAGCCCATTCACCGAACACCACAGGGATTTAGCTACATCGACTTATTCCTGGATATCATTGCCGAGCCTAATCTGTCAAGCTGGCGCTGGCTTGATGAAGACGAACTTCAGGAAGCTGTTGAACAGGATTTCGTATCTGCCAAAATTTCCGATATGCTGTATTCGGAAGGCAGGAAAGCAGCAGAGTGGCTAAAGTCAGGCAACTCGCCTTTCAACGGATGGGAGACATGGTGCCCTGACCCAGTATGGAAGATACCTGTTCTACCTGAAAATGAATAATGAACATATTCCTGTGATTTCCTCGATTATCTTACTAATTCAAGCTGCCATCCTTGATCTTTAATACACAAAGGGTGCTAACAAATCGTGTTATCTCTGCTATAATGAGACAGGCCGGCGATGACCCGGTAATAGAGCTGCTGGGAGGCTTGAATTATGGATAAAGAGATTCTGAAAATCCTTGAAGATGATGCCCGTACTACCACAAAACAGATATCGGCAATGACAGGCAACTCTACCTCAGAGGTCTCCCGTCTTATCAAGCAGGCTGAAAAAGATCGAGTAATTTTAAAATACAAAGCAATTATAAACTGGGACAAGGTAGAAAATGAACAGGTGTGGGCGTTGATAGAGGTCAAACTCACACCGGAGAAGGATGTGGGCTTCGACTCTATAGCAGAGCGTATCTATCGTTTCCCGCAGACGCGTACTGTATATCTCGTTTCCGGGACATATGACCTTTTCGTTCTGGTAACGGGCAAAACAAATCACGAGATTGCTGACTTTGTCTCTCAGAAGCTTTCGCACCTCGAAGGGGTACAGGCTACCGTTACTCAGTTCGTGCTGAAGAGATACAAGGAAGACGGCGAGTTAATAGAAGAAAAAGAAGAAGTAAAAAGACAGCCTGTTATACTCTAATAATCGTTGTAATAATACCTGGAGAAAAATATGCCTGATAATCCTGTCACTAAGCGAAGAACGTATCACATTTCAGACAGGGCAAACCATTTATCACCCTCCGGAATACGCAGGTTTTTCGATCTGTTGGCTTCTACAGAAGGTGTCATTTCATTGGGTGTTGGCGAACCTGATTACTCAACTCCATGGCATATCAGCGAAGCGGCTATTAAGTCCTTGGAAAGGGGATATACGATGTATACCTCCAATTCCGGTACTCCCGAATTAAGAAAGGAGCTTTCCAGACACCTAGAGGACGAATATAGAATCGATTATAATCCTAATACTGAACTGCTGATTACAGTAGGATCAAGTGAGGCACTGGACCTGTCGATGAGAGCATTACTGAACGTTGGAGACGAGGTTATCATGCCTGACCCGTGCTATGTCGCCTATGAAGCCTGTGTAGTAATGGCTGGCGGAATACCTGTGAAAATACCTACGTCTCAGGAAAATGGATTCGAAATAAACCCATCCGATGTAGCAAAACTCGTCAACCATAAAACCAGGGCGATACTGATTGGATATCCGGCAAATCCTACTGGTACTGTGATGAGTCGAAATAAGCTGATGGAAATTGCTGAGATAGCCTTACGAAACCACCTAATTGTGGTATCGGATGAGATATACGCCAAACTTGTATATGACACGGACCATACCTGCTTTGCTACTCTTCCGGGAATGAAATCCAGTACAATATTACTCGGCGGATTTTCCAAGGCCTATGCGATGACAGGCTGGCGTATAGGATACTCGGCTGCCCCGGTTGAAATTACTGCCGCTATGACGAAAATCCACCAGTATACGATGATGTGCGCTTCCACTATGGCGCAGGTTGCTGCTCTCGAAGCGTTACGGAGCGGTGAATCCAGTGTTATCGAAATGGTTGAGGATTATAACAAGAGAAGGCGAGTAATTCTGCAGGGCCTGGCAGATATTGGATTGTCATGTTTTGAACCGAAAGGCGCCTTTTATGTCTTCCCTTCGATCAGGTCGACAGGTATGACATCCGAAGAATTTGCAGAAACACTTCTTACCGAGGAAAAGGTTGCTGTTGTACCAGGTTCTGCTTTCGGAAAATATGGCGAAGGGCATATCAGGTGCTGCTATGCTACCTCGATGGAGAATATCAAGGAAGCGCTTCTCAGGATGAAACGTTTCGTAAAGAAATACAGTCGTTGAAGCTGTTATAATGAATGTCTCCGGTATAGGAATATGGATATATGAAAAAATTAATGTGTGACAAATGCGGCAGAGAGTTATCTGATCCGGAAGCAATAGAGTTGGTCCTTGCTGGAATGGATGCCTGGCAGAATTCGGTTCGAGCCAGGGGTGAAGAACCACGTGGAATTTTCCCCTGTGAACACTATAGAAATTGCCGTGGTGAGATGATAATCGTTGATGATCAGGAAAAGCCGGAAAAATCACCGGGAAAACTGAGGAGTCTTTTCCGACGCAAGTCGTAACATCTCAACGGAGGTGTAGTCATGAAAAGGACATATGCGCAAGCGGGCGTAGATATCGATGCCAAAGCAGGCGCAATCAAGGAAATCGGACAACTGGTAAAAGCTACTTACCGGAAAGAAGTACTGAGTGAAGTAGGCTTATTTGGCTCCATGTTCGAATTCACAGGATACAACGAACCTGTTCTAATCTCAAGTATTGATGGAGTAGGAACCAAGCTTAAGTTAGCTACAGCACTGGACAGATATGAGACAGTTGGTATTGACATCGTTAATCATTGTGTAAACGATATATTCACCTGCGGAGCTGAACCTCTTTATTTTCTCGATTATATAGGAACTGGTAAAGTCTTTCCTGACAAGCTGGTGATCATAGCTCAAGGTCTGGCAAATGCCTGCAAAGAAGTTGGATGTGCTCTAATTGGTGGTGAAATAGCCGAAATGCCCAGTATCTACTCCGGTATGGATTATGATCTTGTAGGTGTTATAACTGGGGTGGTTGAGAAAAGTAAGATTATCAACGGCAGCACTATTCAGCCGGGTGATATCATACTCGGTCTGCCGTCCAGCGGTCTGCACACCAACGGGTATTCTTTGGTCCGAAACATCTTCGGCGAGACAAAGGAAGTTCTCAATGTAAATTATCCCGAACTGGGTCAGACCCTGGGTGAAGCTTTACTTGAACCGCATCGATGCTACTACAACCTTTTAAAACCTTACTTGCCATTTATCAAGGGTATGGCCCATATTACAGGTGGTGGTCTACTGGATAACGTACCTCGAATACTCCCGGAAGGAACCACAGCACAGTTTGATTCTTCGACCTGGACAGTACCGCCCATTTTCAAGCTGATACAGGATAAGGGAAATATTAACCTTATGGAAATGTACCACGTTTTTAATATGGGGATTGGTATGACTGTCGTCTGTTCGCCTGAAGATACAGACGAGTTATGCAAAACGATTCCTGAAGCTGTTCTTATCGGTCAGATAATTCGTCAAGGCAGTGAGAAAAGAGTAATAATCACATAGAAATACCTCCGTAGGAGGATAATAATGGCTGAGGTAGTTCTGGTCATTGATATGCTCAGGGGTTTTCTTGAAGAGGGTTATCCGCTTTATATAGGCGAAGAATGCCGTTGTATTATTCCGCACATTCAGGAACTTCTTGATAAAGAAATAAAGAAGGGTTCGACGGTTATATATATCTGCGATCATCATGCTCCAGACGACCTTGAATTTAAAATGTTTCCTCCCCACTGTATCGAAGGCACACTGGAAACAGAGGTGATACCTGAATTATCACGATATAACGGAGAAATAATCCCAAAACGGCGATACAGTGGTTTCTTTGATACACCGCTTGAAGACAGATTGAAAGAACTAAATCCAGAAAAACTAATTATCTGTGGCGTCCTGACCAATATATGTGTCCTGCATACGGCAGTTGACGCGCGAAATCGGGATTATCAGGTTGAAGTACCAATAAATTGTGTAGCTTCGCCTGATGTCGATGCCCACCGTTTTGCCCTGGAACATATGGAAAAGGTACTGGGAGTGACACTGAGAAACTGATGATGGATGACAAAAAGAAAACACCTGAATTCATAATTCCTGAGACGGTATTAAATGGGGAGACCGCAGATATCTACTTCGCCCATACTCTTTCTATACTCCGTAAAGAAAATTTAAATCCGGTAACGGTGATGGAAGTCTTTCCCGGGCGTGCCGGAATTCTCTGTGGTATGGAAGAGGTAAAAGCATTGCTGAAAAAGGTGCTTGCGGAAGTAGAATGCGAAGTATGGGCGTTAAATGAAGGCGATGCTATGGATGCGAGGGAAGTAGTGCTGCGTATCAAAGCACCTTACCAGAGCTATGGATTATACGAGACTGCTATCGATGGAATTCTTGCCCACAGCAGCGGATGGGCAACCGCTGCACGCAGATGTGTCGACGCAGCATCCGGACTACCTGTTTTGAGTTTCGGTGTCCGTCATGTTCATCCTAATGTTGCCGCTGTGATGGATTACGCCGCGATGGTTGGAGGATGTTCCGGTTGTTCCAGCATTACCGGGGCTTTTTTGGCAGGAGTAACCCCGTCCGGAACCATGCCGCATGCCTTGATTCTGATTATGGGAGACACTGTCGCAGCTACGCTCGCTTTTGACAAGCACATGGATGCCAACGTCCCCCGTATCTCATTGGTCGATACCTTCCTGGATGAAAATGAAGAAAGCTTGCGTGTCGCACAGTCGCTTGGCGAAAAACTGGATAGCGTCAGGCTTGATACCCCTTCCGAACTCGGTGGGGTTACCCCGGAACTCGTTGAAAAAGTACGAAATACTCTGGACACTGCTGGGTACACAACAGTACAGATATTTGTCAGTGGAGGGATTACTCCTGACCGAATCAAGGGATTCCTGAAGTCCGGAGCACCGGTCGATGGATTCGGCGTTGGTAGTTATATCAGCGGTGCACTGCCTATTGATTTTACCGCAGATCTGCATGAAATAGACGGTAAACCGATAGCCAAACGCGGAAGAACAGCCGGCATAACAGATAATCCTAGGTTACGACGTATTATGTAAACCGAAGAGACTCCCCCTGCACTCCTTGTATAAGCAACCTGCCGAATGTTAGTTATGTTACAACCAATACGATAGTAATAAACGGTAGTGATACTTTTCCCCTGAGATCTTTATCAGTCACCTTGACAACGTTTTGGTATTTGTTTATACTAATCCTAGTTGCAAATGATTATCATTTGCATTTTAAATAGAGGTTAGTTGAATGGCGTCAGACATATCCAAAACCAAAAAGAGGAACCGGGAACTGTTGAGTGAAGCAGGACTCCGTAATACCAGCCAGAGACAGTCGATACTTGATATTATTCGTCGTGGACAGGGACATCTGGATGCCGATGAGGTATATCGAAGAGCCCGTAGAAAGCAACCTCGCTTGAGTCTCTCTACAGTTTATAGAACTTTGCAAACTCTAAAAGAATTGGGACTCGTAGAAGAAGTACATCTTGATGAAACTCATCACCATTATGAGATAAAAGCATCCAATGAACACCATCATCTTATCTGTTTAGGTTGTGGAAAAGTAGTTGAATTCGAGTGCCCAATGAGTGTGCAAATGAAAGAGGAAGTCAGTAAAGAACAAGGATTTGAAGTTGTCAATACGGAAGTGCGAATGACCGGCTACTGCCCGGAATGTCGCAAGGAAAGAGAAGTATCTGATGCCGGGAAATAAGCACATCGCGGTCAGCAAGATGAAGTCGGGTCAGACCGGGAAGATCATCGAAATACAGGGCGGACAGGGAATTACTGCCCGTCTTAATGCTCTTGGACTGATTCCGGGACGGACAATCACCAAGTTGAGTGATATGCTTATGCGAGGACCGGTAACGGTTAAAACAGGGAATACTCAGATAGCAATCGGTTATGGTATGGCAGATAAAATCATCGTAGAACTGGACTAAAATATACATATGAACATATTGCTGATGGGAAATCCCAACGTCGGTAAAAGCGTCATATTTTCACGCCTTACCGGCGTAAAAGTTATCGCGTCGAACTACTCCGGAACCACCGTGGGGTACACCAAGGGATATTTTAAAATCGGTGAGGAAATAGCCGATGTTATCGACGTACCGGGAACATATACCCTCGAACCGACCAGCGAAGCAGAGAAAGTAGCCTCCGAAATGCTGGAGACGGGAGACGTCGTTATCAATGTAGTCGATGCAACGAACCTGGAAAGAAATCTTAACCTCACACTGCAAATACTTGAAAAACAAATCCCCGTAATTATAGCACTCAATATGTGGGATGATACCGAGCACCTGGGAATACAAATCGATCTGGATAAACTTCGGGAATTACTTGGAGTACCGATTATCCCCACCGTGGCTATAACCGGTCAAGGTATAAAAGAACTTGGTGAAAGCCTGCATCTGGCTGTATCGCCGGATACTCCCATACGCACCGCTGATGAACGATGGGCAACCATCGGAAACATAGTCAGCCAGGTACAGACCGTGACTCATCGCCACCATACCTGGCGTGAACGCCTGAGCGATGCAAGTGTCAGGCCTTTGACCGGTACGGCCATGGCAGCAGCAATACTGGTTGGCTCTTTCTTCATGGTTCGACTTATAGGTGAAAGCCTGATTACGTACGTACTCGATCCATTATTTAATACGCTATGGACACCAGTATTACTCAAGTTGAATGATCTATTGGATGGAGGTGGATTTTTCAGCGACGTCCTTCTTGGTAACGTTGTCAACGGAGAGATTAATTATGTAGAATCGTTCGGACTCCTCACTACCGGATTATATGTGCCGTTTGCAATGGTGCTGCCCTATATTGTATCTTTCTATCTGGTACTAGGAATCCTGGAAGATACTGGATATCTTCCCCGCCTTGCAGTTCTTATGGATACGGTCATGCACCGGCTGGGCCTTCACGGTTACGCGATAATACCAAGCATGTTGGGTATGGGATGCAACGTACCGGCTATTCTCGCTACCCGTATACTTGAAAGCAAACGCGAACGATTTATCGCTTCTACATTGATATCCATAGCAATACCCTGCTCTGCCCTGCAGGCTATGATTGTAGGTCTGCTGGGGCAACATGGTATTCAGTATGTCATCATAGTATACGCGACGCTGTTCATTGTCTGGATAATACTCGGTTTCCTACTAAATCGATTTGCCAGGGGATTAAGCCCCGAGCTGTTGATCGAAATTCCTCCTTATCGCCTACCTCCATTAAGAATAGTGATGGAGAAATTGTGGATGCGTATTTTGGGATTCCTGAAAGAAGCAATCCCTCTTATCCTTATTACTGTGTTAATAATTAATGTACTCTATTTCCTCGGTGTATTCGATGCCATAGCCAACTTCACCGCACCTGTGATTACAGGATTGCTAGGCTTACCAAAGGAAGCGGTCACAGCACTAGTTATTGGTTTTCTCAGGAAAGACGTGGCTCTTGGAATGCTGGCTCCTCTGTCTCTTTCAGCCGGTCAACTTGTCGTTGGAAGCGTTGTTCTGGCTATGTTCTTTCCCTGTATTGCTACTTTTGCAGTATTACTGAGAGAACTGGGTTTTAAGACGTTACTGAAATCGGCGGCTATAATGATTGTCGCGTCATTGCTTGTCGGCGGTCTGCTGAACCTTGTTTTCTAAGAGTTGTTGACTACCTTTTTCTTGGAGGGACTTCCTCAATCGTTACTTTATTCAGTAATTTTTCTACATCTGCCCTCCTGCATAATTCTGTCCCCGGAGTCATAACTGCGGCCGCACCCATTGCTCCTCCAAGCCTGCAGGCTTCGATCAGAGGTTCGTTACGGGACAGCCTTAATGCAAAACCCGCTACAGTGCAGTCACCAGCCCCAACAGCGCTTTTCACTTTTACCTTTGGAGGTGTAACCTTGTAGGTATAATCCTTATTGGCTGCTATCAAACCTTCGCTTCCTCTGGATATAAGTACCACTTCGATTCCTTGATATACTAACTCCCTTGCTGCATTGATCACCGATTCTTCATCCGGCAAATCCTTGCCAAGCAGTTTTTCTGCTTCGTGCCTATTCGGCTTAATCATGTATGGTTTAGCTTTGATTCCTTCGGTCAACCAGTTGTCCGCAACATCCAGGACAGTCTTAATTCCGCGATTTTTCGCATCCATAACGATCCGATAATAGATATCTTCAGGTGAACCGGGTGGTGCACTGCCACCGATAACGAGCATGTCGGGATTTGGCCTTATCCCACTCAATTTCTTGCATAACCTGTCAAGCTCCTTTTTCGCTATGCGGGGACCCGGCGCGCCGATCAGAGTCTGATATTTGGTCTGTTTATCGACGATGATGAAATTGGTTCGGGTTTCACGTTTGATAGGTGTAAAACTGAAGAGAACACCTTCTTCATCTAACAGGATTTCCACCCGTCGACCGGTATCGCCACCGATAAAACCATAGGCTGTAGTAACACCATCCATTTCCTTTATTGCCCGGGACACATCGATAGCCTTCCCTCCGGCATATTGAATACGTTTTGTCCACCGGTTCGTTTCATCCACAAGGAGTCCGTCTACGATAATATATTCATCCAGGCACGGGTTTAGTGTCAGTGTTGCTATCATAATTCATCTCCGATATCTTAAACCATGATTTGAGACATTATGTATTATTTTATTCACAAATTCAAGGATACTGCTTAGGCAAATTGGACAATATACCGTTTGTCTTTCACGTATACTTGGTCTATAATTGGCAAATACCAAACAGATTTACACATGAGGAGAACATGATACGCTGGTATTATTACATTGCTAGGTTAGCTGTTATTTTATTTTTCAAAGTATTCACCAGATGGCAAGTAGTTGATCGGGAAAACATCCCTGCTCAAGGAGGTTTACTTTTAGTCTCAAACCACCTCAGTAATGCCGATCCACCATTACTAAGTGTTACACTTAAACGTGATACACTCTTTATGGCTAAAAAAGAACTTTTTCGCAATCCGATACTCGGCTATATTCTCTATGGATTCGGAGCTTTCCCGGTGCATCGCGGTCAACTCGATCGGAAAGCACTCCGCCATGCTGAACAGGCGCTTTCGGATAAAAAGATATTAGTGATATTCCCTGAAGCTTCAAGAAGCAAGGAGGCCCGATTGAAAAAGGCATTTCCTGGTTCTGCGATGATAGCTGTCAGAACTAATGCACCGATTGTACCTGTGGCGATCACAGGCACAGAAAAAGTGGTAGGTCTAAAATGGATGTTACGACGCCCTGGAATACAAGTACGTTTTGGAAAGCCTTTTAATCTTCCACCGACAAACGGCAGAAAAACCAGGGATGTTCTTGATGAATCGACGAGTATTGTTATGCGACGCATTGCTGACTTACTCCCTGCAGAATATCGTGGTATTTATTCCGATCAGGAGAGAAGTGATGAATCTCAGGATTGAAAAAGCTCCTATGACAGGCTTTTGCTTCGGTGTCAAACGGGCTATTGACGCTCTTGAAAAGGTGGTTAAGGAGAATGGGCAAATTGAAACACTGGGAGCTGTGGTACATAACCACCAGGTTATGCAGAGACTGGTTGACATAGGTGTAAGAGTTGCTGACAGTGTTGAAGAGATACAAGGAAAAACAGTGGCTATCAGCGCTCACGGTGTCGGGCCTCAAGTAGAGGATGAAATCCGGAAACGCAATATTGAAATAGTAAATTTTACTTGCTCATTCGTAAAGCGTGCCCAAACTGCCGCCCGTAGATTGGCAAGAGCCGGATTTTTCGTAATCGTTCACGGGGATGTCAATCATCCTGAAGTGAAAGGAATTCTGGGGTGGGCTGATGGGAAAGGGATCGCCACGATGGATATCGAGTCACTATCTATTCTAGATAACCTTCCTCGACGTATCGGTGTACTGTCACAGACCACGCAGATTCCAGCTTTTTTTACCGTATTCGTCAAAGATCTTGTAGACCGGGCTTTGAAGAAAGATACAGAAATCAGGATCATTGACACTATCTGCCATGATATTAGGGAACGCCAGCAAGCGACGCTTGATCTGGCAGGTAAAGTTGATATTATGCTGGTCATAGGAAGCAACACAAGTGCCAATACCAATCATCTAGCAAAGATGTGTGCGACCGCGACAAAAACTTACCAGGTTGAAACAGCAGATGACATTTTACCGTCGTGGTTTAAAGTTAACCAGCTTGTCGGGGTAACCAGCGGAACATCGGCCTCTGAAGAAACCATTAACGAAGTAGTATCTAAGCTTAAGTCATTATGACAAGTGTAATGAATAAGTCTGGAATGTCTCTGTAAAGAATTAATACGTCGTGGTGAGTATTTCTGTCATATACTCGAGGGTTCGATCGCGTATTTTTTGCAGGCTTTCAATCAGTAATTCGCGCTCTTCCTCATTTAAAACTAAAAATACATCGTGTATTGTCTGGCGTACCAGAGAATTCTGATAGGCTTCATGCCCTTTATCGGTCAATCCTATTTTCCACGAATTTGCCTTTTGGGGATCTTTGTTTCTTGATATCAGCCCCTTGCTTTCCATCCTGGTAAGGAGGGCTGTAACCGTATTATGCTCGCGCATTAATAATTTTGAAATCATTGCCGGGGTTGCACTATCACCAATAAGGTTAACTACAAATAATGCTCTTGCTTCAACCGCGGTTATTCCATATTGCCCTAATTCATTATCTCTTGCTTTGAATAATATATCTCTTGTCTGGATAATCATCGCCCAGAGGGCAAAGTCTCTGTCGCTGTCTTTAGCAGCTGCGTCGATATCTCTGGTTTCTGCCATGTTATCTCCCTCTCAACTGCGAATACATATATTCTGCTAATCTTTAATATGTAGGGAATTAATATAAAAAATTATACAAAAATAACCTTGACATTAGAAAAATATTCCATTATACTCGATGTCGTATACGATATTGTATAATTTATTCACTAACCTGACTATTATTAACATTTACGCTCGAAAAAATCAAATACAGTACTTTTAAACCATAAATAAGCTTGGTGGCTAGTCCTGTCGGGGGAAATCCAGGGTGCTGGGATTTAGCAGCTCGTCTCAGCTTAAATACCAACCATACCCCTCCCGTGACCGGAGCCCTGGGGGTAATCGGGCTTAGCGACAGGGCTGGCTCGAATGCAAAGGGGGATTAACTATCCCCCTTTCTTTTTTAATCGGATTTTTCTACCTGAATTTATCCCCTTCATATTATTATAATATGCACAAATCGATTCATATTTTATGAAGTATTTGGTTTGTTTTCAAGGCTGATATTTTGCGAGACAAGGCGTACTGTGTTAATATTTTTGAAAGATAATCTACCTGCCGAAGAGGAGTAACCTTGGATCATTTACTTACAGAAGAACAAAGAACAATCAAAGAACTTGTAAGAACCATTGCTGATGAAAAAATAGTTCCGGTAAGGGCTGAGTTCGACGAAACCGGTGAATTTCCATGGGGAATAATGAAAACCCTTGCTGAGACTGATATGTTCCGGATTTTTGTTCCTGAAGAATACGAAGGGTTGGGTGGAGGATGTCTCGATCTCTGCCTTGTGATAGAAGAATTAAGCCGGGCTTGTGCGGGAATAGCGCTCTGTTATGCCGCGTCATCCCTCGGTACGGTTGCACTGGTTAAGTATGGCTCTCATGAACAGAAACAGAAATACCTCCCCTTTATTGCCAGCGGAGAAAAGCTGGCCGCACTCAGTATCACCGAAGAATCAGCAGGAAGCGATCCTGGTGGTCTGAAAACTACTGCTAAGAAAGTGGACGGTGGTTATCTCCTAAATGGAAACAAGCTGTTCGTCAGTAACGGCGGAGAAGCTGAAATCTATTCGGTGCTTGCCTTGACAGACAAAACGAAAGGTCCGCGCGGTGCCAGTATTATTCTTGTAGAAAAAGACACCCCCGGATTTACCTTTGGTCGAAAAGAGAACAAGATGGGCATCCGTGCTTCCTCTACCAGGGAACTCGTATTCGAGGACTGCTTTGTACCTGGAGAAAATCTAATCGGTAAAGAAGGCCAGGGTTTTATCATTACCCTCAACATATTCGACGAATCACGTCCCGGAATCGGCGCTCAGGCTGTCGGAATCGCCCAGGGCGCACTGGATGCTGCCACGGAGTATGCGAAGCAACGTATCCAGTTCGGTCATCCTATTATCTCTATCCAGGCCATTCAACACCTGCTAGCTGATATGGCTATACAGACCGAAGCCGCCAGAGCTCTTAACTATGCGGTAGCCAGGGCTATCGATGCGGGAGCAACAAAACACTCCGGCGAATCAGCGATGACAAAAGTACATGCATCCGACGTTGCGATGAAAGTAACCACCGATGCAGTACAGATTTTCGGCGGTTCCGGTTATATGCGTGACTATCCTGTAGAAAAGATGATGAGAGATGCCAAAATTACCCAGATATACGAAGGGACCAACCAGGTATTGAGAAATACTATTGCCGCCGAAATTAGAAAGAAGAGAAGTCGGGACTAGTCCCAACCTCTCTTTAACTCTATTTGTCTTGTCAGCTATCACTACCCTATTGTTGCCAGGGTCAGAAGGATGATATGATCATCCTCTTTGAGAACCAGATCCCTGTCGTCAACATAGAAACGACCGTTAATATTAAAAGTAAAACCGTCCAGGAGGAAATTATTCCCTGGCGTAATAACTTCTCCTTCAAGCGATGGTATTTCACGTCGTAACGAACCGACAATATCGGTCAGTTTCGCTCCATCTTCGAGTTCGAATTCGATTTCACGTATTCCTGATATGGAATACGGCAGACCGAACATCTCAACGGTATATGTCGCCATGGTTATATTTTCTCCTCAGAGGATGTATCTTGAATGTATATATTAATTATAACGTAAATCGGTCAGGTAATGCAGGTTTCTTGCATTACCTGACCGACATCAATCTTGATTTCGATTTGACGTTCTACACGATAATTATCTAGGTGGTCCCATCGGACCTGGCTGTGGCGGATGAAGTTCCTCTGCAATATCATCGAGACCAAGTGAAAGAAGCTTGGCTTTACTCGGTTTGGTCGTATCTCTGTCCCAATCGAGAGCTCCCAGACACCAGTAATTCTGCGCCTCTATATCAGCTCTGACTCCGGCTAGAGGTCCTTCGGTCTGAGGGGGATCACCGTATATCCTCGGGTGAACATATATTTTTAACGGATTGATTCCCTCGCGAAGGTTGAAGCAGTGCCTGATATTGGCAATTCTCTCGCCGCACTTCAACAACTCATCAGCGGTCCAGTCCAGACCGGTTACTGCCTGCATATACTCCAGAGTCCAGTTTCTTCCTCCCGGAGGCCCGAAACCACCGAAGAAGCACGTACCAACAGCATTGGTTACGTGGGAATTAAAACTACTCGGACCGAATCCCTGCGTATGTCTGCCCGGAGTCGCATCCATTTGGTAACGAGCAGCTCCTGTACCTCCTGGACGTGCCAGCTTGGGATCATGCATACCGAGTTCTTGACCACCGGCGTGCACCGCGTATTCTTCCGATCCTTTCCCGATTTTTTCTGCGGCTACTTTAACGCCATCAGCTAAAATATCACCGATACCTTCTCTTTTAGCTATCTTCTCAGTCAGCTCAACAATTCCTTTATGATTACCCCATGTAAGATCGATACCATCGGTATCCGCCTTGGTAAGAATACCCTTTTCGTATAATTCCATTGCGAAAGCAACGACACTGCCGCCGGATATTGTATCCAGGCCATAATCGTTACAGATGTAATTGACCATGCTCAGAGATTCAGCATCTGTATTGAGACAATTCGTTCCAAATGCCCCTTGTGTCTCATATTCCACCCGGCGAGTACCGGCAGGATATTTATACTCTCCCTTTCCTTCTTTCAGGATTGACTGGCAGGCAATGGGACAATGCCAGCATGGTTCAACCTTATCGACGTTGGCAATAGCCAGGTCGCCAGCAAGCCCTGATGCATCCGGCATATCAACAACACCGACTCCGCCCCAGTTCTTGACCGGCGTATCGCCACTAAGTGCTGATCGTTCTGTCATGGCTGACGTTCCGTATTTCCTCATACCCTCAGCCATACCCTTTGTTGCTTCGGTTTGATCCCTTCTGATAGCCATTGCTTTTTCCCTATCAGCTATAGGTACTTCCATGTCACCTCTTACCACTACCGCTTTGAGTTTCTTCGAACCCATAACAGCCCCGATACCGGAGCGTCCAGCAGCGGCACCTCTCTTTGTTATGACGCACGAAATCAGCGATAATTTCTCTCCGGAAGGTCCGATACAGGAAACTTCAGTATCCTTACCATACTTTTCTTTCATGATGGTTTCCATTTCATAAGAACCTTTACCCCAGAGATCACTGGCATCCAGTAGTTCTGCTTTACCATTGTCGATAAACAGGTATACCGGTTTATCAGAAATTCCGGTGAAAAAGACAGCATCATATCCGGCAAATTTTAGATAAGGGCCGAAGTCTCCTCCAGAATTGGCGTCTCCCCAACCCCCAGTGATCGGTGACTTTGCCATAACCTGGTACCTTGTGCCGACAATTGCCGGTGAACCCGTAAGCGGCCCTGTAGCAAATCCCAGCATATTATCGGGGCCTAACGGGTCGACACCCGGTTTCATCCTGTCGTACATGATCCTGGCACCGATTCCGTATCCGCCCAGAAAGTTCCGGTACAGACTGTCATCGGGTGTTTCTTCCTGGAGTTCACCGGTTGAAAGATTCACGAACAGAATCTTTCCCATATACCCTTTTATCATATTGTCCTCCTCCTATCTTAGCAAAGATGTAAATATTGGAAACATTCTACATTTACTAGAATCTGAATGTCAACAAAACGACTATCGTTACCCATTGTTCTCCGGTGAAATTGACTCACGCTTGGCTCTTTGTTAAAATGAATTGACTTCCGAACCGAATCCGATAGTTCGATATAGATATGAATTTTCGGCAGGATGAGGTGGGATAAGGTGCAGATAAACGTTTCCCAGCAGTTAAAATCGACTATCGGTACTGTAAGGAATTACGAAGTCGAGACAACCGTTAATATAGATGATCAAACGGTAGAATTTACCGGTGAGGTCCATTTGATGAAAACGGACCTTGGTATATTGCTGAAAGGGATCTTCAACACAAATCTTTTTCTTCGATGTAGTCGTTGTCTGAATGTTTTCTACTATCCCCTTGAAATAAAGATTGAAGAAGAATATTTCCCGATCATGGATGTAAACACCGGTGTAATGCTGCCTGCACCCGAAGAACCGGGTAGCTTTACAATTGACGACCATAATATAATGGATATATCGGAAGCTATACGTCAGTATACTTTGATGGCTTTACCGATTAAACCATTGTGCAGCCAGGATTGTTCAGGTCTGTGTCCAACCTGCGGTACGAACCTTAACGAGAAAAAATGTGACTGCACAATTGAAATTGATCCAAGATGGGAAAAACTGAATGCTCTTTTGTCAAAGGATACCGAGTATTCAGCGGATAACTGAAAGGAAGGAATGCACAATGCCTCCACAGCCAAAAAGAAAATATGCCAAAGCGCGGCAGGGAAAAAGGCGTAGCCACATTGCTGCGTCCGCGCCGACTTTGATTACCTGTCCGCAGTGTAACAGCCCGAAATTACCTCATCATGTTTGTCCTACCTGCGGCACTTATAATGGCAGAGACGTAACCGAGATAAAGAGCCCCAAACCCAAATCCAGCTAAGGATAACGGATTGTGCTGAAAACGGTCGTCTGCGACCTCTTTAATATACGATATCCTATACTTCAGGGTGGTATGGCTCATATCGGTACTTATGAACTTGTTTCTGCCGTATCGAATGCTGGAGGACTGGGTATCATCGGTTCAGGATTCTATGAACCTGAATGGCTAAGAAATCAGATCCACATGACGAAACAGTATACAAACTGTCCGTTTGGCGTAAATATCCAAATGGCTTCCCCGCATGTCAGACAGGTTGCCGATGTCGTTATTGAAGAAGGCGTAGCCTTTGTCACCACAGGAGCGGGTAATCCGAGATCCTTTGTTGCGGAATTCAAACGAGCCGGGATAAAGGTGGTACCTGTAGTAAACAGCCCCTCTGCTGCAAAACACATGGAGAAGGCCGGAGTAGATGCAGTTATAGCTGAGGGAACCGAATCCGGAGGTCATGTCGGTGAGACAACGACAATGGTACTCGTCCCGGAAGTCGTGGACAGTGTAAAAATTCCTGTTATCGCAGCCGGAGGTATATGTGATGGTCGTGGCATGGCGGCTGTAATGGCACTTGGAGCATCAGGGATACAGATGGGCACCCGTTTTGCATGCAGCAAAGAATGTATAGCTCATCAGAACTATAAACGAAGAATAATGGAAGCGGCGATTCCAGCTACTGTGGTAACAAGGCAAGTACTGGGATATCCCCAGCGGAGCCTGAAAAACGAACTAACAGACAGGTTCATTGAGCTTGAAAAAGCCGGTGTACCCAATGAGGAGCTGGAAATGTTCGACCGTGGAAGGATGTATCTTGGTTTAATAGAAGGTGATATTCAGGAAGGTACCTTGTTGGCTGGACAGATAGCTGGTCGTATTAAAGAAGAAAAATCCGTAAAAGATATCATTGAAGAAACGATATCTGAGGCTGAGATGGTCATTTCCAGCCTGAAAAAACTTATTACGGAGGACTGAATATGACTGAAACAGAAAAAAGAGCTTGGATATTTCCCGGACAGGGTTCACAATCGGTAGGTATGGGCAAAGACCTGCATGACACGTTCGAATCAGCTAAATCAATCTTTAAACAGGCTGATGATTCACTTGGTATGGCGATATCACAAATGTGCTTTGAAGGCCCTGAAGATGAACTACAGTTAACCATTAATCAACAACCTGCTTTACTCACGGTTAGTTACGCCTGCTTGAAAGCGATAGAAGAAATAAACGATGGAAGCTTCCCCAAGCCTGAATATCTTGCTGGTCATAGTCTTGGCGAATACACAGCCCTGGCAGCGGCCGGTGTACTGGACTTCCCTACTGCGGTCTATCTTGCTCGTGAAAGGGGCAGGTTGATGTATGAAGCAGGTCAACAATCACCGGGCGCGATGGCAGCGGTTATGGGGCTGGACGAAGAAGTATTGACAGCGATATGTCAGGATACTTCAACGGTGATTGCTAACTATAACACGCCTGGTCAGATGGTTATCAGTGGTATGAAGGATGATGTCTTGAGAGCGTCAGAACAGGCCCAATCTGCAGGAGCAAGTCGCGTTGTTCCGCTTAATGTAAGTGGTGCTTTTCACTCACCGCTGATGAAACCTGCGCAGGAAGGGCTGACAGAAATTATCGCTACCGTTGAATTCAAAGATCCCGATATTCCTGTTATAGCTAATACGACAGCATTGCCGTTAACGAATGGAGAGCAGGTTAAAACAGAGCTTATCGACCAGTTATGCCATAGCGTTCAATGGCAACGTTCGGTAGAATACATGATTAATAACGGCGTGACAACGTTCATTGAGATTGGTCCCGGTCGCGTTCTGAGTGGCCTGGTAAAGAGGATTAATAAGGAAGTTACCCTGCAAAATATCGGTAGTGTCGAAGCAGTAAACGGATTATTCACATAATGCGAAATACAGGATTATTACGTACCGATGGATCTGAATGGTAAAGTAGCAATAATTACTGGAAGCACTCGTGGTATAGGCAATGCAATAGCGAACAGACTTGCAGAAGCCGGGGCTATGATCGTCGTTAAAGGTGTCAGCGATGCGATCAGAGTAGAAAATGCAGCCGAGGCTATCAGGAGTACAGGTAGAGACTGCATCGGAGTTCTTGCTGATGTGGGAACCGCGGACGGGGTACATAAGCTTTTCGATACTGCTGTTCAGAAATATGGAAAGATAGATATTCTAGTGAATAATGCCGGTATTATCCGTGACCATGGAATAATGCGGATGTCGGAAGAAGATTGGGATAGCGTTATCAGGGTAAACCTAAAGAGTGTTTTCTTGTGCTCCAAAGCTGCTCTGAAATACATGTTAAAACAACGATCAGGGAGGATAATCAGTATATCAAGCATTGTCGGTATATACGGAAATGCAGGACAATCGAATTACTCAGCGTCAAAAGCCGGAATTATTGCTTTCACAAGAACACTGTCAAAAGAAGTCGGTGCCAGAGGAATAACTGTAGATGCGATAGCACCTGGCTTTATCGATACGAATATGACCCGGCAACTTGAGGAAAAGTGGATAGAATACCTGAAAAGTAGAACTTCGCTCGGTTTTCTGGGAATGCCAGAGGATATTGCTGAAGCTGTCGTGTTCCTCGCCTCCGATAAAGCCGGATATATTACCGGTAACATACTTGGTATCAATGGAGGAATGGGAGGGATATAAACCCATCATATAATTTACGATAATAATTGACCATAATAGTCGCTTTTGATAAACTCAATTATACGTTTTTGATATTATTCAGATACAATATAATATTCGGGGATGATGGATGATGGCAGGTGTGAGGAGAAAGGCAAGGACTCTTGCGCTTCAAGCATTATACGAAATAGACACATCAGGTCATAAAGCAGATGACGTTACAGGAAGATTATTAGCCGAAGAAGATTTATCCGATGAGAACGAAGCGTTCGTCCGTGATATTGTATCGGGAGTTATGGTACATAAAGAAAAACTGGATCAGAGTATCAGAGAGTATGCTCCGGCCTGGCCCATAGAACAATTACCCGTGATTGACAGGAATATTCTTCGACTTGCAATCTTTGAAATTATAATTGATAATAGAGTACCAGTAAAGGTAGCCATTAACGAAGCAGTGGAACTTGCAAAAACTTTTGGAGCTGACCGATCATCAAAATTTGTTAATGGAGTTCTTGGTTCAATAAGCACTCTGGTCAGCAGATAAAGAAACAGAAATAAGGGGGAGAAATTGGCAACCGTTTATGAGAGGGTAAAAAATATTATAGTCGAGCAGTTAGGTGTAGATGAAGATGAGGTGGTACCTGCAGCTAATTTTGTTGATGATCTAGGGGCTGACTCTCTTGACCTGGTAGAACTGATCATGTCCCTGGAAGAAGAATTCAGTGATTCATCCAAGAAAGTAGAAATTCCGGATGAAGATGCAGAAAGAATAGTATCTGTCCAGGATGCTGTTGATTATATTAAAGACGCAGGCATCCAGGACGAATAGAAAATACTATAGGATTAGTTTTGTTCAAAGCCGTATTCTTTGACTGGTTTAATACCCTGGCGGTGTATTATCCGCCCAGAGAGGAGCTTCAAAGCCAGGCGATTCGAGAATTCGGCTTTAATGTTTCCGCTGAACAAGTGAAACCTGCACTCCTTTATGCTGACAAACTCGTTTTCGACGAAAACGCTAAATATCCCATGAGACTCAGAAGTAAAGAAGATCAAAATGAGGTATACGTCCGGTATGAAACCTTACTCCTGAGAAATGTCGGTATCGACTTAACCGATGAAGTGTCCACCGTTGCGAAGATATTTAAAAGAGCCGAAGAGTTATATAGTAATATTGGTTTTGCACTTTACGATGACGTAGTTCCAGTAATGAAAAAACTCAGGGAAAAGGACTTGAAAATAGGCCTTATTACCAACCTTGAAATTGATATGAAACCTGTTTGTTCCAAACTCGGGCTTGATCCGTATCTTGATTTTATTGTCACTTCAGGGGAAGCTGGCTCGGATAAACCACAACCTGAAATATTCCTGCTGGCGTTAAAAAAAGCCGGCGTAGAATCCTCCGAGGCGATTCATGTGGGTGACCAGTACAAGATAGATGCCGTTGGAGCAATGGGAGCAGGTATAAAACCGGTAATTATCGATCGTTATGATATGTATCCGGAAATTACCGACTGTCCTCGTATCAAGACACTGGATGAATTGTTCTCGTATATTTAATCTGTCATAGCAACCCGGCGTATTTCAAGATCAGCAGGCTCCGGAAGGTCATATCAAATTTCCATCTGTTATTTTTCCAGCTGTCTTCGAGCGCCAAACCGCTGTATACACTCCAGGCTTTGAAATAGCCGTCGTGAGGTTTTAACAGAAAAACCCCATCCCCTTCTTTAAGTATACTTTTCAGTTCATATGCTTGCTGGAGTAAAGACGGTACTTTTTTAACAATTCTCATCCTGGCAAATAATTCCATCGTATGTATCCACCAGAACCAGTCTCTCGGCCCGAGTTCGTAAGGAGACTGTTTCAGATTTGGAGGTTGAATCTGGGCTGGTGCAACCAGTTGGCTTTTTATTTTTATGTAAACTTTCGGCAGAGGAGAAAATTCGATGAGTTTTTCAATTGCCTTCGAAATAATATCCAGGTTCTTTTCATTTCGCCAGCTTTTGGTAAATGCCAGCAATTTCAGGTTATAAAGGTCGGGCAAAGGAGTGCCGCTGTAGTACAGTTTTTGCCTGTATGTCCCGGTGATTTCTTCAATCGACCGAATATCACTCACTGCCCTAACGTAGCCAAGGGTACGCCGAATCTCCGTTTGTATAAAATCGTGATCTTCAATACCGAAATAAGAAAATACCACAGCTCTGATATTGTCCGCACCGAACAGACCGATTTCAGGTTCGAATACAGTCGACCACTTCCAGGGATCGGGATTCCAGTTGTCTCTGAGCAATGCTTCAAGACACTTTTTAATAACCGGATATGTATCTGGTACCGCCATCTCCGACAAGAAGCGAAGCGCCCCTTCAGCACCAGTACCGAAGTATTTCATTTTGACTGCAGGAATCCATCCGGCATGAAAGAAATCTCCCAAAAACCCGTTTTCCTTCTGCCACGAAAACGCGTACTGCACTCGTTTGTCGGTAAGTATATCATTGAGATATTTGCTGATGTCAGGATTTTCCCCGAGTATCTCTTTTCTCGTTCTAAATCTTATGGATGCGCAGGCACCTTCGGTAAGCGTCCTGATGACTTCGGTATTCATTGGTTCAACTCTAACGTATGATATGTCAACATCATTCGAACGTGATCACGTTTCGAATCACTTCACCCTTCTCCGATGACTCAAAAGCTTCGTTTATTTTCTCGAAAGGGTAATGACCGGATACCAGTTCTCCCAGTTTCAGACGCCCGGAATAATATAGCTCTATCAGTCGAAGTATATCTTTCCTCAGGCGTATCGCTCCCATAGCGCTACCGGTGAGTTTCCTGCCACCCATGAAATCTGTAGGCGTAAAAGCAGAGAGTTGTTCTCCGTGACCGTGACCGATAACACAGGTGGTACCGTCACGGGCTGACATCAGGAAACCTTGCCTGAGTATCTCTATACCTGCTACTGCGACTATTACGAAATCAGAACCACGTCCGTATGTTATCTCGTGCACCGTTTCTATTGGATCTTTCTCAATTCTGGGATTGACAGTATGGGTAGCTCCGAACTCCTTGGCTGTTTCTAACTTTTTTTCGCTCACATCAACGGCCACGATGGGATAAGCTCCGGAAAACAGGGCTCCCTGTATGGCGTTCAGCCCAACACCGCCGCATCCGATAACCGTAACGCTGCTGTTCACCGTAACCTTCGCCCGGTATAGTACCGCGCCGAATCCGGCGATAACCCCGCAGGCTATCAGGCAGGCTCTGTCTGATGGCAGTTCCGTCGGTACCTTAACCAGGTTTCTCTCAGGTATAATGGCATATTCAGCAAATCCGGCAACAGGTCCTGCATATTGCGTAAGACGCTGGCCTGTTTTATTCGTCATTCTCCCTTGACCGTGGAGGAATAACGGGTGAGTCGTACACTGGTTGGATAGTCCCTCGCGGCAATAATAACAGTGGCCGCATCCCTCGGGTATAATGCTTGCAATTACCTTGTCACCCGGTACTACGTAGTCTACACTCTCACCGATTTCCTCTACGTAACCGCATATTTCATGACCGGCTATCGCCGGAAGTTTGATATCTCCATGCTCGCCTTTTATAGCATGAATATCACTGTGACAGATGGCGGTAGCTGCCATACATATCTTAACTTCACCCTTTCCCGGTGGATCGAGAATAACATCCTCGATAACCAGAGGTTTGTTCAACTCATAACAGATAGCCGCTTTCATATTCTCTCCTCCTGAAATTGTTAGTACGGATCGTCCTATGTGCTGGAAAGCTCTACTATAGTAACTCCGGCACCTCCTTCACCTCTCTGGCCTAACCGGTACGACTTTACAAGTGGATGCCTGGCGAGTTCGCGCTGGGCTGTCTGTCTGATAATCCCGGCACCCTTGCCGTGAACGATCTTAATTTGCATAAGTCCTGATATATAGGCCTTATGTATAAAGTCGTCCAGTTTTACCAGTGCTTCATCAACAGTCAGGTGACGCAGGTGTACTTCGTCTATCATAATCACTATGCATTATACTAACTCATCCATATGTTTAATAGTCCGTGAGGCTGCAGGCTCTCTGATTGAAAACATCAGGCTTTTTGGTTATAATTATCACTGCCACAACGAAATTCTTCTCAGTCTATGGTGAGTGTAGCCCAGCGGTCTAAGGCGCCAGGTTGTGGCCCTGGAGATCGAGGGTTCAAATCCCTCCACTCACCCCAACAATATGTATCTATCTTGTGTTTGGATTTCTCCAGGAATCATCGTAAATAAGAGCTATTTGGTTCTTGAATCGTGTATTTAGTGTCGTGAAGACTGGATGTTCGAGTACAGATAACTTGTACCAAAGTATATTAATTACGGTATAATATACCAAGCTTCTTTTCAGGATGGTCTAAAAATAAATAACCGAGAGATACTATCCACTATTGGCGCAATAAATGAATCTTTGTCTATCGCGAACAGTCCGAAACTCGTTCTCGAAATGACTTTAGAGACTTTATCTCACACTCTTGAGGTTGAATCTAGCTGGATACAAATGATATCGGCTGAGAACTCGGACCTTGAATTAGCAGCCTATCATGGGTTTTACTTTAAAGAACGACTTGAGAACGTCATCTTTGATGTGAGTGATGTCTATCAAAGAGAGATTATCGGACTGGGAAACAGCCTGGTTATTCCGAATTTACAGCGTAATAATCAGTATAATTTCTCAACTCTTGGTAGTATGGGATACCATTGGCTGGTTGCGGTCCCGATGCGTAATCACCGTTTAGCCGGCGTTATGAGTATTACTTCCCGGCAAAAAAGGAAGATCGATAGTAATTTCGCCGACTTTATAGCGGTTGTCGCTGGAATTACCACAATGGTCCATGAAAAATTTTCAGAAAAGCTTAGAGAGACTGACGAACCCGAAGCACCGGCACAATATACTAGAGATGATCGGTTAGTGGAAATTGATACTGATGACTTATTCAGTCAAAATTCAGAGTTTGACAGACACGCTGTAAAATCATCACCACGTGAGGCTGATTTACTTGATGCGATATATTCAGGAACAGAAGTTGACCAGATAGCAGCAAGATTCAATTCAGATGTTGAAACCGTACGAAATGATATAGAGTCGATAAGAAACAAGCTGATAGAAAGCTACCGGACCAGACGATATACTGAAACCATCCAGCAGGATGACATTCCCGGCAAGCTATTGGGTGAGAAATCTCCCTCTTCCGAATACGTCACGCGAGAAGAATTTAACGAGTTTAAAGAATCACTGAAAACATTTTTAACTAGTACCATTGATTTACTTGATGATCTGTAGTCTGTATATTGATTCGTTCCTACCTCCAAAATTACTCAGGTAATCCCCATGGAACTTGCGACATAATAATACTCTTTCAAATGTTTGTTTTTAAGGTCGTTCTGTCCCCCTCATAATGTGCGACTAAAAAAGTTTCTAACAATGTTGACAGTTTTAGTAAACTAATACCATACTGTGATTTACTTCCTTGACAGGGCTTGCTTATTGGTTTATAAAATTCATACTCGAATATGCGTTGGGAGGTTATTATGGATATTTGGGGTGACGATAGAGTTTCAAAGGGAACACTAAGTACGAGGGATAAACAGAAACTATATTTAAATGCAAAAAAACGATGTGAAAATTGTGGGAAAAAGTTAGATTATATCGAGATGGAAATTGGGCACAAGAATAAAGTTTATTCTTTAGGAGAACGAACGACTTTAGCTAATAGCTTGTGTCTTTGTCATGCATGTAATAAAAGACAGGGTACGGATAGTTGGGCAACATTTCAGAAAAAACAAGGAAAGCAAGATTCTAAAACAACTATGAAAAAATCACTTCAGGCACTGAACATCACGCAGTTAAAAACTTTAGCTCAGAAACATAAGGTAACTGTCGAAGGTTCTTTAGTCGATGATTTTTTTCAGACTAAACGAAAAGCTCCGACAAAGAGTCAATATATCAACAAACTAGCATCCGTTGTAACAGAGAAAGAGCTTTCAGCCATATCCAATGTAAAGCCAAAGCCGGTAGTAAAGAAGAAAAGTGGATGATTTTCTATTTGAACTTGTTGGTTTATAACATTCATACTTGAATGAAAGGAAGTGTAAACTGATAAGAGAATGGTCGAAAGACAAGAAACTCTTAAACGATTTCTCGTCGCCAGCAGTACCAACCGATAACACCATGTCAAAAAGCTGAGGGAATACTTCAGGATTATAGATCCAGATAGCGTTTTTCTTGCCTTTCGGATACATTCTCGACCACATATCTCGGATATTTCCAGCCATATTACACCCGGACTACAGGAAGCCGCCGCGTTAAAGTTTGACGCTGCTTTTAATCTCAGCGATAATGATATTGAAAAATTTAGTAGCAATTTAGTAGCAAGTGGCAAAAATAAAAGTCGTATGGTAACATAATTTAGCTTTACGCGCTCATAGCTCAGCGGATAGAGCACTGGTCTTCGGAACCAGGTGTCGGGGGTTCGAATCCCTCTGGGCGCGCCACTATCTCTTCTTCTCTCTCGGAATTCAATAATAAATGTCAGAAGTAATAAAACGTGAACTGGCCTGTATCATTGTACGGGTTCAGACCTTTCATATACCAGCTTACAGTAAAACACAACCTTTCCGGGCGTGTATCGAATATTTCTGAAGATGTTAGAATCGAGATTGAAGGGGATCCCGGTTCCATAGAGACATTTCTTGCCGATATCCCGATCCTGACTCCTCCCAGATCTGTTATTGAGAAAATATCTTTTTCAAACCATTCTACTGAAGGGTATAAGAATTTTGTTATACACAAAAGCATTACCGAGGAAGGTAAATATCAGCTAATCTCACCGGATATTGCTACATGACCGGATTTCCTGGAAGAAATATTCGATCCTACCAACAGGCGCTACCACTACCCATTCACGAATTGTGCCAACTGTGGTACTAGGTTCACTATTATCGAGGATATTCCTTATGACCGTCCGATTACGACCATGAAGAATTTCACGATATGCCCCGAATGCCTGAAGGAATACGAAGATCCATTGAACCGGCGTTTTCATGCCAGTCGAACTCCTGCCGCGTATCTGCTAAAACAAATACGAGTGTTCAACTTGATGATATTGTCATAGAGTTCTATTTTTGAAATTCCATTTCTATGCTGAATATATCAGGAGTTTATTCGTTCCTGCTGTTGCTATTATATGGTTGCCCTGTCTATAATCAACTATCAGAATCCGGGAGGAGTGACGATGAAAGTCCCTCAGCTTGATTATTCGATATTCGAAAAGTTTAATTTCGAACGCAAGCCGGTAGGTATCAGTTACCTTCTCAAAGAACCTGACGATATTCCTCAGATGGAAGGAAAACTCGCTCTCTGCGAATTGTTTACCAGGGCACAAACCAGCCAGCCATTCTATGTATCCAGAGAAAATGTCCAGTGTGGAGAACAGGTTATAGGAATGGCAGGTTTTCCTCCGGTGATGCACAGCGGCCAGCTTGGACCTCATTTCGGGATGTTTAAGACAACAGCAGCGAACCGTCGAGTCTATGAATATATGCCGCTTCTCGGGAAAGATACTGTTAAGTGTATATTGTATGCACCCGTTGATAATCTTCCGGCAGATCCAGATATTATGGTAATCACGGCTGATACAACCCAGGCCGAAATTATTCTCAGGGCCAGTACCTACTCTACGGGGAAAATGTGGTCAAGTAAAGGAACGACCTGTCTTTCCTGTGCTTGGATGTACGCATACCCGTATCTTACGGGTGAATTGAACTACACCGTATCAGGTCTAGGTTTCAGCATGAAAGCAAGGCAGGTACTTCCAGAAGGCCTTTTCCTGATAACGATACCATTCGACATTATGCCTATGATAATAAATAATCTCAATGACATGGAATGGAACCCGAAATGGTTTACCCTTGGCAGGGATAAATTCGTTGAATCCGTGATAAATCTGGACAAAGAAATGCTGGAAACGTTTGGAGCTGAATATTGTAAAAATCCCGAAGATATGAATATGTAACGGAGGTGTGGAAACAGGAATATGATAGTTAAGATAGAATGCCCCAGTTGTCAGACTGAGGGGAGTATGTCACTGGCTGACATTAAATATGTTGGTCCGTATAAATGCTGGAAATGCAAAGATCTTTTTACTATTGAAATTCAAAATGACCGGCTGATTTCCTGCGAACCGTTAAGCCAGGAGGAATTCGAAAGGTTGCAGGAAGAGTTGAAAACAGAGCAGGAAGAACAAAAACGCCGGCAAGAATTGGAAGATTTCAAGAACAAGTTCCGAAGGAATTAACGATCAAGGAGGGATGCCTGCCAGGCATCCCCCTTTTGTTTTTCGATTTATTGTCTTGGCGGGCCCTGTATCGCAGGAACGCCGTATATCAGATTCTGGCCGCTGATGTGATCTGAAGCACTCGAGACAAAAAGTAGTACACCTTCAGCCAGGTCTTCCGGTTCAGCGAACATACTGATTGACCTTTCCTGTTGTTCCGGTGTCTGGCCGCCCAACATGAACTGTCTTATGCGTTCGCTGTTCGTTCCACTTGGTGTTATAGTATTAGCCCGGATACCGTATGGTGCCATTTCTATTGCAATATTCCGCATCATGGCTATAATTCCTGCTTTAGCAGCTGCGTAATCGGTACCGCCGGGCATCCCGTTTATCGCGGCTATGGAGGCGAAACTGACAATCTTGCCATAATTCCTCTCTATCATGTATGGAAGTACTGCATGGGTGCAGTTGCGCGCTCCGTTAAGATTGATGTCTATCATGTGATCCCACATCTTCTTGTCCTGCTCCAGGAAAGGCTGGAGGGCCGGGCGAATCCCGTAGCCCATCGAACCTCCAGCGATATTACACAGAATGTCAATTTTCCCGTATATTTCGACAGTGGTCTTTGCCATTCTGATGCAATCTTCTTCCTTGGTCATGTCCATTTGAATGGTGGACACTTCACCTCCGGCAGCCCTGATTTCTTCCGCAGCAGAATCAGCACTTTCGATTACCCAATCGGCAAGCATTAATTTTGCACCCTCGCTTGCCAGCAGTTTTGCCGAAGCCCTGCCTATTCCACTACCTCCACCGACTATTATGGCCACACGATCTTCGAGTTTCATCTTCATCCTCCAGTATTCGTATTTCTTCTTAGTTTACTATTATACATGGATAATATATTGCCATCATCGGTATTTCCGATAGATGGCAATATGATAATTTCTTTTCAAACTTAGCCTTAGAAAGACATTACTGGTACTTCATCCGGAATAATCAGCTTGGGTTCCGTTAGTTCCTGTACCATTTCCGGAGTCCATCCCGGGGCTACTTCGTCGAGTCTCATTCCTTCAGGAGTAATCGAGACCACAGCAATATCCGTGACCACTTTATAAACACAATGTGGAGCCGTTAGTTGATAAGTACATTTCTTGACTAGTTTGGGTTCGTTTTCTTTAGTGACATGAGTCATTACCACGAGTAGTTTGGCAGCACCGAATGCTAGGTCCATTGCACCTCCAACACTTCCAGGTTCTCTCCCGGGAATAACCCAGTTTGCCAGGTCTCCTTTTTCCGATACTTGCAGACCGCCAAGGACACACAGGTCGATATGTCTTCCCCGAATCATTGAAAACGATTCGGCATGTTCAAAGAAACACATACCGGGCAAGGGAGTCACCATCTGTCCGGAAGCATTTACCAGGTGGAAGTCCTGCTCCTCTTCGGTAATCGCAGCGCGACCAAATCCTAGGCAGCCGTTTTCAGCATGGAATATTACTTCCTTGCCCTCGGGAATAAAATTGGCTGCCTGAGTCGGAATACCGAAACCCAGGTTGATTATCATTCCGTCTTCAAACTCTTTGGCTACTCTCAGAGCCATCGTCTGTTCGTCAAGTTTTTCCGGCATCTATATTCCCTCCTCAGGATTTTTCCTGACCACAACGCGGTCAACGTAAATTCCGGGTGTAGCAGTTGCTTCAGGTTCTATTTCCCCGACTTCGACCAGGTAATCGACTTCGGCGATCGTCACGGTAGATGCACCTGCCATTGTCGCGTTGAAGTTTCGAGACGTACCCTGGTAAACCAGGTTACCCCGCCTGTCGGCTTTATAAGCGCGGACAAATGAGAAGTCACCTTTCAAAGCATATTCGAGACATGCAGGAACACCGTTGAATTCCCTTATTTCCTTACCTTCGCCAAGTAGCGTGCCCGGACCGGTAGGGGTAAAGAATGCTGGAATACCTGCCCTTGCGGCTCTGATTCGTTCTGCCATCGTCCCCTGCGGACACATTTCAACGGTGAGTTCACCGGCTAGTCGTTGCTCGTGGAGTGGAGAAGACATACCGGGCATAGGATTGCCGGGAAAAGCAGTGATTACTTTCGATACCTGATGATTCTGTATTAAAAGTCCCCCGTTGTCAATATTCGGCGGACTCTTACGCGGCGGCATATTAGCAAATCGCGGTGATGGTGGTTGCCTGCCTGCCCCCGGGGTATTCATGACAATAGTCAATCCTTTAGTACCCTTTGCGTAAAGGGCGCGTATCAGGTTGCTTGGAGTACCGTTAGCCGGACCGAATCCGCCGATAAGTATGATAGCTCCTTCAAAGACATCAGCTACCGCTTCATCGTAACTCTCGACAACTTTATTTATCACATTACCTCCTTATACATTCAATGATGGGTAATTTCCGCTAATATAATTGCATTTTCATTCACCAAAGTCAAATTTGCTAATCGGTCCTTTTACTGATTATAATTCCTGAAATTGTCGTCAATCGGCGGTCGTAAATGTATTAATTTCAGGAAGGAAAGAAAATGGAAAACAGAACAGAAAACTGGTTATTAACGCAAGTAGGAGTAGTTGTCAAGGATGTAGAAAAAGTGGTGGAACGCCTGGGTGAACTTGGTATTGGCCCGTTTGAAAAAAGGCCATTACCACCGGAACGGGAAGAATACTTCAGAGAAAAAAGGATGTACGCGGAATTCGACATTCGCATGACGAGAATGGGCAACGTACAGCTGGAGTTAATCCAGCCACTTGAAGGCGATTCTCCGCATAAGGAATTCCTTGAGATGAAAGGTGAAGGGATTCAGCATGTGATGTACCAGGTGGATAACCTTGAAGAGACAGTAAAGGAACTCACTGGCAAAGGCGTGGAAGTATTGCTGAGAGCGAAATTCCCCAGAGGTGGAGGAGTTGCCTACGTCGATCTCGGCGTATCCAACATAGTCATCGAGTTATCACAAAAGCGGTAATAGTAATCCAAGATCAACGAGATATAAGTCGCTTACGAGCAGGTACACTCCGATATACGATATAGGAAGAGTCGACTGGTGGATGGGAGGTATCGGATGAAAAGGTGGCTTATCGCGGAGTTTTTACTCGTAAGCGTTATAGCTTTGTTAATAATACCTGTCGGTTGTACCGGTAATAAAGATGGCACGACAAAAAACTTGGAATCAGTTGAGATTAGAGACTACCAGGGTGAGAAGTTATCGTCAGTCAATGATTTCAGGGAAAATTCTATCGGCGGTCCTCAGTATATAGACATAGATGAATATACACTGGACATCGACGGATTAGTCGAAACTCCTCTGACTTACACCTACAATGAAGTGATCAATACCTACCAGCCTTACAGAAAGGTTGTCACGCTCGATTGCGTGGAAGGCTGGAGTGCTACTGTTCTTTGGGAAGGCTTCCTGCTCAGAGATTTGATTAACAATGCCAATCCAACTCCAGATGTAAAAACGGTTATTTTATTCGCCTATGACGGATACTCAACTTCATTTCCTATTGAATACATTATGGATAATGATATTATCGTCGCCTACAAAATGAATGATATTGATTTACCTCCTGAAAGAGGTTATCCCTTTCAGCTTGTTGCGGAGAGTAAGTGGGGTTACAAGTGGATAAAGTGGGTAACCGATATCGAATTGTCTGACCGTACCGATTATGAAGGTTACTGGGAAAGCCGGGGTTATTCTAACGATGGCGATCTGGATAAGTCCTTCTTCGACTAGGGTTGTATGAACCGACGATTGTTTAAGAAAATAATACACTGGTCATTGTTTATTGCTGCGATAATCCTGCTGGTATCCGGATTCGGTATCGTGTATTTCCGAGTAGTTGAGACAATTACTTTTGGAATATTAACTAAGCCTGTTGCTTTTCAAGTCCATATTACAACCTGGATCCCATTTCTACTTCTGCTTGGACTTCATGTTATATTGACATCCAAGAAAAAGTGGTTCAATTTCCACAGAAAGAGCGGATAGATAGAATTACATTCGGTATTTATGAAGTTATATCTTGAGTACTCTTGTCCTTGCTGAACAGCTTTTCAGCCGGACATCCCAGTTCTCTCTGCCTGCAGTATTTACAGGCAAGAACACCCCGGACATAGCTATTACCTGTTGACGTGAGTAGAATCAACAAAACCAGCATCACCGGCAGTATCCAGTGGAAATCGACTATCATCAGTACGATAGCTGTAATCATGGGTATAAGAGCAACCAGCAGGTCAGGTACCACCGACCTCCAGGACACAGGTCGTTTAGCAAATTCCTCGGGATTTCCCTTCTTCGCCACCACACAGGCGATTTTCCCTTTTCCGAAAGCGCACAATTTGCCGTAATAGAAACAGTCTTTACAGCTTCTCCTGTAAAGGAGTATTTCCAGTACGATTATTAAGGCAAGATAGATAGCTAAGCTGGCTACACCGACCCAGAACATTATGTATGCTCCGATACCATATATAGCCAGAGATACAAAATTTGCGATGATTATTGTAGAGACAGGATATTTATCCAGATATACTTCGACTGTCTTTTTCGAGTCTTTATCTTGCATTGTAGCAACGGTATAGTTACTTCGTATTTTTTAATCTTGAGAGAAATAATATAACACTATACCAAAAATAATAAATTCTTTCTATAAAATATTGTGCAGATACTGAAACTATTGTATACTTGATTATAGTCATCTGTACTTGATTAAACTAAACATGGTAACAGGGGTGCCCGAGCGCGAGTGAGGGTCTAATTGGAAAGCAAACCGGTGAAAATCCGGAACGGCCGCGCCGCTGTAATTCCGCTTGTAGTGGATAAGTCAGAACGCCAGCCCCTGAATGACCTACATTTCTCCGCAGGGAGAGGTAGGGATTTTTGTTGGGAACTGAATCTACTCCTCCAAAAAGGGGGAGGAGACATAGTGTAAAGCAAAGATGGAGGTAACAATGAAGAAGAGACTCTGGCAAGTGGTGGTATTTGTGATTGTTCCGGTGTTGTCGACTGGTGTGTTTGCAGCATGTAATTCTTCTGAAACTGTAGAGGAAAAGGTAACTACTATTGAAGTTACTGACATGATTGGCAGAACGGTAACTCTCGAAGGTGTTCCAGAAAAAATTGTATCTCTCGCTCCCAGCAATACAGAAATCCTCTTTGCGTTGGGTCTCGGAGAAAAGATAGTTGGGGTAACAGAATTTTGCGATTATCCCGAAGCCGCAAAAGAAAAACCGAAGGTTGCCGGATTTGCCGATGCAGATATCGAAAAAATACTTGCAGCAGAGCCAGATGTCATTTTTATAACAAGTACCATGCATGTAGACGAAATTCTTCCTTCTCTGGAGAACTATGGAATGACCGTTGTGGTAGTTGATCCGAGAACTCTTGACGAAGTACTCGACTCCTATACCATAATCGGAAAAGTCACCGGCACCAGCGACAAGGCTGCCCAGATAGTAAACAGTATGTCAGCTCGGATGAAAAACATAACTGATAAAACAAAGGAGCTAACAGTAACCGAGAAACCTCGTGTTTTTTATGTAATGTGGCACGAACCACTAATGACGGTAGGTGGTGATACCAGAATACATGAATTGATAGAAAAAGCAGGTGGTACGAATCTGTTCGCAGATACTATAGGATATCCGACAATAGATCTTGAAACTCTGGTTGAGGCTGATCCTCAGGTTATCATAGCCGGAACGGGTATGGGAGAAGGTGCAGATGCGCCTTTTACTTTCGCTAAAACCGAATCTAGGCTGGAAGATTCAGAAGCACGAAAGAATAAAAGGATATATGAAATCAATACAGATCTCGTTGGAAGACCTACTGAAAGGATGATAGATGGTCTCGAACAGATGGCCGAGATGATCCATCCCGAATTGTTTGAGTAAAGGATAAAGGTTGAGACACAGGGAATATGGATTATGACGGTAAGTGAAGCCGCAAGTGTAATATCGGATCGAATAAAAACAATACGTCCCCATTGGCGGGGGAGAATATACGCGATCATAGGACTTTGTATCGTTGTCATTGTAGTGGTGGCAATTGCCACCACTATTGGCAGTGTTAAGATTCCTATTCTCACAACTCTGCGTATCCTTGTTTCACAACTTCCGTTTATCGACTTTTCACCCGATTGGACAGGGAATACAGAAACTATTCTCCTGAATATCCGCCTACCAAGGATTGTACTGGCAGGGATAATTGGCGCTGCCCTATCTGTAGCAGGTGCTACCTATCAGGGCCTGTTCCGTAATCCACTTGCAGATCCCTATCTAATCGGAGCGGCACAGGGAGCTGCCCTTGGTGCGGTAATAGGATTCCTCTTGCCTATAGAGTTCAGCATGATGGGATTTGGTTTAATACCATTACTGGCATTTTCCGGCGCTATTATCAGCGTAACCGTAGTCTATATCTTGGCAAGGGTAGGTAAAACTGTACCGGTAACGACCCTGATACTCGCCGGTGTAGCTCTTGGAGCTTTATGGGGAGCAATATACTCTTACCTTGTTATCATCAGTGGTGACAAGATCCATCCGATAATATTCTGGGTAATGGGTAGCTTCTCTATGACGGATTGGTCAGAGGTAGGAATTGTTCTCCCTTATATCGCTGCTGGCATAATAGTAATTTTGTTATACAGTCGTTCTCTTAATGTGATGCAACTCGATGAAGAACAGGCAAAACAGCTTGGTATTAATGTCGAGAGAACCAAACTCATACTTCTTGCTGCTTCTACTCTTATTACTGCCGCTGCCGTTTCTTTCGTAGGAACAATTGGATTTGTAGGCATTATCATTCCCCATGCAGTCCGGCTTATCTGGGGGCCAGATCACCGTTTCCTTCTTCCGTTATCAATACTCACCGGGGCGATATTCCTGATACTTGCCGACCTTATTGCCCGGACTGTTATGGCTCCGACCGAGATACCTATAGGGATAATCACCGCTATCTGCGGTGTCCCATTCTTCCTTTACCTGTTGAGACGTCGAAAGGGAATTATATATTTTTAGATTAATAGTATGGCAAAACTCGAAGTAAAAGACCTGACATTGGCATACGGTAAAACAACCGTTATCGATGCTATGTCCTTTAGGGTAAATAAGGGTGGAATGCTGGGACTTATCGGACCGAATGGTTCGGGAAAATCTACACTCATAAAAGCTATCAGCCACGTTATTACACCTCGTTCAGGTCGTGTGATCCTCGATGGTAAAGATATTTCCGGAATACAACGTTCCAAGTTAGCCCGTCTCTTGGCAGTTGTACCTCAGACGCCTATTCTACCCAGTTCGTTTTCTGCTTTTGAGATAGTCCTCATGGGAAGAAACCCTCATCTCGGACTACTCAGGTATGAAAGTGAAAATGATATGGAAATAACCTACGGAGCAATGGAAAGGACCGCTACTCTTCCTTTCGCCGAGCGCAGGATCGGTGAACTGTCCGGTGGCGAGATTCAAAGAACCGTTATCGCCCGAGCCCTGGCGCAGCAGACGGAAGTAATTTTACTCGATGAGCCGACAGCAAACCTTGATATAAACCACCAGCTTGAGATTCTGGACCTGATAAAAAGTTTATGTACCCAGAACCACCTTACGGTGATAATCACGCTCCATGACTTAAATCTGGCTGCTCAGTACTGTGATAGACTGGTGTTGATAAAGAACGGAAAACTCCACGCTCAGGGAACACCTGAACAAGTAATTACTACTGACAATATCAGGGAAGTCTACGGCACTGATAATTGCGTCTATATTCACCCGATAAACGGTCGCCCGACAGTCCTCTTACAAGCAGGTGCCAGCCGCAATGGGCTCGTTAATGGTAATAATAAGTCAGAATAGAGTACATCCGGTAACCTGATATCTCTTGTCTACACGTTGAACAGGAATGTTATCACGTCGCCATCACGGACAGGATAAGTCTTTCCTTCTAAACGTAATACGCCGTGCTTTTTTGCTTCTGAAAACCCCCCGCATTTTACCAGGTCTTCAAACGGTGTAACTTCTGCCCTGATAAAACCTTTCTCCATATCGGAGTGAACCTTACCTGCTGCCTTCTGGGCTTCTGTTCCATCGATAACAGACCAGGCTCTCAATTCATTCGAATTTGCCGTGAAGAATGATATCAGTCCCAGCAAGTCATAAGAGAGTTTGAGTATTTCGTCTATGCTGGATTCGCTTAGTCCGTATTCATCGCGGAATTCTTCAGCAGCTTCTTCGTCTAGCTGGGTCAACTCCATCTCAAGTTCTCCGCAGATAGCGGTTACCGCGCGTTTTTCTCCTTTAAACCTTGTGTTCCATTCGTTGATCAACTTATTAACTTCAGGCAGCTGTTCTTCACCGATGTTTATAACGATCACCAGCGGTTTAGCGGATAATAACTGGTAACCCGATAACATTCTTTGTACTTCGTCGGCTAGATTCATTTCCCTGACAGGGATATCTTTCTCCAGGTCAATTTTAATCCTCTCGATTACTTCCTGTTCCCGGACAATTCCTACCTTCTCTGCCTGTTTGGCTGCCTTGAGTGAGTCTTCCAGCTTGGAAAGTCGTCTCTCGAGTATAATCAAGTCTGAAAAAACAATCTCCAGGTTCATATTAGCAATATCGCGTTCCACGTCCAGGCTACCTTCAATGTGAGGAACGGCATCGTTCTTAAATGCCCTGACAACGTTTATGAGTGCATCCACCTGGCTGAGCTCGTTAAGGAATTTTCCCCCGATCCCTTTATCTTGGGCAATATTTTTCAGGGACGCACCGATGTCAATGTAGGTAACCGATGGGTATGTTACTTTACCGGGATGGAATATACCGGCAAGTACCTCCAGGCGTGGTTCAGGGACGAAAGCCGTACCAATGTGAGCGGAAGTACCTGCAGTTGCATGACCACTGCTGCCACCTCCCGTAAGTGCATTAAAAACGGTGGTTCTCCCGCTTGCGGGAAGACCGATAATACCTATCTCCATTTGTAAGAACCCACTATTTGAGGTATACCGGATCGCCGGATTTACTTAAAATCCGGCTTTTATTAGATTGCTGGCCAGTTTGATTATTAATTCTCGTTCTTTCTTTGAAAGCTGATCGTTGCCGGCCATATCAAGAAGGGCAAGCAGAGCATCATGTGTGCCTATCCTGCCAATCGATTCAACTGCGTCTGTTCGTAATTTCACAGGAAAATTCAGATTAGTTGCAGCTGTTACCAGGTCTCTAAGTTCTTCAGAACGTTCATCGTTCACTCTTTCACCTCCCGAGATTTATACATGTTTCCCAAAGGTGCTTTTCAGTATTGTACACTCTATGTCAGTATTCTTCAATCTGGAATTTTTCACAATTTGTGAACAGCCTTCTCCGATCAATATTCTCAATTTGTACGGATTTATCAACGATGGCTTGATAACCTCCAATACTCATTATCCAGCTAATAACGTCTCGGTTGCTTGGGATAAGGCTGGAACGGTGAGAGAGGTTCAAGGCTGATCCAGCCCGTATCGCTGTCTATTGATGATAACGATCGAAGTAAATCGAAGGATAACCACCTTGATACCTCAGGATATGCCGGGTAGTCCCACAGTCCGTATTCATCCGATTGTTCTCTAACAAACTTAACCATACTCGCTACGCGCTCATCTTCCAGACTCGCACCGATTCTCCAGCAAAGATCAAGTACAAAAGCAATATCGTATCTGGCAAAATAAGTGAAGAAACCTCTGTCTTTCTCAACTCCGACGATCTTCGCTATTTCGTGCCCGAGATTTGAAGCCTGTAAAGTATCCTGGGCCAGTAATAAATCGAGTCCTCTTCGACATTCTATTGACATACTCCGTTGAGGATGAAGGGCAAGAGCACTGACCGCAAATGAAGTGTTGGTTCGGCAGCCATATTTGGTATGAGGTAACCGACGATATCCCGCAGGAAATACATACTGGTCATCTTTAACGCCCGAAGGCCAGCCGCCATCTGGTAAACTTTTTTGCAGCAGCCATTCGTATGCTTTTTCCACCCTGGAATCAGTCGCATAACCGGCAGCAGCCAGTCCCCGGAGAGGTATACCGGTTTGAAGAGGGATCATCATGTATGTGTCTCCCATTTCATCTTCAGTTTTGGTTTTCGGGATAGGCCATGAACCGTCCTCCATTTGGTGTGAGAAAAGATATTCCACGCCTTTCCTTATCGCGGGGTATTCGGAGCTGAAACCCAGGTAGCCCAGTCTGAGTAATGACTGGGAAGTAGTCTTGATGTTGAACCACCCGTCATGACTACCGTCTTTTAAGTGAAACGAACCGTCGGCGTTCTGGAGTGAAAGCAAATCGATTACAATAGGATCCTGTTCACGAATTTCCTCCAGTTCACGAACTTCTTCATCGTCAGGAGGGCGATGTAAAAGTTCTCGAAGAACTAACAACCGCAGGTTCGGAGAAGGATCAGTCAACAGAAGTGATGCCCAGGTCATGTTATTTTTTCAGAACCTCCTGTAAATACTGTGAAGTGGGAGTATTCAGTAAAGTAACTTCTTCAGGAGTACCGGAGGCGATTATATTTCCGCCGTTCACTCCTCCTTCTGGTCCCAGTTCTATTAACCAATCACAACTGGCAAGCACATGCAGATGATGCTCGATAATGATTACACTGTTCCCTTCCTTCACGAGTCGTTTGAGTACCTGTATCAGCCTGATCACATCCTCCATGTGCTGACCAACCGTGGGCTCGTCAAGTATATAAAGCGTTGTAACGGGAGTTTTTCGACAAAGTTCTTTGACGATTCTCAGACGCTGAGCTTCTCCCCCTGAGAGTGTATAAGCAGGCTGACGCCATACAAGGTATCCCAGACCTACTTCCCTGGCCACCTCCAGTGGTCGGGCTATTCTCCTCTCTTCAGAAAACAACTCATAGGCTTCTTCAATCGTCAGACTATTTACTTCCGGCAAGGATACGCCCCTGTAATGTATTTCCCATGCTTCAGGGAGAAATCCTGTTCCTCTACATATTTCGCATTCTTCGAACAGGTCCGGAAGAAAACCCATGTCCATGCGGATTATTCCCCTTCCTCCGCACGCAGAACACGGAGTGCTTAACTGTTTTTCGCCCAGGCCCAACGCTGCTGCATCCTGAGTTGAAGCAAACAGTTTTAACAGAGGATTCGTCAGCCCAAGAAAAACTGCGGGACTGCGGATACCCTCCCGGGTTTGATCAACAATAAAGGTCCTTTCAGGGATTCCTTCAATCGAATCATGTTTGCCAGGTTCAACCGGTTCCCGGGCGAAGGATGAAGTGTGTGTTTTTTGTACCAGTGCCCGGCCCAGTGTGTCTATCAGTAATGTGCTTTTACCTGAGCCTGAGACACCACAGATTCCAACCATCTTCCGAAGTGGTATCTCTACATCGATGTTGTGTAAATTATTCTCATGGGCACCTGTTATGGTTAATCTTTTATTCTTGTCGCTGTCTGCATTTCCTTCATGTTTTTCGATCTTTTCTGTTCCTCGCAACCATTTTCCGGTTATCGTGTCTGCGCTGGCAATTTCCTCCGGTGTTCCCGATGCGACCACCTCACCTCCCGTGACACCGGCTCCCGGGCCCATGTCTATGATATGATCTGCAGCCCTGATTATTTGTAAATCATGTTCGATTACTATCACTGTATTACCTGTTTCACGTAGTGCCAATAGTGCTTCGGTTAGTGCTTCAAGTTCCTGGGGATGCATACCTCGGGACGGTTCATCGAGTAGTATTGTCAGGGACGTCAGGCCGCTGCCGAGTAAACCGGCTAGCTGAATACGCTGAGCTTCTCCGGCAGATAATGTACCCGATGGCCGGTTCAAATTGAGATATCCCAGCCCGACTTTATTTAAATAGCGTAAACGACGCTGTGCGGTCTCGTACGCTGTTCGTACAGCGGACTCAACCTGTGAAGGAAGAATCAGAGAACTCAGTTCTTGTTCCAGTCCGTCAAGCGCCATCTCACTTAACTCATGGATATTGTAACCTCCCAGCGTGAATGCGAGGTATTCGGGGCGCAGTCCCGCACCATGGCAGCTTGGGCAGGGAACTTTTTCGGTATATGTTCCGTGAATATCCCAGTCGCGTACCCATCCACCATAAAAGCCTTCCCACGCGTTAGTCCTTGTTTTTGTTTCACCGGTACTTTTACTCTGGTATGTTACCGTTATGGGATCGTCATCGCCGTGTAAAAATGCCTGTTGCCCCTCTTCGGATATCTCATTCCACGGTGTTGAGAAAGCGTCGAACCCGTAACGATCTCCAAGCGCTGGAATTACAGGCTGATCCTGGCAGAGGTAAGTCTGAGGCCAGTAGCCGGGAGAGTTCATTGCTCCACCACAGAGAGGTTTTGTCGGATCGATTATCAGTTTTTCGGGTTTCGGAAGCAGTGATGATCCTACGCCGGTACATTCTTTGCACACACTCGAATAATTGTCGGTGCTAAAGTGACGAGGTTGGGCGACAGGAAGCGTTGTATGACAATCAGAACAATACCATACTTCTCTACGGTCCATCTGCACTCCGCATTTCGGGCAGGCACGCTGACCGATGTTGGCTAACAATACCGAAAGGCAATGACTGAGTTCACTGGCTCTGCCAACACTTGCCCGACGGGTAAACTGTGTCAGAGCACTCCAGAGATGTGGCTGTATACCTTTTGTAGCAATGGTAATTCCAAGTCCCGAGATCGAGTCAACCGGTGCTTCAGGTCCTTCCCGTGTCCCCTGCCTTTCATACATCGACAGTGATTCAAGGTATCGTCGGTGCGCTTCCGCTTCGAGAATATTCCCTACCAGGCTTGATTTACCGGAACCTGATAAGCCTGTGACCACGGTCAATTTTCCTTTGGGAATGTCTACATCAACTCCTTTCAGGTTATTAGCACGTGCATTTCTGATCCTTATATAATCATCGGAAAGACAACCCGGTGATTCGTGACTTTGTATTGGTATAATGAATTGCTCGTTTTTTATCGCCTGTCCTGTTTTTGAGTCGGTAACTTCAACCAGTTTATAAGGCGGTCCGGTGAATATTACCTGGCCGCCATCGGATCCAGCACCAGGACCAAGATCTATTATCCAGTCTGCAGCTCGAATAATATCGGTATTATGCTCAACAACGACTATCGTAGCACCGGTCCTTACCAGCCGGTCAATCACTACCAGCAATCCTTCGAGATCTTGAGGGTGGAGACCGGTAGACGGCTCATCAAGGATAAGGAGCTGGTCTCCGAGTCTATTTCGTCCCAGGAATTTCGATAATTTTACACGCTGAGCTTCACCACCGGAAAGTGAAGGCGACGGTTGACCTAACGGGAGATAGCCAAGACCAACATCTATCAAAGCCTGGAGAATGGACTGAGCCGTTTTCACTTTACTCAAAGGTATTCTGTTTTCTTTTGAAAAAATGGCGGCTACTTCCTCGATAGAAAGCTGATAGAAATCGGCTATCGTTAATTTTCTGTCTCCGAAATCAACCGATTTTGCCAGTATATCCTCGTTAAACCTCTGTCCATCGCAATCGGAGCACTCGATCCAGGATGAATACAGGAATTGCATGGTCATCTCCAGTGCACCCATCCCATGACAGGTCGGGCACGCCCCTTCAGGGCGGTTAAATGAAAAATGAGATGCCGACAAACCAGTTACCTGTGCAAAGAGGTCGCGAATGATATCAGATAATTTTGTGTAGGTAGCTGGATTGGAGCGAGGATTTCTACCTATAGGACTCTGATCGACGAGGATAGCTTTTAAAGACGGACCTTCGATCGTTCTGCACCCAACGGGAGTTTTCTCTAGTATCGAAGGTACCAGTACGTGTTCAACCAGGGTACTTTTCCCGGAACCTGATACTCCCGTAATAACGGTCAGTCTGCCCACCGGAATCTCGACATCGATATCTTTGAGGTTATGCATCATGGCGCCGCTTATAGATATAAATTCCTCCGGGTTTCCCCTCCGTTCCGGTGTTGGTACCTGGTTGATCAGGCTAAAATATCGCCCGGTGGGTGTATCTGCTGACCATAATTCACGCGGTGTACCGCTAAAGACGATCTGTCCTCCTTCACTGCCAGCCCCGGGACCTAGATCAATTACCTGGTCAGCCACGGCTGCGGCAATCCTGTCATGTTCAACATACACTACAGGTCCGACGAGTTCGCGAAAAGCAGGCAACAACCGGGCGACATCTGCAGGATGTAAACCAATAGTCGGCTCATCCAGTATATGAAGCATGTCTTCTATCCGGTTCGCGAGGGCGACAGCTAATCGTACCCGTTGAGATTCACCTCGGGACAAGGTAGGAGATGAACGGTCAAGGCTGATATAATCTAATCCGACGCGTTCGAGTGTATTAAGCCGAACCATGATTTCCTTTAACAGGCGTTCTGCTGTGGATGGTAGCGTGGTTCTCATGAACAGATTTCGGGCATCATGAACGGTCCTGGATAGTAATTCAGGTAATCTGAGTCCATTCCACTGTACGTTTATTCCCTCTGGATGTAACCCGCTGTCAAGGCATTGAGAACAGCCTTTACCATTGCAGTAAGGGCATCCCATGTGAAAATATTTGGTTTCAAGTTTTTCAAACCAGGTACCACATGTTGTACAGACAGGAGCGTTCGCCAGGGTGATATCGGATTGGCCATTTCGTATTATTAACGCGTGTACTCCTAACGCAGCAGTTTTTTTCATGATTTCACGAACTGCAACTGATGAAGCATCCGGATCCACATACCCAATATTTACTTCTATATCGTGAGGTTTGGATGAGTCCAGCAGTTGTTGCTGCCAGATATGACCGTCGACATATAAATTGTCGTTACCGAATTGTTCCACCAGTTGCTGTAACAATGTACGATGACTACCATATATATTGCGTACCAGCGGTACATAGACCAGGAGTGAATTTTTCTTTACCAGTTCCTGCAGTATTTCGATAATTTCATCATCCGTACTGACATGCAATGCTGTCCCGCACTTATGACAATGACGGATCCCGTAATTAGTAAAGAGTAATCGGAAAAACGGATGAAGACCGGAAGCGGAAGCCAGGGTGGAGAGAGGATTACGATTTAGCACATTTTGTCCGACAAGTACTGCAGGCCCGATGCCGGTGATCGATTCTACCTTTGCCGGAGTCAGCTGATGCTGCCAGTTTCCGGGTCTGCCGCTGGCAATAACATTATGAAGACGCCGTCGTGCTTCGTGGTATAACGTATCGAATACCAGGGAGGTTTTGCCGGATCCGGAAACACCGGTAACTACGGTCAATCCGTCACCGATATGCGTATCGATGTTTTTAAGGTTGTGTTCGCTGGCCCCTTTTATTGAAATATCCATGTTTCCCGTCGCTGTATTATCTCGAACATTCTACATTATGTGTTCCCGCATTGTCATTATATGAGTAACACTTTCTACTTGGTATTATTCGGTGGATATTACAGTACAACAAACAATGGATTTGTAAATGATTTGACATCATTAAGTTCGAAACCATATTATTTCTTAACGCCGGGCAGACACATAACCTGGCGATTATCATACTTATGGAGTGAAGGATAATGGCAGAAGGAACTAAATACAGCATCAATTATATTTATGACACGCCGCCGAATCCGGTGCATCCGCAGAGCCGTGATAAAGGAAACGATATGCCTTGGGAAAACAACCTGTATATTGCTAACGAGCTTGATGGCAAACTTCCCGGAGCTTTTTACCTTGAGACCAACATGGTTCTCAGACCTTCGACGGGAGGTGTCCAGAATAAAAGTCACAGCCACCCGTTCGACGAGTATTTGATATTCCTCGGCACCGATCCGGATGATATTTACGAACTGCATGGAGAGGTGGAATTCTGGATAGACGGCGAGAAACACCTGATAACGAAGAGTTGCGCAGTGTTCGTACCGGCCGACCTGGAGCATTGCCCTTTGTACATGCATCGCGTGGATAGACCTTTCATGTTCATTACCACTGGGAATTCATATGGCTATAAACATGAAGGTGAGGTTACCTACGCAAGGGACTAGAAATGTTCATGTTGTTAATATGAGAGAGTTCACGTAGGGTGTGAATGTGATCCACCTATAAAGTATTACCTCATTTTAATGTAAAAAAAAGGTAGCCGGGCTTAAGCCCGGCTACCTCATAATTATCAGGTATTTCCTAAAATTAGACTAAAGCACCGCCTTCCGGCGAAACACCGTTCGGATCTATCGCCCGTATCGTGTTCCGCCACCAGAGGTGGTAGTTGGATAGCGCAGGGCCGATCTCATCCTGGGGGCCCATCGTAGAAGCGAAGTAACTTTCTTTAAAAGCACGGAGGTTTTGTTCTTTCTGCCACTTTTCAACAGCGGCTTTCGCTTCTGCGTTCCGAGGATCGAATTTACAGAATATCTCGGTCTTTCCCAGGTGACCCTGTTCGACACCCCAGCCGAAGAAAGCTCCGCCGTCATCGACGATAAGACCTTTTTCGATCAAAGGTTTCTTAGCTTCGCCAGCTCCGATAGCCCACCTGATGGTCAGATCTCTCTGTCCCATAATCGGGATGGAGCTGAACGCACCACCATTGCGAAATGTTTCCCGGATCGAGGCTGAAATCCTGGTACACTGGGCCATCAGGATTCCCTCTGTCCTCGGTTCTTCTACCGATTTCAAGGATTCGCCACCAGCGTCGGTGCATATCTTCTCCAGAGCCTTTTTCTTAAAGGCGAAGTCTTCAGCGTCATTACCCATGACGATTACGAAGAAACCCGGTCCTTTTACCTCGGCATTCAGTTTATTAAATACCTGTTCTTCTTCCTCGTTGCTGGTGGTGATGTTCGCTGCGACCATCGAGATATTGAAACCCATCAGTTCGAAACATATCTCGTTTTCACCGAGGGCTATTTCAGCCTGCCACATTTTCTCCACCGAAGGGAAGCTGTAGTACCGTGCCATCATGTTAGGCGGGATCTCTTCCAGGTGGTAGTTCGGTGAGACGCCCTTGATATCATATACAGACGGTCCCGACCAGTGGTAAAGCTTTATCGCTGCCTTGGTGAAGACCCCAGGAGTTACTCCGGGAGGGACTGCGCTGGTGAGAATACTTCTCAGCGATGGTCCCGGCCCGTCACCACAGAACCAGTCTCCAGTCGATCCGAGTGCTCCGGACCTGACGATGTCGCCTTCGGGCGTAACCCATTCGATCGCCAGGTGGTTCCGGTCGTCACCTCCGGTATTCTGGTCCATATGACCGTGACCTCTGAGCATTGCCGAGCAGTTGGTCCCGGCGCCCTTTATACAGAAATTTAAACCTCGCTTGAACAGTTCAGCCTGCAGCTGCGATGAAATTACATACGGCTCAACTACTGCATACATATTTTTCTCATTGATCTCTATTATCTTGTTCATTCTTCTGAGATCCAAGAGAATGATATCTTTAGGGAACATGCCTGACCAGCCGGTACATATTGGCCTGAACTTCACCTTGTGCTTGTTACAGAGTTTTATTATGGCTTGGACTTCCGCCGTGTCTTTCGGGAGAATCACTGCAGCGAAATCAGTGGAATAATATGCAGGCATTATAGCTGGATCGGCACAGATATTTTCTTCTCCGACAACGTCTCTGAATTCTTTGTATGCTTCTTTACTTAATGCCATTCTTCATTCACCCCCTATATTGCCTTTTCYRCGAGTTCGACTATGTCGTAWAYTTTCAKGTTRCTRCCRCTYTCTTTWAYRGCCTSGTTYAGMGTCTTTTCACACCATGGGCAGGCGGTAACGATAGCTTCAGCACCCGTAGATATTGCTTCGCTGATCCTGTCCTKWGAYGTCCAGACWGCAAATTCRGGATTGGAYTCACTTACGCCGCCRCCGGCTCCGCAGCACCATGAATATTCYTTTATTCTTGTCATCTCGGTAAACCTGATACCGGGGATGGCTTTAATCACTTCTCTGGGCGGTTCGTAGACACCGTTCGTTCCTCGTCGGTAAGGTTTCGGAGGATCGAAAACAAACCTGTCTCCCGGAATTTTCTTTCCTTCCCAGTGCACCCATGGTTCAGCGAGTCTGCCAAGACGGCACGGATCATGGTAGGTGACCGCGAGATTTACCTTACGCCGAGGTTTCAGCTTGCCATCCTTGATAAGCCGGTCGATGTATTCGGAAATGTGGAGTACTTCGACGTAATCTCTCAGTCTATATCTCTCGTACAGGACCTTGATTGCCTGGTATCCGTCGGCGCAGACGGTCACTACCGTCTTTGCACCGGACTTCTTTATCATAGCAGCGTTTTTCTTTGCCTGTTCCATGAAGCTGTCTTTGTAACCCATCTGGTAGGCTCTGCCACCGCAGCATGTTTCTGCATCGCCGGTGATACCGAAATCGACACCGGCTTTCTGGAGTATTTTTACGGTGGATTTGGCCAGTTTCTGCATTTCCGTATCGTAACTTACCAGGCATCCGACGTGTAGAAGCACTTCTACTTTTTCCTTGGTGGCGTCTTTGACGTTCAGCCCTTTAGCCCAGTCACCGCGTTTCCCTTTTACCGGCACCATCGAGCCGGTTTTCTTTAGACCGGCGATAGTTTTTTCTAAAGCCGGATTGGTATGACCGTCTTCGATCGTCTTTATCCTGAACTCGTGTATCGGTTCAAGGACTTCCATGTCCATCGCGTAGTTGCATGAAACGCCGCAGGCTCCGCACATCTGGCAATTGTAGACGATATCAAGCAGTCTGTCGGTATAGTTGAATCCGTTTTTCAGCATCGACGAGCCGATATTTAATCGTCCGCCTGCCGAGTAAGCATGAAAATTATATCTAGCAATGCTTGGACATACGTTTGCGTACTGTTCTCCCTTTACCTGTTGCATCGGAATAAATTTACAGGTAGAGCAGCGGCAGCACATATCCATATCGCCCTGGTATTGTTCCAGTCCCATCTTTAGCTACCTCCTTGACTGTTCGGTACTATCGTGCTTCGTTTATTTTTCACTAGAAGCACACCTTTCCCGGATTCATCACGTGATTCGGGTCGAACATATTCTTTAGTTTGTTCAGGATCTTTATTGATGCTGCGTCCCTGTTGACAATCATTCCCGTATTAGGTCCGTAAGGTCTTGAAAAGAAAGCGTCCCTTCCGAGTAATGCTTTTATGGCTGAGGAGGATAATGCCTTCACCTTACCTGCTTCATTCGGGTTGTCGGGATCGTAGAATAGATTGAATTCGCAGTGGACGCCTGTGCCCTGAACGATTGGCTGAATATATACACCCATATCCGATGCAGGATATCCTGCTTTCTCTACCTGGTTGTACATAGCATAGATCTGGTTGTCCAGTTTATCGTTGATGGTAAGGAACATTACGTCCTCGCATGCTCCTTTATAACGCAGTTTCCAGTATGGTTCTGCAGATGGCTGCTGTACTACCTTAAGGATTTCATTGGCTGACACATCGCAGACCGATTTAACTGCCTGGACACCCAGCCGTTGCGTAATATCAGTGATGCCCTTAACCTGTGAACTGACACGTTCTTCCGGATAAACCTCATACCCGGCAACATTGTAGAACAATATCCATGCCGGCAGGCTGTCTCTTAACCTCTGGTAATTTTTCGGCCATTTTTTCGCTGAAATAACTGCCAGGTTTACGTTATTGAGAATAAAGCACTCGTTTACCATTCTTAGTCTTACAAGCCAGGAAGTCAGGTCCATCAGCGTATCCAGATTATTGGAACCGACAACAAATGGTTCTTCAAGACTTGGCAGTAACTCACACCGCATCGATGCCCAGGTAACAATACCTATAGTGCCCTGTGAGCCCTGGATTATCCGGTGCCAGGAAGCCACTCCCGGCCCGTAGGGAGCTTTCTGTATACCGCCGACTTTCCACTGTTCTTCCACGGAACCAGGTCCGGCAGCCTGTCCGGTCCTGAATTCGTCACCTGAACCAAAAATTACCTCAACGCATGCCAGAGGATCCGAGATATCCCACTGATATTTGGGCATTATCACCGGCTCTCTTTCCAGTAAACTACCAACAATGGTCTTTGATTTTCGCGGTAGTAAAGGCATATTCAGTCTTATACCTTCTTTCTCTGCCGCGGGTATCAATTCACCGAAGGTCACCCCCGGTTCGACCATCGCCACTCTGCGAGGACGGTCAACACTTATAATCTTCTTCATTCTGCTCAGGTCTACCACCACGGCACCTCCGATTCCCGGTACGGTATCGCCGCGGAAATGCGGTGGTCCTGAACTGACCGGTACCAGCGGAGTGTGGTTCTCGTTAGCAAGATTGACCAGTTTCTGTATCTGCCTAGCATCGGCAGGTTTTACTACGCAAACCGGTCTTATCCTGTTAACGAAACTAACATCACTGGAATACTCTTCCAGTACGACCGAATCATCGTTGACGTTATCGGCACCGACGATCCTGGTCAGTTTTCCCTTCTGGATCATTATGTCCCCCTTTCTTTTTACACGATATTTACAGCTCTTTGTATGAGGGAATGCGCGTATTACTTACAGGATAGTAGATATATTTACTTTTAATGTCAAGGGGTGCGTTAAATATTCAGGTTTATCAATCCTACCATTTGCAGTCCGCGTAATATCATTGTTACGGCAATTGCCGCTAGCAATAGATTGAATATGTTGGAAACAGCCCTCAATCCACCAATTCCCATAAAACCGGCAATCCGGTTACCCAGCATCAAAATCATCCATGCAACCAGTATATTAAGTATAAAAGAGATCAGTACTATATAAATAGGATACTGCCCCGCTAGAAGCAGTAACGTTGTTATGGTCGCTGGACCTACTAACAAAGGTGTTCCTATGGGTACTACGGCAACCATTTCTTCCTTAACGGCATTGACCATCCGGCCGGTAAGTATATATTTCGATGATAATATCAACAAAATTAGCCCGCCACCTATAGCGAAAGCTCCGACTGATATCCCCATGATATTTAGAATAAACTGGCCGAAAAACAGGAAAGCCAATCCCACACCTGCAGCAGTACCCGCGGCTATGTGAATCATCTTCCGCCGTTCGTAGTTTATCATGTCTTCGCTGAGTGAAATTATAATGGGCAGATTTCCTAGGGCATCTATCACGATAAACAGCGGCACGAAGGTCAATAATAACTGGTTAAGCCATTCCGGCACTTTAGTCTCCTTTACTAATTGTCCGTTTCACTGATTACTTTTTTGGTCTCCTCGGATTTTTCTTCCGAACCAAAACTTTTCAGCTTTTCAGCCATTTCTTTCAGCTTTTTATCTACGAGGTAATTTACGGTACCTTCAGGATAGGTCCCGTCATCCTCTTTTTCACCGGCAGGAATGCCTGTCAGGATTTCTATTCCCTCGTCAATGGTCGTGGCTGAGTATATATGGAACTTGCCTTCCTTAACCGCATTGACAACTTCTTCATCGAGCATCAGGTTCCTTAGATTCTGCGCTGGAATCAGTACTCCCTGTTCACCGGTAAGACCTTTCTCCTTGCAGACCTGGTAAAATCCTTCTATCTTCTGATTCACTCCGCCTATCGGCTGAATTTCTCCCGTCTGGTTTACTGAACCGGTAACCGCCATACTCTGCTTGAGCGGTATCTCCGACAAACTGGACAGAATGGCGTATAACTCTGTCGACGAAGCACTATCACCATCGACACCCGAATATGATTGCTCGAAGCACAGACTCGCCGAAAGTGAAAGCGGTTTATCCTGGGCGTATTTCCATCCCATGTATCCACTGAGGATCATTACTCCCTTATTATGAGTCGGTCCACTTAATTGGGCTTCCCGCTCGATATTGATAACTCCTCCCCTGCCAAGGTAGGTCTTTGCCGTGATCCTCGAGGGTTTTCCAAATGTTATGTCACCTAGAGAATACACACTCAGAGCATTGACTTGTCCCACTTCAGCACCATCGGTGTCAATCATGATAGTGCCACGATCAATCATGTCCCTTAGTCTTTCATCAGGGAGATTGTGCCGAAACCGCCTTTCATCGATAGCTTTCTGGACATGAGTAGCCGTGATGTATTGAGCCTTATCCTTCGAAGCCCAGTAATTGGCTTCCTCTATCCATTCTTTAACCTGGGCAAACCGTGACGACAGCCTTTCCTGGTCGGCTACCATTCGAGCCGAATATTCGATAACCTTGGCTACACCAGTCGGATCGAAATGCATGGCTTCGCACTCATCGCAGCATCCCGATAGAAAAGCCGCATATGCCAGCATGTTTTCTTTTGAGTTCTCTATTTCTGAGTCGAAGTCTGCTTTTACCTTGAATATCTCCCAGAAATCTTCATCATACATTGACAGCATCTGGTATAGATTGGCGTCACCACTCAGGATAACTTTCACTTTTATCGGCATTGGTTCCGGTTTTAATCCCTGGGGTGCAACCATGCCGAACTGCTCGATAGGATCTTCAATCCTCGCTTCCCCGTTCTTGATTGCCCTCTTCAGGGCAGGCCAGACTCCCGGATTGGTCAGGATATCGGTTGCATTTACCAGCAGATACCCGCCATTGGCTTTGTTCAGTGAACCGGCTTTCAACATTGTATGGTCACTAAGGTATCCGCCGAACAGGAACCTTCTCTCTATTTTCCCGAAAATATTACCGAAATTCGGATTACTCTCGACAATTACCGGAGGTCCCTTCGCGTCGCTGTTATCCACGAACACATTTACCTGGAAAGGCAAGAACGGATTTCTCCCTCCCATAACCTGACTTACCGGAACTCCAAGTGCAGGATTCACCGGTTCCTCAGCACTTTTAAAAATATCAAGGTTATCGAGTATATAGTATTTCAGGCCTTCAAGGTATTCTTTAATCTTGGGCAACTCCGAATATGCTGTAAGAAGTGGTGCGAAAAGGCCTGATACGGTATATTCACCTATCTCCTTATCGAGTTGCTGAAGGCGTTCCGTATTCTCGGTCTGCATATCACTTACTTCTTCCAGGCTAGCCATTACCTTTTTCCGGATCTCGGCTTGTTTCTCCGTAATTTCTTTTCTCGCGTCTTCATCCAGTGAAAGGTATTCCTGTTCCTGCATCGGGCGATCCTCCAGCATTGGATAAAGTGTCGGACCCGATGGAGTCATCTGTAGTATAAAGCCTTGTTGTCGCGCTTCACTCGCCAGTTCTTCAAAAAGTTTCTGTTGTTCGGCACGTGCTTTTTCAACCGTTTTTTGCCTCTGTTCTTTGTACTCATCGCTGTCGAAAGCCTGCCCTAAACCCTGACGTATCTTGTTAAGCAATGAATCCATTTCATCACGAAAGAGCTTTCCACGCCCCTGTGGTAAATTGGTGATTATCGGTGAGTCGTTTTCCTTAAAATTATAAATATAGCACCAGTCTTCCAGGTTGAATTTCACCCCCTGATCGGACTTCTCGTTGATTACTCTCTCTATATACGACTTCACCATTGAAGTCTTACCGGTGCCGGTTATTCCGGCAACGTAAATGTTATATCCTGAATTTTCCATGTTAAGACCGAATTCTATCGCTCGTGTAGCTCTTTCCTGGCCGACGAATTCCCGCAATGGAGCAAGGTCTTTGGTGCATTCGAAATCGAAAAGACCAGGATCGCATTCCCATCGCAGTTTTTCAACCGGTACTTCATATTTTGTTTGTTCCATGGTACCTCCTTTTCCGTAGTTGTTCCATATATATTACGGACAATATCGTATTTAGCATATTACATTGGTTTAATAAGAACATCAACTAATTCTTTAAGGCTTTGTTACGACGAATTTTCGTGTATCTGTTAAATACAAAGCTACATGATTAAGATCGTTGTTTGTAAAAAAAGTACTATTTTGATAATCTGGAACCAGAATACAAGGGACAGGTGATGAAAAGTGAAAGTAGGCTTGACAGCAGGTGACAATCGTTCTGAGAACATCCGGAATGCCCTGGACTTAATAAAAGACGATATCGATATTACTGGGAAGTCAGATGTTTTTATCAAGGTTAATTTTGTTGATACCGAGATACAGGCTGCGGCTACCCATGTAGACGCTGTTCGCCCTCTGCTGGAATTTATCAGGACTCACTATAACGGTAAACTAAGTATCGGAGAATCTACACGGGATATACCTGCTTTACAGGCTTTCGAAAACTACGATTATTTGGACTTATTGAAACAATATAACGTGAACATTGTGGATATGAAAGAAGGTAGTTGGGAGATCCTCCACCTTTATGATTCCAATCTCAAATCGATGGACATACATTATTCACGGGAAATGCTAAGAAGCGATTACCTTATCTCCATTGGTCCGCCTAAAACACACGATACAGCTACTGTCACGGCATCAATTAAAAACATTGTAATGGGTGGAGTGAGTCACAAGCACGATGAGAAAACAAAAATCCACCAGGGTCCCCAGGTAATGAGTCTCGACCTTTACCTGATGGCAAAAGAACATGTACCTGAACTGGCTGTTCTGGATGGTTTCGTGGCAATGGAAGGAGATGGCCCGGTAAATGGTGATCCAGTCGATTGGAAAATTGCCATAGCCAGTTGTGACGCTGTCGCTGCCGATATCTTTACTGCTGACCTGATGGGCTTTGATCTTTCGAAAGTTGGACACCTCTGGTATCTCCAAAAAATGGGCTATGGAGAGGGTAACATTCGGAAAATGGAAATAGTCGGTGAAAATCCTGATAACCACCGCCGGAAATTCAAACCTCATCCCTGGTATGACTGGCAGATAAAATGGCAGGATGAAAGAGTAGCAACCTTACTCGGCATTGATTACTAAATATACGATCCCCAAAATACTGAATCCCACTCCCATTGTTAAAGGAGGTTAAATATGACGATTCAGGTAATAACGGATAGTACCGCGGACATCCCCTCCGAAATAATCAAGCAGCTTAATATCAGAATTGTTCCCATATATGTTCGTTTTGGTGATAAAACCTACCGTGATAGATTGGACATTAATAGTGAAGAATTCTACGCTATGTTAGATTCCTCACCAGTCCATCCGGCGACGTCTCAGCCGAATCCGGAGGACTTTGTCGGTACGTATAGCGAATACTGCGATTCATCAGACGGGATTATTTCTATTCATATTTCGTCCCGGATAAGCGGCACCTACAACTCGGCTGCCACTGCAAAACGGTCGATGGAAAGCAAATGCCCGATAGAAGTAATTGACTCGAAATTTAACTCGTCGGGTCTCGGACTGATAGCAGCAACCGCAGCCCGACTGGCTCAATCAGGGGCGGATATGCACATGATTCTCGATGAAGTCCACCAAGCCATCGACCAAATGCGTATGTTCGGGATGTTCGAACACATGAAATATCTGGCCAGAAGCGGTCGGGTGAGTAAAGCAATTGCTTCTGCTTCAAACTTTCTCAATGTTATGCCGCTTCTTACCTTTCGCGATGGTGAACTAGCCAGAGCAGGCTTCGTTCGCAAGGTGGAAAAAGGCATGGACAGAATCTATGAATACGTGAAGAATAACCTTCCTATAAGTGAATTAGCCATAGTCCACAGCGCCGTAAGAGAAAGGGCTGAGCTTCTAAAAGAGAGGTGTGCCGACTTTATCGATAAAGAAAAAATTACCATAACTGAGCTCGGTGCCAGTCTGGGCGTTCACGGCGGTCCGGGAGTATTACTGGTCGCTGCGAGACATTATGGATAAAAATTTCTTAAAGTAAGGTTTATGAAAGCGATTGTTACTGGTGCTTCCGGTCATCTCGGAGCAAATCTAGTTAGAGTGTTAATTACTTATGATTGGGATGTGAAAGCCTTGATCCACCGTGATACCAGAGCTCTCGAAGGTCTGGATATCGAACAGGTTCGTGGAGATATTCTTGATGTGAATTCTATAAAAAACGCATTCCATGAAGTCGATATCGTGTTTCACCTGGCTGCCCGTATATCAGTAATAAAACGTGATAGAAAACAGGTCGAAGAGATGAATATTAGCGGAGTAAGGAATGTAATAGACTCATGTCTGTCAGCCGGCGTGAAACGTCTCGTACATGTCAGCTCCTTTCACGCTCATAAACAGGAACCTCTCAATGAAGTACTTGACGAGACACGCCCTCTGGTAAATTCAAAGAACTATCCGCCATATAATTATTCCAAAGCGGAGGGTGAACAACTCGTCCGGGAAGCCATCAAGAACGGGCTTGATGCTGTTATTGTTACACCTACAGGAATCATTGGTCCACATGATTTTCAACTATCGCATTTTGGCAGCACAATACTCGCTATAGCCAATAGAAAACTCAGGATACTCGTTGATGCCGGGCTGGATTGGGTAGATGCCAGGGATGTGTCAGAAGGAATGATTAATGCCGCTGTAAAAGCTGATTCTGGAGATAAATTCATACTTAGTGGACACTGGGTTACTCTCCGGAGTATTGCAGATTATATAACTGAATACATGAATCAATCCCCTGTTCGTATAGTGTTGCCCTTTTCCGTAGCCAGGTTATTCGCACCGGCTGTTTCTGCGTTCGACCGTATACGAGGGAAAAGGCAACTTTTTACTCCTATAGCAATGAATGAACTGAACAGCAACCGGCGCCTGAGCCATGAAAAAGCAAGTAAAAAGCTGGGTTATGAACCGCGTCCTCTTAAAGAAACGATTACCGATACCCTGGATTGGTTCAGAGAGAACCGATACCTTGAAAACGAAACTGGAGTTCGGACTAATGGGTGAGACCACATTCAGATTTATACTTTTCGGCTGGATACTGATCGCATTAGTAATTTTTATTATTCTCCTCTTTATCGCGGCACCGTACGGACGACATTTCAAGAAGAATTTCGGCCCTTCGGTAAATGCTAAACTCGGCTGGATACTCATGGAATCTCCCGCACCGCTGATATTTGCGATCTTCTTCTTTTCAAGTATACACTCGTATACCATTATTCCTGTTTTATTCCTGATTATGTGGCAAATCCACTATCTGGACAGAGCATTTATATATCCACTTACGCTTCGTCTCTCATCGAAACCTCTACCGATTGCTGTCTTGGTCGCCGGGATTATATTCAATACGCTGAATGCTTATCTGAATTCATATTATATAGCCAATAATATTTCAAAATATTCTGTCAGTTGGCTCTTTGATATCAGATTCCTATTCGGAATAGGTTTATTCATTTTCGGTTTTATCATAAACCGGCAGTCCGATTATATTCTGTACCGTATCAGGCTGCATACAGGTCAGGAATACGGAATACCTGAGAATGGACTTTACCGTTGGATATCTTGTCCCAATTACCTTGGAGAAATATTCATCTGGTTGGGATGGACTGTTGCTACCTGGTCGCCGGTTGCAGCAGCGTTTTCATTGTGGAGTATTGCCAACCTGGTCCCCCGAGCCAGGTCGCATCACCGATGGTATAAAGAAACATTCCAAGATTATCCGGTTGAACGACGTATCCTGTTGCCATGGCTCTGGTAATGCCATGAAATAATACCTGGTAAGAATTCGAGGAGGTGGAGAATGGTTGCACAACAGGTTATTTTGCTGATTATTAATGTCATCGGAGGAATCGCAGTCATCTGTAGCTATATCTTTGGACTCAATACTCAATCGGGCGGAGCTAATGTTCTCTGGGGAGGAGTTCCGACCGGTATCAGACCTGTATACGGAGTCTCGATGATAATTTCCGCTCTTGGCTATTTTGCTTTCCTGTACTTTATTTTTTTCAAACTAACACCGAATGAGGTAATGATTGCCGATCGGTTTGGTTTCTGGATGTTTTATGTCATATTCCTGCTGATACTGATACCATCAGCTTTATGGATGCCGATGACAAACCTTTACGTGGGAAATCCCAGTACAGGCTTGTGGTTCATTGTCAGGGCTATTTTGATAATTGTCGGTCTAGCATCAGTCGCATTAGTATGGGCGTTGCTGACCCTTCAGACAAGAACTCCTGCTGTCCCATACTGGCTTGCAGTTGCCGGTAGCGCTTATTTTGCTTTTCACACGCTGATACTGGACGGAATTATCTGGGCAGCCCTGTTTAAGTAAAAAATCAGGAGGTAATCAAATGGCTGAAAAGATCGATTTCTATTGCTGGGTTAAATGAACTACCTGCCGAAAAGCGAAAGAGTTTCTTTCACAGAAACAGGTAGATTTTAACGACCGTGACTTTTTTAAAGAATCCTTTACCAGAGATGAGATTATGGAACTGCTGCAGGATAAACCCGCAACCGAAATGTTCAACTTCCGCAGTCCGAGTTTTAAAAAACTTGGACTTGACCGTGAAAAATTGAGTGATAACGAACTCATTGACCTGATGTTAAAGGAACCGAGACTCGTTCGCAGGCCGGTCGTCCGGATAGGCAATGATGTCTATTTCAGTGCGGATAAATCAGTCCTGGAAGATTTAGTATAACCAAGTGAAACGACTCAATCCCGACAAACTCCATACCACATTTACTCCGGGGACTTTTCCAGACAGGTTAATGCTGCCCAGACGGTATACACTCACGCACTCGGACTACACCGGAGATCTCTACCTGACTATAGGTTCTGACTATGATATGAAGCAGTGTTCAGGTCTCTATACAAGACTAATGAGAGACGAGGTGCTTGCCGAGATATCGAAAACAGAGGAAGGTTACATACTTCAGGTATATTGTTATATCAGTGGAGGATTTGTTTTTGGAACCGCAAAATTTCGATACGATATATTCCAGAGAGAATTACCGCTGGTTCTTGAATCATTCAGATATGGCGATTCTGAGTTATTTAAAAATGTTTCAGAACTGAACAGTATGCCTGTGATTGTCTATTTCAAGTCGAACAAGAGTCTTTACAATAAAAGTGAGAACTGGGGTATAATAACGGATTATGATTAGTAGATATTGCTGTCTGACCGGGGAAATAGCAATCCGTTAGTAGGGGAAATGAGATGCTGATATATGATGTAAAACAGGATAAAGAAATCGAAGTCGAGAAAATGGTGAAAACCGATGAGGAGTGGCAGCGTATTCTCACCGAAGAGCAGTACCGAATCACAACACAAAAAGGGACCGAAACTCCTGGCACCTGTCTATTTGAAGAGGTTCATAGTGAAGGCATATTCAGGTGCGTCCGGTGTGGTACCGACCTTTTTAAAAGCACTTCGAAATACAATTCAGGAACAGGCTGGCCCAGCTATACCGAACCGGTATCGTCTCTCAATATCGAAGAACAGGAAGACAGGAGTCTGGGAATGATAAGGATCGAGGTACTATGTGCGAGGTGCGGTTCACACCTTGGTCACGTTTTCGATGACGGTCCACTTCCTACCGGTAAACGTTACTGCATGAATGGGATAGCTTTACATTTCGTTTCGATAGAAAACCTGTGATTCAAGCCCATTGTCGTTAATCACGGATTAAAAATCTCTCAGCGTTTCTTATATCAAGATTTATAATGCTATGATAACCTGCTTGCCTGGATTTCGTTTCACGGAAAATAAGGCCCGCGTTAACAGCATATCGATACGGAGAGAAACCATCTGGTACGTTCAAAGGTATACTTGGTAACATAACTGTACGCCCCGTACTTTGGCGGACAAACTCTACGATATCTTCATTAACAATACTTCCCGTAAGATGGATGCTGGTATCTTTATTTAGAGATTGTTCTGGATGGGTTTTATTGTGATACTCAATAACACGATAAAGATCATCTGCTGCTCGTTTTACTTTGTCTTCATTTATAGTGTTTTTGGCTTCAACAACTGCTGTCTGCATTACTACGGGAATACCTCCTATCTGGAGAACAACTGATACTGAGTCGCTTTCAAGATCGATGATTATGCCGCTTTCATTACTGATTAACCTGCTCAGTGCTATAAGTTTAGTATCGATCGCTTTAGTACTTACCCCTGCTGCCCATAAGGTTTTAACTAACTGAGAAAACGCGTCACGTGGAACTCCAAGTAAAAATACATTTTGCTCAGAATCTGTGTTATCCAGGAACTGCCATGTCACATACATAGTATCAAGAGGTACTGGCATTTCTCTCTCTGCTGCCCACATCACCGCTTCATCTATCCTCCCACGTGAAATCCTGGGAAGAGTAATCAGACGGGATACAGAACGGAAATTATTCATTGCCACCAGTAAATCTTGTCGTGATACCTTAGCCTGTTTACACAAATCTGAAATAATATCTGCGACGCCTTGTGGATTATCAATGACGGTATTCTTAATGTACCCTCTGGTTATAGGAGCTTCACAAGCTTTTATGACGGTAGATCCTTTGACAGAAAGTAATTTTACACTGTCGGCTTCAATATTCAGACTGGTAATTGTTTTCTGAAATATATTCATTATCAGTATTATATACTTTCTTAGCTGTCAATCAACCTCCCAGGATATAACGGATACCGTTCCTTCAAGCAGCCCTACTTTAGCAATTGCCGTCTTCTCACCAGCGACTGATCGGATGATAACCGAACCACCCAAACCACCGATGGTGAGATAATCCACATAGAAATAATCATTATTCCTGTCCATTCCCGAATCAAAAGCTATCCAAAATTCCGAAGACATATTGATCGATGACAGGTCTATATCAACAGGATGGTAGGTATTATCACTATCACTACTGTCCCAGGTTTCTACAACCGTCCAGTCAAGGTAGTCGGGACTGACAAGGCATCTCATCATATCTCCACTTTCAAATGAATTGACTTTTGCATAAAATTGAAGGTGAACCTCACTCTTTCCCATAAGATCAACAGAACGTTCGATATATGCATTGGCACCACGTAATCGCAGGTGGTGTGTTCCTTCATAGGGATTCTCTTGGGTCATAATGGAAGTTGATCCCTGGTGACTCCATCCCGAAATCCATCCGATACCCCCGTTCATGTTGTTATCGTTGAAATCATGACTGGCAATTAGACCCGTAATCCCATTTAAAGATATGTATACCGGCAGGTCATTTACTGGTTCGTGAAGTACATATTCCAGATAACCTCCTGATGAATCCAGTGTTTCACCCAGTGTACCATATTGTAGCCCCCAGATCGCATCTTCAATACCGGCATCAGCAGCATAAGTATCCGGGATAGGGTCACTGTATACTTTAGCGTTTAACAGGCTTGTATTCGCTGATGTAAGGAAACCGGAAACTAAGATTGAACCTATTGCCAGAATGATCAGGACAAGCGGGAATGCCTGCCCTTGTTGTCTCCAAATCAGTATATTTCTCACCTTACTCATTCTAGTTTTCTTCCCATGCGCGAAGGTTCACGTGACCTGCAACCTCTTTATTTACTACCCATCGGCCTTCGGTTTCTGATGTTAGCGTATAGGTAAGGACATCATCATTTAGAGAGAACTCAATAGATGAAACATTCCAGGCAATGATTGTTGATGTCCCATTAACACTCCGTATTAATTCTCTTCCCGAGTGTGTATAATTGCTCGAGTGTGGATTTCCCTGACTGTCATCCCACTCGAGAACTATCCCGTTCGCCGGTATTCCGCCTATCAAAGTAACGTCTTTTGCCTTTCGGGCGTCATTACTGATCCAGTGGGAAGCACTCTGCATATCCCGGAGGAGATAAATTTCAGCATTACCACGCCCAGTCACGCTCATTATGGTGTATATCGAAGCCCCTAACCCTCCTATTATCACTCCGGTGATACCAAGTGCTATCAGTAATTCTATCAGGGTCATTCCGCGTTGCTTTGTGTCGACTTTCATCTGTTTACCTTGAATCCTTCAAGGATATACACCGATTTTTCTCCACGGTAAACGGTGATAATTAATCTCTGTATATCGTCGTCTCTGCTACTAATTGCAGTAGCTTCTGCAGTAACTGAATATCCCTCGGGAACCACTTCTACAGATTCATAAGAAAATGGTGCGGTGTTGAAAGGAAGGCTTTTCGTGTACTCAAGTTGCGTTCTCCCAAGGTTTTCGGCAACTATGTCTTCCTGGAGTATACCAACGGAAATTGCTCCGGTAGAAAGGCCGCTAAGAAGCATAAAGACGGTACTTCCCAGGATTGCAACCGCTAAGAGTGATTCCACAAGCCCGAATCCGGCCTGTTTTGTCACCATAAAACAATATCTCTTAGTAGTCCCTTTCAACTTTACAGCGATATCGTTTTTCAGCATAGTTACTTCCATTTAGGATTCGTGCGTTGTCAGAAAATGCGGTTATATTACGCCATGACATCGTAGATCGAGTAGATGGGCATCATTGCCGAGATCGCAATAAAACCTATGATAAGACCAATTAAAAGGATTAGTACCGGTTCGAGCAGCGAAATGAAAGTGTTCAATGATTGGTTAAATTCATAAGAATAATGTTCGGCGAGAGCTTCAAAGCTTGACTCAAGGGTATTGGTCTCTTCTCCGGTGATTACCATCTGTATCAGCATTGAGGGAAACATAGCGCTTTTTTGCATTGATCGAGAGAGTCCCTGCCCCTGGATCAGACTTTCAGGTATCTTTGCTAACTCACGTCGTACAGTTTCACTCTGCACTCCCTGTTGGGCGATCATTATTACTTCGGTTACAGGCAGTCCGGCACTTAATAAAATGGAAGATATACGACTGAATTGTTCAAGATTTCGCAAGGAGATGATACGTCCGACTACAGGTAGACAAAGTAAAAACCTTTCCAGAGTGTATTTACCTGACTTAGTCCGCGAGTATGTCATGATAAGAAAAGTAAGAACCAGGATTCCACCAATCAGATACATAGCATAATTATCGAAAAATTCAGCTAGAGAAACTGTCACGCGTGTAGGGAAAGGCAATTCAGAGCCGAACTGTGTAAATAAATCCATCATTGAAGGAAGAACGGTGGTTAGGAGAATTATAACTGTACCAATTCCCATTGAAAAGATTACACTCGGGTAGATAAAGGCACTACGGATTTTCTTCCTCGTTACCTCTTCCTGTTCTATGTGTTCGGCTTCTTCTCTCAGTACCTCTTCAAGTTTTCCTGCTTTTTCTCCGACCTTTATCATATGGTAAAACGTTACGGGGAAAACATCAGGATGTTGAGCCAGGGCATCGGAAAAGGTACTTCCTCCTTCAACATCATCGAGTACGGCTTTGATCCGTTTTTTCATGATCCTGTTGTGAATCTGGTCTTTCGACAACTCCAAAGCTGCCAGAAATTTAACACCCTTATCCAGAAGCATTGCTAATTGACGTGAAAACAGCACTATATCAGTTTTATTCACTGAAAAAAGGCTGGGCAAAATATCTTCTATGTTGATCTTCCTGTAGGATTTCAGACTTAGTATGTTGTATCCGGCACGTTCCAGTGACTCGACCGCTATGTTTTTATCTGTAACCTCGAGTTCACCTTTGACGATTTTCTGCTGGGGTGTATATGCTGTGTATTTGAAATTCATTCGAATATCTCAAGACTGTAAAAGTATGTATGGTTTATTCAACTGCTACTACTGTGCGAATGACTTCGGCTGGAGTCGTTATTCCTTCTTTTATCTTTTTCATGCCATCTAAAATCATTGGCGTCATGCCTTCGTTCACTGCCTGGACCCGTATCTCCTGAGTTGATGCCCCATCTGTAACCATCTGCCTTATTCGTTCGTTTACTTCCAGAATTTCGAAGACACCTATCCGTCCCAGAAATCCGGTATTTCCGCAAAAATTACAGCCTGTACCGTATTGGTATTCCGTTAGTCTTTCACCTGTAATCCGCTCATAAACTTCATTATCGGCGGGAGGTATATCAGCGGTAATTCGACAATGAGGACATACCCGGCGAACCATGCGTTGAGCTATTACGCCGACAAGAGCGGACGACGAGTAAAACGGTTCTATACCGAGATGGACTAACCTCGGAAATGCATTAACAGCATCATTTACATGTATCGATGAAAGAACGAGGTGTCCCGTCAAAGCAGCCTGCACGCCCGTATTGGCTGTGTCCTCATCTCGCATCTCTCCAACGAGAATGATATCAGGATCAAGACGCATCATTGCCCTCAGTCCGCTGGCAAACGTTATTCCGGCTTTCGTATTCACCTGAATCTGGTTAATGTCTTCGAAATAATATTCGATAGGATCCTCAATAGTAACGATGTTTCGCTGTTTACGATCGAGTTCATTGATGGATGCGTAAAGAGTGGTTGTTTTCCCTGAACCGGTAGGTCCGGCTGAAAGTATCAGTCCGTAAGGGGTTGCAAGCATTTTTTTGTATTTCTGCAGATCATCTTCAAGAAATCCAAGTTGGCCCAGTTCAAGTAACGAACGTGATTTATCGAGAATACGAAGAACAACCATTTCACCATAGGCGCTGTCTATGGTAGCTACTCGTATATCTATCTCTCTATCATCGACCGTATAAGAGATCTGACCGTCCTGTGGTTGGCGCTGTTCGGCAATATTCATGCCGGCAATGATTTTAATCCTCGACACGAGAGCCGGATGGATTTCCATTGGAAGAGACATGAACTCGTGGAGGATACCGTCGATCCTGTACCTGATTCGTAATCCGTCTTTTTGGGGCTCGAAATGAATATCGGAGGCTCGGGCTTTTACCGCCTGATTAATGAATAATTCCACCGTTCGAATAATGGGAGTATTTCTTGATGTGTCGATGGAAAGGATTGACTCATTGCTTCTATCAATCTCATATGACGGAACTAGACGTTTTACTTCCTGTTCTATCTCACCTTTTGCCTGATAATTCAGATCAATAGCTTCATGGATATCGCCTGATATACCGATTGCCGGTTGAATCTGCATTCCGGTGTGTGCGATAAAGTCATTTATTGCTTGAGTATCCTCGGGATCAGCCATCACCATAATAAGGGATTCACCAACGATATCAAGCGGAACTGCGTTATACTTTCTCGCCATCCATTCTGAAACCCGGCTGAGGATCTGGGGTTGAAGGGTATGCCTTTTCAGGTCTATGAACGGGACGTTAATCTGGACACTGAGTATAGCGGTAAGATCTTCAGGAGTAATGAACCTTTGTTCTACTAGAATCTCACCCAGTTTTCTTCCCTGAGTTTGCTGGATATCAAGTGCGGATTCTAGTTGTCGTCTAGTTATCAGGTTTGCTTCAATCAGCAATTCACCAAGGCTCTTGCCGCTACTTTGCGAAGCGTCTATTTCATATTCAGTTTCTAATTTTTTATTTTCGGTATCCAATTTGTCTTTCCTGTGATTTATGTTTACTCAGTCTATTCAAATTTGGAAATTTCAGTAGCGATTATATTAATATCTTCTGCTATTTTCGAAAGCGGCGAACTAAGTATCACAGGAGTATTTTTCGCTTCGGCTTCGGCACATTCACTATCACAGTAATGTACAAATCCAAGAACTGGCAGACCACTAACAGAGGATACAGTACGGTTATTCACATTACCCGATCGATCTACCAGTATCAGTTTCATGTTTGTTCTGTTTACACCGAATCTGGATAACCGCGTTACCGATGTGTCTATTCGCTCCAGTGATTCCTTGGCAGCTCCTACTACCAAGACAACTATATCTGCTGCCGTAAGAGCAGCTACAGCATGGTCGGACGGAGATGCAGGAACATCAACAATGACAAATTTCGATAAATTCCCTGTTTCCTGCATTAACTGGTCTACATTCTCTCTGGTCATGCTGCCGTACTCTTCAGGAAATACGTCTGCCCAAAGTAACTTAACACCAGACGGGTGATCTACTATTAATTCTTTTATAAGACTGGGACTAATTACCCCACCCGTTCCTTTAAATAATCCTGCGGCAGAGTGTTCGACAGTTAATCCCATCATATCGGCCAGGATGCTGAACGACGGACTCAGGTCAACAAGGAGTGTTGAATAACCTTTGTCTGCTAAGGCTATGGATACATTTGTTGAGATAGTGCTGGTTCCTACACCTCCTCGAGCTCCTATCAACGTGACGATATTTCCCTGTCGCTGCTTAACTACTCCGATCCTTTCATGTACTAGTTTGTTTACCGTATCGATAAGTTCCTGTCTATCTACCGGTTTTATAAGATAAGCATCTGCGCCCATTTTAAGACCTGTATCTCTGTCAGTTTCCTGGGATTTCCCTGAAAGCATAACGATAGAAATATTCTCAGTGTTAGATCCTTCGCGAAGCCTTCTGCACACTTCGAAGCCATCGAGGCCGGGAAGCATTATATCAAGTACGACAAGATCTGGAGATTGCTGAGTCGCCATCTGTAATCCTAAAATACCGTTGGAGGCAGTGATAACCTCATATCCTTCGGGAGTAAGCATATATTTTATTAATCTCTGGCCTGCAGGATCATCATCAACTACCAATATTTTGGGCACAGTAACCTCCCGGATCGCGTATTAGGCACCTTTTCTTATAGAATATATTATTCTCCAAGTAATTCTGCAACCTTAACGGGTAATTCTCTGGTATTTATTGGTTTAGACATGTATGCAGTACAACCAGCTTCGATATATTTATCTTCATCGCCTTTCATGGCATAAGCGGTCAATGCCAGTATGGGTATTTCTGCAAAATCGGGATGATCTCGGATCTGTTTTATTGCTTCTATCCCGCTAATCTTTGGTAATTGCATATCCATCAAGATAACATCAGGTTTTTCGTTGAATGCTGTATTTACTGCTTCTTCTCCATCGGCGGCGCATACCAACTCATAACCATGCGGTTTCAATGTCATCATGGTCAGTTTCATGTTTTTGGGATCATCTTCTACTATCAGTACTTTCTTCGACATATTATCATCTCCAGTGATATCTGAGTTACACTACTTCGGACTTTCTCAGTTTATTTATGGTTGAAAGTAAATCCTCACGGCTAAAAGTACCCTTTTTAACTACTCCTTCAGTTTGATATCTCAGGTAGCTTAATTCTTCATTTGAGAGATCTTTTGATGTCATAATGATAATAGGAATATCTTTAACTCCTTCAGTTTCACGAAGTTTCTCGATAACCTCAAATCCCGAAAGATCCGGCATCATTAAGTCGAGTACTATTAATGATGGTTTTTCTCTAAGAATTATGTTAATTCCTTCTTGGCCACCATCGGCTGATATTGATGTTATACCTTCTGTTTCTAATATAGATGAAACAAGATGTAGATCAGCGGGATTATCATCGACAACCAGCACCCTATCGTGCCGCTGCAAACCAATTTCGGAAATGCGTTTCTGAAATCTCTTTTTATTAATCGGTTTATTGAAGTAATCAATGGCTCCAAGGCTGAAAGCCATTTCTCTTTCCTCACCGAATGAAGTAATAACTACCGGTATATTACTTGTTTTTACCTTTGATTTCAGTTCTTTTAGTACGTACCAGCCGTCCTTATCCGGCATCAGGATATCCAGGATGATTATATCCGGTAGCAATACTCCTGCCTGCTTTAGCCCTTCATCAGCATTTGAAGCTTCAGCGATCGAATACCCTTCTTCTGTCAGCCAGGTGGAAAATAACCTCCTGGTTACGGAATCATCATCTATAATTAGTACTAATTCTTCTTTCTGTCGACTTAACGGTCGTTGACCCACTTTTTCGGTCGGAATTTCTTCGACTGATTCAGAATCAGTTTCTAAATCTCCTGTAAAAGGAATAGTAAAGAAAAAGGTACTTCCCTTACCATATTCACTCTCCACCCAGATCTCTCCGTCCATTGCAGCTAGAAACTGCCTCGTCAAGGTAAGGCCCAAGCCGGTCCCTTTCGGAGTTTCATCCTCCATTGTCTCCGCCTGAGTGAATACCTCAAATATTTTTTCTTGATCTTCTTTCTTTATTCCAATTCCATTATCTTTGACACCTATCAGACACCTTCCATTCTTTGTCGCAGCAGTCACTTCTAATTTGCCGCCCTTGTGTGTAAACTTAGTGGCGTTACTGAGTAAATTAAGAAGCACCTGTCTTAACCTGCTTTTATCGGCATAGATTCGGCTGATTCCTTCTTCAACATTTACATTTACTGAGTGCTCTTTCTGATCGAGTAATGACTTGACCGTTTGAACAGCTTCATTAATCACGTCTGATACATCTAGTTCAACCGGTTTAAATTCCATCTTACCGACTTCTACTTTGGACAGATCAAGAACATCATTTATTAACTCAAGGAGATGTTGGCCACTATTGAGAATGTCATTCAAACATTCTCTCTGTTCATCATTTATATCACCTGTAATGCCGTCCAGCATTAACTCTGAGAATCCTATTACCGCATTCAATGGTGTGCGAAGTTCATGTGACATACTTGCCAGAAATTCTGACTTCATCTGGTTAGCACGTTCAATTTCTCGATTCTTTTCAACCAGCTCCTGTTGTTGTTGTATCAACTGGTCTGCCTGAATATGCAGTTTCTCATTCTGCTTATCGAGCTGTTTATTCGTCTTCTGTATTTGCTCTTCAATTCGTTTTTGTTCGGTGATATCGTTGGACGCGGTAACAAAATACTCCTCTCCGCTAAGCGTTATTAAGCGACTCGACAGCAGCATTGTTTTCATTTCTCCTGAGGTTAGTAATATTTGAGCTTCAAAACCATCAACCCTTCCGTTATCGTACATCTCTCTGGTTATTTCATCACGCTTTTCTGGATCGACGAAAGTCGTTAAATCATCGATCGGTTTTTCTCGGCACTCCTCTGGAGATAATCCAGATTGAAATGCGAAAGCGGAATTCACATCGACTACTTCACGTGTTGTTGGAGAAAATATACTCATCGGCAGAGGATTGTCATAGAATATCGTAGAGAACCTTTCTTCATTCTCCCTTATTGCTTTTTCCATTTTTTTACGTTCAGATATATCACTGGCCAGGGTAACCCATCCCATTCGTTCACCATCCTGTTCTATCGCACGAACGTGTACATCAACCCAGACTTTTCCCTTTGGAGTTATATATAGTTGTTCCTCGTTGTTATATCCTTTTTCCAAAAGGATTTTCAGCCGTTCATCATTCTGTCCCTCGTACTCTTCTTCCATCTGCAGCAAATCACCAATAAACTTACCCTTCGCCTCTTTAGCCGTAATACCAAACGTAGATTCGCAGATATCGTTCCAGTAAGTAATATTAAACTCGGCGTCCATGCCGATTACACTTTCATGGATCGACTTGAGAATTGCATCGGACAAACTAAGGGTTTCTTCTGTCTTTTTTCTCTCAGTGATATCGATGAAATTCCCCATCGCAGCTCTTTCACCGTTATATGTAATACTGGTAACTTTCTCCCATGACCATAAGATGTTTCCTGATTTATTGATTAATCTGAACTCATATGGCTGTATTCTTCTCCCCTTTAACATATCTGTCGCACATTGCCTGACATACTCCCTGTCCTCAGGGTGGATAAGATCGAGGGAATTCGTACCGAGTAATTCATCTGTTGGATATCCACTGTTCATTCTGAACACTTCGTTAAAAAAGACGAACTTACCTTTTTGTACGATATAAACACCCGTTGTAGAGTTCTCAGTCAATGTTTTGTAAAGACTTTCAACTTCTGTACGTTCTCGTATTTCCTTTATCAGGTTCTCATTGAGGGCGTTTATTTCTTCTTTCTGCTCTTCCAGATCTTCCTGCCTTGATCTGATTTCATTAATCATCATGTTCAGTCCGGCAGCAACAGAATCGAACTCCGTATGTTTACCAGATGTTTCCATCCTGGTTTCATAATCACCACGAGATACACGGGCTATGGTAGTAAGTAATTCTCTAATTTGTTGTTTATTAATACCTTCACTCATTACAATCTACCTGTACATTCGTTATTTCATTTCGTTATGTCTATTCCATTATGTAAAATTATTAATAGATACAGTTGAAAATTTAGGTATAAAGAAATTTTAAACGGACACTTGACGCCTGTTTTCTTATATAAACAGGCGTATATAATTACAATAACATGATATGATTGACCATAAGGGGTCATTACGAGTAAACTTTGTGATACTAATGTATCTATTATTGAATAAACTGTTCTTCACGTATCATACGGTCGTACAACCTTTACCTTGACAAAACGCGGTCCTTTAATGTAGTTTGTGTCTCAGATTAATCATTGGTTCCATTTGTTTTCTAATCTTGAAGATGAATGATTCGTGATTAGTTTGAAGTTTACCGAATATTTTTTCAATAGAAGGAGAAGCAGGAAATGGCTGAATCAAAATATGGTAAATACATAGTAAGAGGAACGAATGAGAGGTTGCCATCTGACAAACCGGGAGTCAGGACGAGAACACTGGAAACAGAAGACTGGGTGATAGATGAACCCCATTTGAGCTGGAAGTACATTTCTCAGCCGACAAAGGTAATAGAAGAACCTCTTTCCAATGATTTTGACGGGTTTCTCGTATTCGAGGGTAGTGATGCTGGCGAACCTGATGAATTCGAAGCTGAAGTCGAAGTATCTATGGGTGAAGAAGGAGAATTAAGTATAATTAATACTCCCTCGATTATCTGTATACCTAAAGGCATGGTATACGGACCGGTGAATTTCACCAGGGTTAATAAACCGGTTATTTTCTGTACTATTAGTCTGGCACCGAAATAATAGAGAGAATGGTGTACTAACAGGATTATATTATTTCAATTGAAATTTCAGATGTAAAGGAGTCTTCACAAAATGGCTGATTCGAAATACGAAAAATATATAAAACGGAATATCCAACCCCGTGAAATGCAGCGCAGGATAAGCTATAAACAGGCTATTACGATGCACAAAGAGCTTATCGAAGATGTCGGAGATTTCGGTTTCCACTTTAACTTCAATGCCATTATAGCCCCACATATGCTTGCCGATCCTCCGCACGATCATAACTGTGATGAGATATTATTCTTCCTCCCTACTGATATGGATGACTATCCGGAACTCGGTGGTGTAGCAGAGATAGCCCTCGGCGACGAATGGGAAAAACACATTATCACGACCGCGGCGATAATTACTATTCCGCCTGGAGTCAATCACGCTCCTATTTATATGAGAGAAGTGAGGAAACCCTTCTACTTTGGTCATATGCTTATGGCAACCGAATACTTTTCCAGTCAAACGAAAAAGGGCGATGGTTTTTTATAATCGAGGATTGACCTCTGAGGGGCTATAATTACTTACAGCCCCTTTATGAATTGTTGTACTGAATCAAAGAATACCTGGAAATTCTCGCGGCGGATATTATGTCCTACACCCATTACTTTTACGTGGGATAAAGGCTTGTCGGCTGTCCATATTTCCATTGCTTTGGCAACTGTATCATCGTTGACAATCCCGATCTCCGCGGTTATCAATAATGCCGGACACTTAATCTTCGGTACCATTTCGATCCACGGGAGTTCGTTGATATTAAAGGACGAAAAAAGATTTATATCGAACTGTTTTTTCGATTCTGCCCAGGGAACAAGTTCTTCGTACGACCATAGTGGACTCTCTCTGTGGCACTGCTCTATCAGTTCCTCTACAGTCATGGTTTTAAACTGTTCCATCCTCTCCCTCATTTCCCTGGCGCCCGGTCTCTGGCCCGGTTGATTGGCAATCTGTGTCATCCAGCCGGGGTCTTCCAGTATGATAGCCTTCGGTAAGTCAGGATAAAGAGCGGCGAGATTTGTTGCGCAGGTTCCTCCCATTGAATGACCCATGAGAACGGGATTATTTATCCTCAGTTCTCTTATCAGACCTGCAGCTTGATATACCTGGTCTGAGAACTTAAATCCCGGATCAAGTCTGTCGGACAAACCATGCCCCTGGGCATCAGGCATTATCACGTCGTATTCTTCGGCCAGTACATCAGCCGTTGGTTTCCAGCACATCCCGTTATCAGAAGCGCCGTGAAGAAGTATCAGAGTTTGGTTACCACTTCCTGTCCGGTAATAATGCAGCTTTACTCCTTTTACCACTACGAATTCATCAATGTAATTAGCCATAATAGTAGCACCTCGTTGAGAAATACCCTAGTATTTAGCGTATTCTTTCAGTCTCTGGATCATAGCCTGGACATCTTCCTTTTTCTGCCCTACAGGGAGCCTGAGACTGAGAATAAAACCTCCATCCGGCGCGCACTCATCGATTAATCTCCTGTTGTAATCTTCAACTTCCTTGATCGATGCTTTCTTGTGCGATAACGGACCACCACCCATTACACATAAATGTCCCCTCAGGAGTTTGGATATCTCAAAAACGTCGGTATAGTCAACAAGGGCTACGATCGATGCTTTTTCCAGTTCAAGAAGGCATTCCAGTCGGTTTCCGAAGTAGTCCTCAAAAACGGGTATCGGAACGTATCCCAGCTTGCTGAGTTCTACCAGTTGTTTTTTAAGTCCCGGCCAGTAGAATCTTTCGAAATGTTTTTGAGACATAAAGGACGCATCTCCACGCCAGAGAGGCATACCGAGTCGTTTTGGATTTCCCCGCGTTGTCGGATCAGCTGGCTGTGCCAGGGAAAGTCGCTGCGTTTGTATCATATCGCACAGCTTTAGCAGGTTTTCAGGCTGCCGATACATATCCGTCATTGTACCGTAACAACCTCTCAAGAAGCTCGAAACAGTATCGTATGGTGCGCCACCCGCAGGGCCAAAATGGGAGAACGCCGGAAAGCCAAGCTGAGCCATTTCTTCTGTAGTATTACCGATCAGTTCTCTGAACTTCTTCATTTCACGACCAGCCTGCACCAGTTTTGTTACCATCTCTGCCCACTCTGGAGTATCAAACAGGATGGTGATGCCCTCGATATAGTTGAAACTGTATCCGAGATACGGGAGTTTGGTCAGTGGAGCTAGTACACCGTATATTCTCGGCAAATAATATCGAAGCATAAAGTCCGTTGGATCTTTGAAAAACAGGTCGTACTCATCTTCCTTCATATACTCCCCTTCTACAAACTGTAGTTCGTAGTCAGGGGGGAGGGATCCACCTGGCCATAACCTGCTTTTTACATCCAGCAATTCCAGAGCTGTTCCCGAGGTTGGCAATCCTGCACTACCCGTATCTCCCTGGAAATCGAGTGCAACCTGACGGCAGGCCTTTTTAAAACCAACCGGATCATAGTACGCGGCTGAACGAGGAGTATCTGTATAGTCACTCGGATCAGCCATTATGATAATTGGTACTCTATCTGGTTTCTCAAGATAAATAGCCTGCCTGATTCTTTTTTCTCTCTCTTCATATAGATCCTCAGGGATTTTGCCTGTCTCTTTCTGAATCTCTTCTCTTAACGCCTGGATTTCCGGGTCTATGGTTGTCATTAACTGGTCCTCCATATAGAATCTAATTTTTCAGACTTAATTCGGATGATATTTCTTTGGAGCATCTATCATGGCCTTAATATTTTCCGGTTTTGCCAGATCTATTGAACTTCCGTTTGTCAGAATCAGACCACCGCCCTTACCGCAGACATGAATTAGTTTTTTACAGTATTCATCGACATCTTCTGGCGTTCCGACCTGAAGTAACGGAGAGGGAACATTACCCATGATACAGACATGGTCTTTCAGGATTTCTTTCGCCCGGAACATATCGGTAAGATCAAAATGGGCTACAGTGGTGCCTTTCGGTAATTCAAGGAAATATTCCAGCCTGTCACCGTACGCGCCTTCACAGAATGGCATCGGGACATAACCAAGTTCGATATTTTTAAGCAGCGCTTTCTTGAAAGTAGGCCAGTAGAATCTCTCGAATTGTTTATTCGACATGAAACCTTCGGCACCACGGTGCAGGGCGATAAACAGTCTCTTCGGATTTCCCGGTTTATTCGGATCGGCAGGTGTTGCTCTCTGAATTCGCCATTCAAGCAGCATTTCACAGGCAGCGATCAGTTTATCAGGGCACCGGAACATATCCATCATTGCTCCACGCATCCCCCGGTAAAAATCCGATATCATATCAAACGGAGCACCACCGACACCCCCCATATGGCTGTTTGGTGGGAAGCCCAGTTTGGCGGTAGCTTCTTCCAAATTACCTACTGCGTTACTAAACTTTTCCTGTGCTTCACCTGCCTGGATTATCTTTTTCCCCAGTTCACGATATTCTTTCCTCGAAAGTATTGCTGTCAACATGCCAAACCCCATCATCACATCGGTTAATTTCGGCAAATGTGCGAGAGGTTCCAGAATTCCATAGGCGCGGGGCAATATGTATCTGAGAGTAAAATCGGTAGGATCTGAGAGAAAGAGGTCGTATTCATCCGCTTTCATTGTCTCCACATCGATAGCCTGGTTTGATGAATCATCCGGGAGAGGACCACCGGGCCATCGTGTCTGGGTAGGCTGTAGTATATCGTTTACAACCCCGGAACTCCTGCCTGAAGAATCCATGTAGATATCCGGTTCGAAATCGATAATGGTCTTCATCACCGCTTTTCTCCAGGTAACCGGATCATAGTAAGCCGTTGAATTTTTGATACCTACGTAATAAGCTGGAAAATGTACGAAACGAAGAGAAACCGGTACCCTGTCCGGTTCTCTTAATTCGATGGCATCTCTTACTCTCTTTTCTCTCTCTTCATACAACTCTTCCGGAGTCTTTCCGTGTTTCTTTTCGATTTCATCTCTTAATCGTTTTTCTTCCTCGGTAAACTCCAAATTATTCTGTATCAAAATACTCCTCCTGAATTTTGTTTTTAGACATTAATTGCCGATAAGCATTGCATACAATCATATGCCAAGAAAGCGGGATATTTCAATTTTTACTATCATGCACTGGGCAGTTCGTCGGTATTCTCTGGAGGTCGTTAACTCCGGAATTTCTCTGCATTCTCTTCAGGTTGCCAGCCAAGGCAGTCTTTTATATGTCCTGTATCCCAGAATTTCCACGTATTGCTGGATACACCGTAGAATATACCGAATTTCACTGTTTCATTTTCCAGGCATGTTTCAACGAGTTTTATCAGGTCAGCGTGCATGAAAAGCGTGGCGTATTGTCTTACATCGAAAGGACGGTCGTTCCGGGATACCGTACCGATTCGTATACAGAATACCTGTATACCGAACTCTTCACTATAATATCGACCCAGAGTTTCTCCGAAGACCTTACTGACTCCATAGTATCCGTCAGGTCGAACCGGCATTGTATGGTCGATCTGTGGGATATCAGCCGGATTCAAGTCCTTATACTGTCCGGTAACGATACTCCTGTAAGGTTCTTCTTTTTCATACAGTCCCGTTACATGATTTGATGAGGCGAATATGATTTTCTTTACTCCGGATTCCTGCGAAGCTCTGAATACGTTCTGTGTGCCAATGATATTCGGTCCAACGATCTTTTTCCAGTCGCCTCCGGCATTGGCATTGGCAGCGAGGTGGATTACTCCATAAACACCCTCGAAGGCGTTCGCTATACTGTTATAATCGATTATGTCCAAGATCCTGATCGGTAATTCCCGTGACTCCTTGATATCGATACCAGCAATATCCCATTTATCTTTAAGTCCGCCATACAGAATTCGCCCGATATTTCCTGATAAGCCTGTAATAACAACCATTCTATTTTTCAAAGATGTATTTTTCATCAGGCATATTATATGTCTACAAGAAAGGTAAAACAAACACGGTCAATACCGTCAATCGTAGGGTCAAACGTGATATAATAACATAAGCTATGAACCAAGATAAATGGAGGAATTAACTAAATGTCGGTTAGAATCGGAATAAATGGATTTGGTCGAATTGGGCGCTGTGTATTTAAACAATGTATTGCGAGAGAAGGACTCGAAGTAGTTGCTGTCAATGATCTCGCTAACATAGGTGATCTTGCTTATCTCCTAAAGTATGACTCTGTTCATGGCTGGTATCCGAGAAAGATAACAAATAATGATTCTCATATTAAGGTTGGGAGTGGAAGTGTCGCTTTTTTCTCTGTTCCCGAGCCTGACAAGATACCCTGGAGTGAAGTAGGGGCTGAAATCGTGATAGAAAGTAGCGGAGCGTTTCGTCAAAGATTAAAAGCAGCCGGGCACCTGAAAGCCGGAGCGCAAAAAGTGATAATTTCAGCCCCTTCAGATGACGCTGATGTTATGATCGTTCTTGGCGTTAATGGTGATAAATACGATCCTGATCAACATGAGGTAATATCTCTTGCCTCCTGCACTACTAATAGTTTGGCTCCGGTTGCTAAGGTACTAAACGATGCCTTCGGAATTGAGTACCTGATGTTCACTACCGTCCATGCATATACGTCAAGCCAGTCTTTGATGGATACGCCAGCACGTCACCGCCGTAGAGGACGAGCCGCAGCTCTGTCGATAATCCCCACCACTACAGGTGCTGCCAGCGCAGCCGAAAAAGTCCTGCCTGAACTTCAAGGGAGAATGACAGGAATGGCGATGAGAGTTCCAGTGCCTGACGGTTCACTAACGGATATAGTTGCCACTCTCCAGAAGGACGTAACAATAAATGAGGTTAATACAGCCCTTAAACAGGCAGCAAGACAACCTGAGTTGAAGAGTGTATTAAGAGTAAGTGACGAAGCCCTTGTATCACACGATATTATAGGCGATCCTCATTCAGCTATTGTTGATATGGAAAACACGATGGTTCTACGCGACAGAGTAGTGAAAATTCTATCATGGTACGATAATGAGTGGGGTTATTCGTCAAGACTGGTAGACTTCGCTACTATTGCAGCAAAAAGACTCTTATAAAGTTACCAACAATCTTGATATGTAAAAAGAGGAGCGAATATATTCGCCCCTCTTTTCTTTGAACACTAAGCATTCTCTAGTTATACACTCCGTATTCCTTGGTGAAGTCTATCATTGTGTGTAAATTCTCTGCGGTTCCCTCGTCCGGTACAACCCTGGGACACACAACCAGGCCTCCATCCTTACCTACCACGTCGATCAGGTTCTTGCAGTAATCCTTGACGTCCTTTGTGGTTCCTGCACGAAGCAGTGTAGCGGGGACATTCCCCCTGATGCACATAGTGTTTTTCAGGACTTCTTTCGCTTTGAGTATATCTGTAGTGTCAAAATGTCCTAGCACCTTTCCCGGCGGTAATTCTGCCAGGTATTTAAGTCTTTGAGTCCAGTCACCTTCGAAGAAGATACCCGGAACCATACCTTTATCGATAATAGCCAGGATTACTGTCTTCAACCCGGGCCAGTAGAATTTTTCGAACTGATCGAGTGACATAAAGCCATCCGAACCCCGGTGAAGTGCCATAAAAACCCGGGGATTATCATGGTGTTGGGGCATCGCAGCTATTCTCACCAGCGTCCTTTCCAAAATCTCATCATGGGCTCTCATCAGGTTATCAGGTTGTCTGTACATATCCAGCATCGCGCCCTGCATCCCTCTCATCCAGTCGGAGATGGCATCGAACGGCGCTCCTCCTGCACCCATCGAAGTCATCGGGAAGCCAAGTGCTTCGATCTCCTGGTTAAACTTCATCATCTTAGGGTAAAATTTATTCAATTCTTCGCCAGCTTTTTGGAGTCTTTCTATACCGACTTTAATTTCCGGTTTGGCTAGTGCTTGAGCAAGCATCATAACGCCCTGGATACCGTATCCCATTTCACTCAGATCAGGAAGATCTTTCAACGGTTCCATGGCTCCGCTAATGCGTGGCAAAAATACACGCAGCAGATATCCTGTCTTGTCTTTAAAATAGTGATCATATTCATCCGCCTTCATCCACTCGCCCTCGATAGCCTGGTGTCCTGATTCATCGGGTAGATTATACCCGGGCCACTTCTGGGCTCTTGGCTCAAGGTATTCCATTGCCAGTCCCGGACCGATACCCTGCACGTGACACAATGCGTCCGGTTCAAAATCAATGATTGTCTTCTTGGTCGCTTCCAGCCATGCATCGAAATCGTAATATGAAGCTTTACAGGTTATACCGGTGTATTTCCCGGGGAAATACCCGAACGACATCTCTATCGGAACTCTATCGGGAATTTTTAACTGGATGGTATCGCTGAGTCTTTTTTCACGTTCCTGGAATAGCTGCTCTTTCGTCTTGTCTGCCAAGATATACCTCCCATATTATATTTAAATACAGTCTACCAGTATCAGTACTAATTCTGCCAGACACCGTGCCCCCTATGCCTGAGTGCGTTAGCCAGCAGTACTTCCCGTTCGGCAGCTTTCTTATACGACATCGGGTTATACCTGCTGTATATCTTAGGTACCAATCTCATTCCGTACTTATGGACGAAGTAATTTGATTTATAACCTTTTTTGTGATTTTCAAATCTTTCTTCAGGAGTAAGACCGGTCATTCCAACATAATAACACGGCAAAAACGGATTGAATCCCCGGTTCTCTTTGGCGAATCTCTTATTCTTCACTACTGCCGGTGATAACTCAATGACATATATATAGTAATGATCTTTACCTTTTACCATTCCGTTCTCTTAATATTGGTGATTATATGTCAAATAGTAAGAGAAATGCAACGCGCCGAAATGGTATAAAGGTGACGGATTCTCAGGTATCTGAGAGCCCGTCCCGGTTGAAAGCACTCATCTCTCCGGTTAGCGTTTATGTACCGATACTGTCTTTTTTCGTGAACAGAGATACTACGATCAGGGTGATGAAACTGATCGGCACGGAGATAATAGCCGGCTGACTGATGGGCATTGGAGCATTAGCAGCAGGTTGTCCGTAGACCTGAGCGAATGTATCCGGTGACAGCAGAATCAGACCGAGTGCCAGTACTAGACCAACCGTAATAGAWGCKATKACACCCTTTGAWGTKGTTCTCTTCCAGAAWAGRACCATGATTATTGCCGGAAGATTCGCCGATGCGGCAATTGAAAACGCCCATCCGACAAGGAAGGAGACGTTCATGTGTTTGAACAGGATACCGAGTATGATAGCTATAATACCGACACCTACAGCGGTAATTCTGCCGGCCATAACCATCCTGCTTTCACTCATGTCTATCTTCAGGAATTTATGCATTAAATCGTTCGCGACGGCTCCCGAGGATGCGACGATAAGTCCACTTACCGTTCCGAGAATTGTAGAGAAGGCAATCGCGGAAATTATTGCGAAAATACCAAGTCCGAAAGCTTTGGCCAGGAGAGGAGCCGACATATTATTATTTGTCAGGTCGATGACACCATTGGTCATAGCACCGAGACCGAGGTAAAGTGTCAGTAGATAGAATAAGCCAATTGCGGCAACCGCAACAATGGTCGATTTACGCGCGAATGCTGAACTGGGCACTGTATAGTAACGTATAAGAACGTGAGGTAGCGCAGCCGTTCCGAGGAATAAAGCAAGCATAAGTGAAACGAAATTGATCCTATCTGCCGTAGATGCACCACGATCCGGGTCGATTGCGAACTTAAGTCCCGGAATAAGTACGTCATTACCGTCTGTCGGTTTCTGGTAATAGACAGTTACCTCATTAACCCCATCGGTTATCTTCTGGGATCCCCAGCGAACTACAGTACCTTCTTTGATTTTCTTTATGAATTCAAACAGCCCTAAACCGCCCGTTTCGATGTCCGTCTTGCCATCAATTTCACTTAAATGACCGACCTGATAGAAACGTCCTTCTTCTTTAGGAGCACCGTTATACAGATCCGGACCATTAGGCCGTTTGGTAATTGTCTGTGTTTCAGTGAGGATATTGCTTTCTTTTTCAAGTCTCCAGAATGATTCGATACCATCTTTCTCAAGTTTTATAAAAGTCATGTCATTGACATTAAACTCGTCGATAACGTTATAAGAACTATCATTTATTCCGAGACCACTTGCCGTGCTTATGGCACCGATAGTAGAAAATTCATGGTATTCGGAATCTTTTTGATCAGGAGATGTTGAAAGACCGTTAACTAAGACTATTGTCACAAGCACAATTGAGAAGATAACCAGTAGACCGCCTTTGATAAATTGTACCCATGTAGTTGATGCCATACCTGCTGTGGCAACTATAAGAATAACTACGGCTCCTACAATAATAACACCTGCTTCGAATGGAAGACCAAGCAGAGGTTCGATCAGCGTACCGGCGCCTACCATCTGAGGAATCAGATAAAACAAAGAAACGACAAGGGTGCTGACTGCAGCTGCGAATATGACTCCTCTTGAGGAGAACTTCGCATCGATTGCATCGGCAAAAGTATATTTACCCAGCTTCTTCAGAGGTTCTGCCACGACGAACAGAGCCACCATCCATCCAGCCAGGTACCCGACTGAATAGAGAAATCCGTCGAATCCGTATATGGCAACAAGCCCCGCGATTCCAAGGAAAGATGCAGCAGACAGGTAATCTCCGGCAAATGCAATGCCATTAACACTCCAGTGGATATTTCCACCGGCGGCAAAATACCCACTTGCAGATTTTGCTTTACGTGCAAAAAACCATGAGAGGAACAGTACTGCAATCACAAATATAATGAAGATAACGATGGCCAGGGGTTCGGCGGCATAATTCATTAACTATCGTCCCCCTTTCCGGAGTCGACTTTTTCATACTCATGTTCTTTCCGCGAGCAGAAAAAGTTGTAAATTAAAGCCTGGATAATCGCAAGAACGATGATACCGAAGCCGTATGCCACCGCGACATTCAAGCTTCCAACGCTATTGGCCATTGTCTTGGGGCTGATTACGCAAATGAGAATGAATATTGCGTAAACGATTGCGAAGATAGCGATCATGACGAAACCGAGTTTTGTTTTGTAACTTACTGACTTATCTTCTTTCCATTCTGTGGCGGGTCCATGAGCCATAAACAGAATTCCCTCCTTCATAATATTCATTGGAGTAAGATTAACTATTAACAGGAGAGAGCTAACTCCACCTTAGCTAGCTCTCTCCTGAGAATGGGCGTTACCGGGTTATATCAATTATTGCTGGGCTCCCTTAACCAGGGTATCAACAACAGATGGATCGGCAAGAGTACTCGTATCACCTAGATTGCTGGTATCGCCTGCGGCAATCTTGGTCAGAATACGTCGCATGATCTTTCCACTTCTGGTTTTCGGTAATCCGTCTGTAAACTGAATTTTATCAGGTGAGGCGATAGGGCCTATCTCCTGGCGGACATGCTGTACCAGTTCTTTTTTCAGGTTATCGTTTCCTTCGACACCGACGTTAAGGGTTACAAAGGCATAAATTCCCTGTCCTTTTATCACGTGAGGCATACCAACAACGGCAGCTTCAGCTACAAGGTCATGAGATACAAAAGCACTTTCCAGCTCAGCGGTTCCAAGACGATGACCGGATACTTTAATAACGTCATCGATACGTCCCATAAGCCAGTAGTATCCATCTTCGTCGATCCTGGCACCATCCCCGGTAGTATACACCCCCGGATACTGGACGAAATATGTATTCTTGAATCTATCAGGATCACCGTATACTGTTCTCATCAGTCCGGGCCATGGTTTCTTAATAACGAGGTATCCGCCTTCATTAATATCGGCTTCGGTTCCGTCTTCTCTTAGAACTGCTGGATCGATGCCCGGGAAAGGCACAGTTGCTGAACCTGGTTTTATCGGTGTTGCGCCGGGAAGTGGTGTGATTAAAATTCCGCCGGTCTCTGTCTGCCACCAGGTATCGACGATTGGACAACGATTCTTGCCGATGACTTCGTAGTACCACATCCAGGCTTCGGGATTAATCGGTTCTCCGACCGAACCGAGTATCTTGAGTGAACTCATATCATGCTTGTTCGGCCAGTCGTCGCCTTCCCTCATCATCGAACGAAGAGCTGTTGGGGCTGTGTAAAATATATTGACCTGGTATTTTTCAATAATTTCCCAGAACCGGTCTGGCTTGGGGTAGTTTGGTACGCCTTCAAACATGAGGCTCGTAGCACCCTGAGCAAGAGGACCGTAGACGATGTAACTGTGACCAGTAATCCACCCGATGTCAGCCGTACACCAGTATGTGTCTTCTTCTTTATAATCGAATATCCACTTGAATGTCTGCATAGTATAGAGAAGGTATCCCGCTTGCGTGTGAAGTACTCCCTTGGGTTTACCCGTGCTCCCACTGGTATAAAGAATGAACAGGGGATCTTCGGAATCCAACTGTTCAGGTTCACAGATTGCCTTGATATTCTCGTCAGCTGTTTCTTCGTGCCACCAGTATTCGAAATCTTCTCGTAGTTCTATATCGAGATTTGCTCGTTTTACAACTATTACTTTCTTAACTGCCGGACACTGCTGTAATGCCGCATCGGCATTATCTTTACTTCTTATTACGCGTCCAGCTCGATAATATCCGTCCACACAAATAAGTACACTGGACTTACAGTCCTGAATTCTATCTCGAAGTGCGTCGGCACTGAAACCACCGAATACAATACTGTGGATAGCGCCGATTCGAGCACAGGCAAGCATTGCGATAGGCAATTCAAGAATCATCGGTAGATAAATTGATACCCTGTCACCCTTTTTAACACCGTGCTTTTTCAGTACGTTAGCAAATTTTACAACCTCGTGGTACAACTCCTGGTAGGTAATTGTCTTGGTTTCACCACCATCGCCTTCCCATATGAGAGCGGCTTTGTTTTTTCGCCAGGTCTTAAGGTGCCTGTCGAGACAATTATAACTGACATTCAGTTTACCGCCGACAAACCATTGGTGATCTGCATTCGCAAAGTCCTCCACCATTACCTTATCCCATTTTTTATACCAGTCGATCTGTTCTGCCGCTTCTCCCCAGAATTTCTCAGGATCCTCTATCGATCTCTTGTATAATTTCTTATATTCGTCCAGACTCTTAATATAAGCCTGTTTACTCAATTCTTCAGGAGGATTAAATACTCTATCCTCATCCATCATTGAGGTTATCTTGTTATCCTCTACCATCCAAAAAATCTCCTCTTATAATATTAGTGATAGAATTGAATCTTTAGGCATATTTGCCTATGTTTATAATACTCTATATTTATACCTCCTCCACCCGTATTCACACTGTTTTTACTTCCGGTACTTTCCACTCTGAAACAGGTATTATTCCCCACTTTGATTTTATTATGAAGTATTAAAGCAGGTAAATATACTCAGGTGTTTATACTCTCCATCATTCTATACAACTAATACATTTTCCTTGAATGAGTTTTTCTTCTCTGGTATGCTAATACTTAGAGACTATATGAGTGATATTAGTATATTACTGGCTGAAGACCACGTTATAACACGTGAGGGTATACGCAAACTACTCGAAGAAGAGGAAGGATTATCCGTTGTTGGAGAGACAGGCAACGGCCATGATGCGGTTCGATTAGCTAACGAGTTAAAACCTGATCTGGTATTAATGGATATAAATATGCCGAAACTGAACGGCATAGAAGCTACAAAACAGATAAAAGCAGCCAATCCTGGAATAGCTATTCTAATACTCAGTGCCTATAATGATGATGAATATGTGTTCGCCCTTCTCAAAGCCGGAGCTGCCGGCTATCTATTAAAAAACGTCAGTGGAGATGAATTGACAAGTGCAATCAGGGCAGTCTGCAAAGGTGAACCAGTTCTTGATCCTACTATTGCCAGAAAAGTCATAAATTACTTTACCACTCCGGGGGAAATACAGATAACAGAGAAACCATCCAAGCAGCTTAGCAGCCGTGAAACTGCTATTATCAAGCTGGCTGCGACTGGTATGACGAACAAGGATATTGCTCACAAACTCCATCTCAGTAACCGTACCATTGAAGGCCATATGCGGACAATATTCAATAAACTGGGTGTTGGTTCCCGAACGGAAGCTGTCCTGTACGGTCTTCAAAAAGGATGGTTCACGCTGGAGGAACTACTTTAGTATACGACAGGTGATTTATGACCCAGACATTAACAGATCCCCGCATGCTCGCACGAATTATTGACGGATCATCGATTCCTTCGTTTGTAATTAATCAAGAACACGAAGTCATTTTCTGGAATACGGCTATCGAACTGCTTTCCGGAATAAAGCGTGAAGAAATAATCGGAACAAATGAGCAATGGAGAGCGTTTTATAAAGAGATTCGCCCTACCATGGCAGATCTGATTGTCGATGAAGCATCTGCAAGAACCATGGAATCCTACTATCCTGACAGCTACAAACAGTCACGACTTATAGAAGGAGCCTACGAAGCTGAGAGCTTCTTCCATGATATGGGAAATAACGGTCGGTGGCTGCATTTTACTGCCAGTCCGATTAAAGATGATTCCGGAAACATTATCGGAGCTATAGAGACTCTTGAAGATATTACCCACCGTCGTGTAGTTGAAAACGCTCTCGTGGAATCAGAACAAAGCTATAGGGCACTTTTTGAGAGTGCCTATGATGCCATATGGGTTCATGACATGAATGGAACGATCCTTACAGCGAATGATGCTTTATCAGTTTTATGTGGATATCCGCTTGATGAACTTATTGGGATGAGCGTAAAGCAGTTTATAGGGAACGAAGGCGATATTAAACTGGCAAGAGAAATCAAGAAGAAACTACTCAGTGGTGGAAGAATCGATGCTCCTTATGAAATGAACCTTGTGAGAAAAGATGGTACAAAGCTGATTACTATCATCACTACCAACCTGGTCAATGTGGAAAATGATATAAAAGCTTTTCAAAATACCGCCAGGGATGTCACTAATGAAAAAAGGATGGAAGAGAATCTTCGGTACTATTTACAACAGATAACCCGGGCGCAAGAAGAAGAAAGAAAACGCATCGCCCGTGAACTTCACGACGATACTACTCAACTCCTGCTTTCTTTATCGCGGCAGCTTGATAATTTTATCAGGAATGAAAATAATTACTCTCGGGAGCAGGTAACCTTCTTGAGGGATATTCAGGAACAATTAAATAAGGGTGTCCAATCAGTCCATCGTTACGCCCAGGATCTCAGGCCCTCGCTCATTGACGACCTTGGATTAATGGCGGCTCTGAGATCTCTGGTTAAAAGAGCCCAGGAATTTACTGAAATCGATATAAGCCTGAAGGTAAAAGGCAGAGAAAGGCGTCTTCCATCGGAAGTGGAATTGTTAATGTACAGGGTGATTCAGGAAGCACTTAACAACGTGTGGAAACATTCACAAGCAACCGAATCCCATATCAATATCCGTTTTACAGAGAAGCAGGTTGATGTCAGCATAAGCGACAACGGAATTGGTTTCGAATTATCCGATACGATAGACGACCTGGCTCAAAATGGAAAACTGGGACTTATCGGTATGCAGGAACGCGCCAGACTCCTTGGTGCAACGCTGAGTTTCGACTCCGTACCGGGTAAAGGTACGAGGGTACTCTTCAGTTCACCATATTGATCTCCATAATCCTTAAATATATATAGACCGGAGAATGAAACTCCGGTCTATTTTGCTTTTCCACGCGGAAGAATTTATCTCCAGTAGTCGATACTGTAAGCAAGATTTCCCGCTCCTCGACGGGCACCCAGCCACTGCGGATACTCTTCTCCACCTCCAGTTACAATGATACAACTGTCATACGGATCTGCTATCATTGGGACCATATAGTCATCCGGCAGTTCCTTGTAGGGCTTGCCTGAAGTTGGCTCAATACCCAGCCAAGCATTCGTCTGAACATCCGGCCAAGAGTGAGTCCTGTATTCTTTCATGGTAACGTAACTCTTCTTCTGCAGCCACTCGTATATTTCGTCCTTTGATTTGAACCCAAGATCATACATATGCCTAGCCATCTGGGGAAGCATCAGGAAGGTGATACCACCTTCTCTTCCTGCCCACAGTTCCGTAAGCATATACTCGAAAAAGTTATGAGGTCCGGGTATTCCTTTTACACCAAGTCGCCTGGCAATACCGCCATGACCACTCTTTTGAAAAGCACGGTAACCGCCGGGAGAAAACTCGGTCCGGTGAATATTTGTGGTACCACCCCTTCCCAAATTCATTACGTAGATGATACTCCCGTCTTTGCCATAATCATACTCCTCGTTCAGACCTTTCCAGCCCGGTGGCAGGGAATCCACATCCTCAGGAATACAGTTAAACAAAGGTGCTCCCATAACACCGCAGTTCGTCACATTTGGTACATTCCCGCCAAAATTACGCCACATTAGTTCCGCAGCCCGACCGATACTCCTGTTCGCCGGGTTGCCGGGACCGAATATACCGACGTCGAAGTTCATCCCGATTTCCTTGGCAATCGGTCCGCTGACAATGTAACCCTGGCTCCCCCGTCCGTCAAAACCGCCACCGCCACCTGCTTCTGCAATTGTGAGAACGACGGGGAAATACTCAGGCTTGCATCCAGCCATCACAGCATTCACTGCTACCTGTTCGACCGTCGCGGTTCGTTTCACCGGCTGGAACAGTACTGGACTCCCCTTTTTCGCGCCCTCGCCCATTCCCAGAACCATCCTGCCGTGATCCTTCTGGTGTATGATCAATTCATCCGGAGCATGACTGGTATGAGCTAGCATTTCTTTCACTTTTTCTTCGGTAGGTATAACCACCGGCAGCCCGTCGGTGTACTTGGCAATAGGCGGACTATATCGAAGATAAGTAATCGTCTCTACCTCGTTATAAACTTTTTCCGCTTCTTCGAGGGTTCCTTCGAAAAGAATTCTTTGATCTCCCAACGCTTTAAGCACGCCGGTAGAGCTTTCTTCCTCTGTCAATGGCCTGACGAGAGCATCAAGCAGGTCGGGAAGGAATCCATCGACATCTTCCGGACCCGGAAGGGTGCGTGAAACATGGATCCTGCGAAGACAGGGTGAACCACTCATCGTGGCTGCCTGCACGAAACATTCATCCTGGTCCTGGTAAAGCATTGACACCGTCGGTATACCTGCCTGTTCAACTTCTGCTACCTGGAACAACTGTCCCCAAATAGCTCCATGTCACCAGATCACGCCGGCGATCATTGCATCGGCTGTCTTTTTCTCCTCTTCAGTCAGTTCGGCGCTGAAGCCGAATTTCCGTTTGATTTCCCAATTTACATTTGGATACCTTTCCGGTAATACCTTAAGTAAAGGTATCGTGATATCCTGATCACCCCCGGCATTGATACAAACGACAACTGTTTTACCGTCGAGAGTATCGAGACGTGGGGCTAGCGGCTTCAGATCTACGATTGCCTGGTTCCCAACCGGATTTAGGCACTTATACGTTTTTTCTACCATACATACTCCTTCAATAATTTTTAGTAATTTTTCATACCGCAACAGGAAAATTATAATCCTTCCTTTTGATAAAAAACAAGTAAACAGATTAGTTCTGTCTGGAATATCGAAGGCACGTTTTTAATAAAGAAAAAACTCTGGTGATTACCGAATTGACATTGGATAAAGAATGATCTCCGTTATTACTCCACGTCAGGAAAATCAAATTTGCACGTGCCGGTAAATTATTACCTGCCCTTCCCCATGGAAAACCGGTTACGAAAGACAAGAGCATTCTAGTTATTCAGTCTCATAATCGGCAGTATAACTAGCTTTAAAGCATTTATCCATGTTAACCAAGTTGTCAGGAGTCCAGGAGCACATGCCGTATTTCAGGCTATAGGCATCGTACCCAAGCATCTGGAGAAGAGCGTCTGCCTGGGCTGAAGAATGCCCGGTATGGATGTCCAGCATTATTTTGAGTGTAGCCATATTAAAATAGTAAGTCAATATATACAAGGATTATTTTTATATACCTACATTTAGTCATTTGTATATTGAACGAGATAGGTTGGTATGTTACCATTATATTAGTATGATTATTCATACTAATCATACTAAGAAAGATTCGGGAGAAAGTTGAGATGTTGAATAGACATTTTACAGAAGATGGGATACCCAAATTTTACGGCGCTACTACTATCGGTGAGCGGGGACAGGTAGTCATCCCTGCTGAAGCACGAAAAGACCTCGACCTTACACACTCGATTAAACTGATGGTTTTCAGCGGAGGTCCTATTGGTGACGGGATACTTCTGTTAAAAGCCGATACCGTATCCGAAATGTTAACCCGAGCTAATCAGATGCTGAGTGGTTTCAAAGACATCCTTCAATCCGAAGTGGAAAATAAAGACTAGTAGTGCAACAAATTTAAAACTAAGGAGTGACTGACTATGTCCTGGTTTACAAAAATTGCCTTGAAAAAACGATGGCTTACATTTTTAGTCATCATTGTCGTTACGGGTATATCTGTCTGGTCCACACTTGCACTCCAGATGGAGATGATTCCGAATATAGAGTTTCCGATGACGAGTATCATTACCGTGTATCCCCAGGAAAAGCCGGAAACTATAATGGAAGCTGTTACCGTTAAGGTAGAGAGTGCTGTTTCGGGAATTGACAGACTGGACCAACTGATTTCGACTGCAAGTGAAGGTTCGACTTTTACGTTTGCCGTATTCGAATATGGTACGGACATGAAAGAAGTAAATAACACTATACGTCAAAACCTCGATGAACTCGCCCTACCGCCTGAAGTCCGTAACCTGCCTTCCACCATTCCTCAACTGGATGAAAATCCACGGTTGTTTGCCATCGATATCAACGTGATGCCGGTGGTGATAGTCAGTCTTACTGGTGATATGCTACCGGCAAGACTTGAAGAAATAGCTCATAATGAAATTATCCCCGAGATTGAAGCTGTCGAGGGTGTATATCACGTTGGCATTGATGGTGGCAGCAATAAAAAAGCTCTGGTGAACCTGGATGTTGACATGATGAACAGTGCAGGAATTGCCATGTCACAGGTAGCCGCCATGCTTGGCACAACTCAGTTTCAGTCCATGGAGAACTTGAAAGACTCAATAATACTTCCAGGCACTAGCCTTGACGATATCTCCGAGATCAAGTTGGGACTCCCGTCAGGAACAACGGTCAGCCGCACCAATGGGCAGACCAGTGTTACTATCAGCGTAACGAAAGATAGCAAAGCCAATACAGT
>DUFA01000116.1 GCA_011191975.1 Dehalococcoidia bacterium
GCTTCTTTCATTTCTTATTTTCAATCTCGAAGAGTTTGCAGGTATCTGGCAGCGTTTGATGTTCATCGTTATGTTTGCTTGGTTGATGTATTTCCTTTACTCACGAAAAAACGATACTCTTATCATGCAAAATTAACCTTATTTAAAACTTCTAAATAAACAAAGTAGCGAATTGTTACTTACAAACTGATGTTTTTCGAATGGAATCCGGAAAGGTTTCTTTTCAGGAACATGAAAAATGAAGACATAATAAAGATGGACCCATTCAACCGCAGGACCTATGATTGCCCGGTGTGTATGTGGTCAGCTTGGCTTTTTTCAGCTATACGGGTGCAGTGAAATGTACCCATTGTAAGGCTTGAAATCCGTTATTTTGCAGAAATGTTTGCACCTCTACATTCTGTGCAGGTACTGATGCGTGTATTATCTTAGCTCCTTTTTCATGGCTACGCTGACGGAAACCTTCTACCAATCGTCTACCAATGCCACCTCGTCGATGTGCGGCGTCTACACCTATTAGCTGAATCCAGGCAGATTCTACGTTGGGTGCCGGTGTGTAAGCTAATCGTCCCAATATATAGCCGATAATTTGTCCTTCCAACTCAGCCACACAACTCAGACCGAGTTCACCGGATACATAACTATCGATCACTCCCGATTCAGCCACCGGCTCTTGTACCCCGGTAACATCTAAATCGAGCATTACTACTTCTGGAATGTCTTCCACGGTCATATTTCTGATACTCACGCTTTCCTCTTTTTGAATATCATTTCTCATGTTAACACCTCCATACAATCACTTTATTAATTTACAAAAGAAATTATATTCAATTCATATTAATTTGATCGTTGGCATTAATAATACAGACGTATCTCCCGTTTCAAGCATATCAGTAATGCCGCCGGATATTTATCGGTTGAAATATAAACTTTTATATTGCTAGCTAATGGTTTCATATCGTTTTGGAATAATCTATCAGGTGTCCGACATTGAAGCCCATGTGTTCGACGAAAGAAAGTAGTTGTTTATCACGTTGGTCAATATCGATTTTAATTTTCTTTATTCCTTTGGATTGATATTTCTCACATATGGCGTTTACCAAACTCGTCGCGATGCTTTTTCGCTGGTACTCTGGATGAACACCGACAATACGAATAACGCCTACTTTAGTAGCAGTCTCTCCGACGTGCTCTATTCCCCCCAGTATGAAACCATGGACATGACCTTCAACTTCTGCCACAAAACTAAAACCAAGTAACTCTGATATATCACCTTTAATTAGATCCACATAGCTAACCGGTTTTGCCGAACGACCTACATGTCTGTCTATAGTAAAAATACGCTCAGTGGTCAGATTTTCGTATGTTATGGCTTTTCCTGCCTTTCTTATCTCGTGGTCTATAAAAAAGGTCGCATCGATATCTCCTATCGTCATGGGTCGGACAATTACCTCTTTGTCAATCGTTGGCATTATTATCACCTCCTTTCTTTCCAGACTAATCTAATAACAAAGGAGCACCAGTCATCACTGTATCCAGCGATTTCCAGTACCCCTTTTTCTCATCATTTTCACCTCCCTTTAGCAGGAGGTTGAGATAGATAAGGTTTATTCTGTTGGATTTCTATATATAGGGACTTAGAGTATAAATCGTATCCAAATATATGTCAATAATTAATAATAAATATTGTAATTAAACCTTATTTATCAGTATTTTCGTATATGCCAAGAACATATAATCAAATGACTAGTCGATAGCATATATAGAGAAATCAAAGGTATTAAGAAATGATTAACTCAAACGTAATCAGATAGTTACACATATGATGTGACAAGCATCGTAAAGAATATCCTAAGGTAAAGCAAAATGTGAAGCAGGCAGAATCCTATTAAGCTTTCGTTGAAAAATGTCCGCTCATATACGGCCGCGACCGTTAGACTTATATATTGTTCTGGGATAAAGGTACTCTTCCCCCATTTATTAATAATCTAAATCTAATGGTGGTCGTATGTTTGACCAAGGTAAGGTTGACTCAAAAGCAGCGGCAGCCTTCAATACCGTTGTATCATCAAAGCGCCTACCTACAATCTGAAGGCCTACCGGTAACCCCTCATTAGTCCACCCACAAGGAACTGAAGCTGCTGGCTGACCGGTACAGTTGAACGGGTAGGTGAAAGGTGTCCAGTCAAGCCAAGAGGAACTCTTATACTCACCGATTTCTGTTAATTCACGTTTTCTGACGTCAAAAGCAGACACTGCAGTTGCTGGTGTTAACAGCAGGTCATACGTCTCGAAGAATGGCAATAACCTATCGTGCAACTGCTCGCGCTCAGATGCAGCCTGGGCATATTCGATTGCCAATCTACTATTACCTTGTCTAATTAGAGTAACAAGGCGTGGATCCATCTGGTCACCCCACTCATCTAGCTGGTCGGTATATGCCGCAGCATAACTTACTGCCCATATTAGACTGAAGGCTTGTTCTAGGTTTGTGATATCAGGTGTCGCCATCTCAACTGTACACCCTAGAGTCTCAAAGACACTGACTGCTGCCGAGGTTTTCTCAAGTACCTGTGATTCTACAGCTGCATATCCCAGATCAGGACTCCAGGCCACTCTCAGTCCTTTTAAATTATCGTTAAGATGTGTAAGGTAATTAAGATTGATATCCGGTAGAGAGTGCCTATCTCTGTCATCTCTGCCAGCCATAATCTCTAAAGCCAAAGCCGCATCTTTTACTGTTCTAGTAATTGGACCGTATTATGAAAGTGTTCGCCAATCGCTGGAACCTGCACCACGCGGAACACGACCAAATGATGGCTTAATACCAAAAACACCACAGAATCTGCTGGGAATCCGTATTGACCCACCGCCGTCACTACCCTGGCTCAACGGACCCATACCTGCCGCGACTGCGGCGGCCGCCCCACCGCTTGAAAATCCAGCATGACGTTCCAAGTTCCATGGATTACGTGTTGGACCAAAAAGCAAGTTATCGGTAACACCCATGAAGCCAAATTCAGGAGTATTGGTCTTCCCGAGTAAGATGGCACCGGCTGCCTTCAGTCGCTCAACAATAATCGCATCACGGTCGGGGATAAAATTCTCGTATAACTTGGAGCCAGACGTTGTGCGAATACCTTTTGTATATGTGAGATCCTTTATTGATATAGGAACACCGTGCAGAGGGCCAAGTTTATCCCCATTCATTAACTTGACTTCGGATTCTCGAGCTTTTTCCCTCGCGTACTCATCAAGTACTGTACAATAAGCATTAATTTTTAGATTCAACCGTTCGATACGATTAAGCACAGCATTAATTACTTCTACTGGAGAAAGTTTCTTTGTCTTTATTGCTTGGGCCATTTCTAACGCTGGCATATAGCAAATTTCAGTATCCTGCATTGTATCTCCATTCTGTATTAACGCCCTAGCTTAACCTATAGCGACCGACAATTCCACTGTCAAATATACTGGGTAATGTATCAATTTGAAATGTGAAGAGTGTAAAAATTCAAGCCTAGGAAGTGAAAGGGATAGTAATCGTTGTAACTAAGAGGAGGATGCTCAAAAAATTTAACTCATTATTCTAGGGGAGTACAAAGACCGTGCTTATTCGAGTTTGTTAAGACATCATAGGAAGTTTTAAACTATAATTATATCGTTACTCATAATAGTTAGCATTGATTCTAGGGGTTAGTCTAATTAGTCATAAGATAGGCGAACAAATATAATCTGGTTCGGTCACCCCCACTACCACCACGACCGCAACCTAGTTAAATAATCTGGACATCACCTCTCTTGTATCTGTATAATTGTAGCACTTACGAATACTGTCCCAATCGTTTTCATGACTGGACAAACTTCGAGATGTTTGTTTATTAATAAATCCCAAGTATTGAAAACTAATTGAAAGTATTATACTGTACCCTATTAAGGCAGGAGGATAAATTAGTTCTTTTATTAGTGATTATATGTATTGTTAACACATTGAAGAACTAAGAAGGTGGTTTCGTGACTGAGGAGTTAAAAGTATTAGTACTCGACGCTATGGGTGTTATTTACTCCGTTAGGGATGACGTTAAGGATCTGCTTTGTCCGTTTGTTGCCGAGAAGGGAGGTACCAAGGATACGACAACAATCAATGAGCTATATCGTTCTGCCAGTCTTGGAAATATGTCTGCCTTCGAGTTTTGGAAGGCAGTTAATGTCTCGTCAGAGCTTGAAGACGAATACCTCTCAAAGCACAAACTTTCGGATGGCCTTGTTGATTTTCTTGAGGAAACGAATCAACGTGGACATGAAGTCTGGTGTTTGTCGAATGATTTGTCAGAATGGTCGAGGAAACTCCGGCTTCACTTTAGACTAGAGAAATACTTTAATGGCTTTGTCATCAGTAGCGACGTAGGATTCAGAAAGCCGGATCCAGCCATTTTTCATCGACTCGTCACACAATCGAATATGGATCCTCATAAAGCCATTTTCATTGATGATAATAAGAAAAACTTGGATTCAGCCGCTATCTTGGGCTTTGAAACCGTAGTCTTCAGACCCGTAGCTTCGGATTCCACCGGCGGAACACACAAGATAGTAAACAACTTTAATGATATCCTTCCGTTGTTAACATAATACTTGATGTTTGTCCATGTTGTTACTTTTGCTGCAAATAGAAAAGAACACTTTTGCATCGGAAATGTATCAGCTTGTTGGTTCTTTAAATGGTTTAATTTCTCGCGACACAAATTACAGGATATGCAGTCTATCTGACTTAGTTTTTCTTTGATTCATGTGGTGGCTTTACTTTACGAAACACTAAATAGATATAAGTCATAAGATATTTTTAGCACCGAACACTCCATGAGAGGAGTAATTACTGTCAGAGTTTGCCAAAATATCGTTCTTAGTACAGGACTAACTGTTCCCATCATACTCTGTCAAGCGGCATGGATACTCGCCATAGCTACTCTTTCGTTATGGTACGCAACAGACGTCGTGTAAAAGTCTCGAGTAGGTACATCCATCTGACTAAAGAAAACTCTGAAGTACCAGAATCGATGATTTTAGTGTAAGGTTGGTTATGGAAGTATCAAGGCCAACACCCGGTAAGGGATAATGGTGAGTACGACACCCTTTATGCCACTGCGGTCGGCTTATCCCAATACACCACGATTGCTGTTGTTTAAGTCAAGCTGTAGCGTTGTACTTAAGAATCCAAGGAAGTGAGTGTTAAAGAGTCCGCGTAGACAATTAAGATGGGATTATGGTCGTTACTTCCTTGGATGGTGTATTACCAAAGTACACTTTAGTGTGCGGCCATGGAATCTCGATGTCCTCTTCATCAAATCGGTTCTTGATTAGACGTCGGAGTTCGCCGGTCAAACCCCAGTGTGCACCGGCTTTCGTGGAACCTCTAACAATAATATCGACACTATTATTTCCCAAATCGCCGACGCGAACGACCGATGGGGTATCCAGTAACCTTCCGCTCCATTCTGGATCATTCTTTAGTTCTTGGCACACCTCATTGATAATCTTAAAAACCTTGTCTAGGTTCTCCTTGTAGGCAACGCTAATAGTCATGTTAATACACCCCCAGTCCCTCATCCTATTAGTAGCAAAAGAGATCTGGCTATTCGGGATGTAATGCAAGGTACCATCTATCTCTCGAAGAACCGTACGACGTAAACCGAATTGTTCAACAGTTCCCTCTTCACCATTAACTTTCACCCACTCGCCGATCCGATACCAATCCTCCATTAGAATAAAAATGCCATTAAGGTAATCGCGTATTATGTTTTGAGCGGCTAGTCCAAGAGCGAGTGCCCCGACTCCCAGCCCGGTTAAAAGTGCTCCAATATCAAGCCCAAGTTGACCAAGTATCATAACAACGGCAAATACAAAGATAATAATAGAGTAAAGACGGATAATTGCACGTGAGATTGTATTTGCTCTAGCTTCTTTTTCTGCTGTAGCCTCCTCACGAACTCCTGGGATACGTACCGTTATCAATCGTGGGATTAGCCACCGCCCGATGAAAAACAATATGACAGTTGCTATTATTATGATCCCAATCTGTATCGCACTGTTTACTACCGCAGATACACCGAAATCAAATTCCAAGTTAGGCATAACACTCTCCTTTCAATGGCTTCTACGTCCATCTATGTTGAATGCTAAACATTTTACAGAATACATAAACACGAGACAATACCTCTATATATCAAATAACCGCATTTGTATCATCTACAAAGGATGAGTAACTGGTTTTGAATATATCGAAAGATGCCTAATTATTTTCGCTTCATAGATATCGTCATAACTTGAGTGGGTGCTAAGGTACAAAGGGATATTAGAGGTTAGAAAAGTAATTTTTCTTTGTCATTTAGGAGAGGATATAGAGAGTATTCCTAAATTCAGGAAAGAGCTTATTCGTTTGATAAAAATGGATAAACCTTACATAGTGGTTATTGCTGAATATTGCCGATTCGATAACCACAGAGACTATCAAATAACATTTCAGCTGCAATCGCCCATCTTATAACAAGAATGTGATGCCTGGAGTTGAGTTTTTATGTAGATTCGTAATCAAGTCGATGGAACTATTTCTACGGAATTCATGACTAAAGAATAATTCCAGAAAAATAATACTCTAAATCATCTCTGATCGCCGATTTTGCTGGAATAATGCCAGTTCTTCCAAGGGGAGGTGGCAGTAGATAACATGATAGGGAGAGTTTGGTCCGATACGTGCTTTCGGCGGTGTCTCGTCGCAAAGGGAACCGATTTTACGAGGACAGCGACCGGCAAAGAAGCAACCTTGAAAACGTTCACGTAAAGTTGGTACGGCACCACTGAGTCGCACACCCGTAGGCTTAACTTCTGGATCAGGTATAGGTACCGCCGAAAGAAGCGCTTCTGTGTACGGATGTGATGGCATGCTCATTACGCACTCCGTAGGACCCAACTCAGCCACATGGCCGGCATAGAGTACAAGAATGTCATCGGAGATATAACGAACAACTCCTAAGTCATGCGAAATAAAGATATACGACATACCCCGTTCACGCTGATAGTCTTCTAGCAGTTTGAGTACTTGAGCCTGGACGGAGACATCTAGCGAGGCAACTGCCTCGTCAGCGATAATAATATCAGCTTCGCCGGCGAAAGCAGCGGCTAAGACTATCCTCTGTTGTTCACCGCCGCTAAGAGCATCGGGACGACGTTCCAAATACGCAGGCTCCAACCTGACCGATCGCGCCATTTCCTCAGCAAGTTCTCGGCTTTCCTTTCTGCTCAATCCTGCTAACTTCTGTAAAGAACGAGTGATGGCATGACGGGCAGGAAGTTTCGGGTTCAACGATGTCGTCGGATTCTGGAATACCATCCGTAAAGCAGCCCGTTGCTGGTTTGTTCGATCTTCAATCTTAGGAGAGAGTTCTTCGCCACGCAGCAGAATCTCGCCTCGTTGTAGTGGGGTTAAACCGGCAACCAGCCGGGCTATTGTCGTTTTACCACAGCCGCTTTCACCTACAATGCTAAGAGTTCGTCCATCTCCTACATTGAAATTGATATTGGAAACCGCACGCACCGGGGGTTGCACCCTAGGGCCGAAGAGTATATATTTACGCTGCCATTGACCGAAGAATCGTCGCAGCCCTTTCGCCTCCAGTATTGTCTCAGAGGTTTCGCGTAGTCTCTTTTCTCGCGGTTCAAGTTCTCCCCAGATTTCTTTGTGAACGTCTTTCCAGAAGAAGCAGCGTGACTGGTTGTTGTCTCCGAGATCTAGCATTTCCGGGGCTTCCCTGTAACACAACTCCTCCGCCATTGGGCAACGGGGAGCAAAAAGGCATGCCTGAAGATTAGGTTCTTCGGGAGCATAGGTATCTCCGGGGATACTGCGAAGACTGGTGACTATCCTGCTTTCAGAGGGAGGTTGTGGAACGCACTGTAACAGCCCTACAGCATAAGGATGCTTTGAATTCTTGAATATTACGCTGGTCGCCGCTTGTTCGATGGTCTGACCTGCATACATCACTGCCACACGGTCAGCAACACGTGCTACCGTAGCCAAATTATGACTTACATACAGGATACCGGCATTGACACGCCGCTTCAGGTCTACCATAAGATCTAGGATGGTCGCTTCCGTAGTAACATCGAGAGCTGTAGTAGGTTCATCCATAATTAGTAGATCCGGATCGCATGCTAAACCCATAGCTATCATAACTCGCTGTTGCATCCCACCGCTGAGCTGGTGTGGATAGCGTTTACCAAGGATATCCGGTTCGGCTAGCCCCACACTGTCAAAAAGCTCCGCGGTCCGCTGCCGTGCTTTCCGTAAATCCATACCTAGATGTTCTCGTAGCACTTCTTCCATCTGTAGACCGATCCGCATGGTGGGATTCAGTGCCATGCCGGGATTCTGATACACCATAGCAATACGATTCCCGCGTAACTGGCGAAGCTTGGAAGCTGGCATGTTGATTAGATCTCTACCTTCAAAGCGAATATTGCCTTCTACCAGCGACTCTCCAGGCTGGAAATTTAGTAGGTATCTTACTATAGCAAAAGCACTTATTGACTTACCGCATCCTGTTTCCCCAACTAAGGCAAGGACTTCACCACGCTGTATGCTAAACGATACATCACGTACTACATGAAAGGTGCCATGCGGTGTATAGAAAGTCACCGCCAGATGATCCACTTCCAGAAGAGGAGGTTTGTTTTGCCTTTCTTTATCCATGCTCTACTTTCTCCCTGGCCATGCCACTGGCTTGTTTAATGCCATCGACGAGGAGATTGACACCTACGATGAGTGAAACTATTGCACCCATAGGAGCAAGAGCGACCCAGGGAGCAATGACCAGAAATCGGCGACTCTGGCTTATCATCAGACCCCAGTCAGGCGATGGCGGCTGGACACCGAGACCAAGAAATCCCAACGATGCAATAGAGAGAATGGCATAACTGAAGCGCACTGACGCCTCCACGCCAAGGACAGGCATAACATTAGGCAGGAGCTCATTGAAGATGATGTAAGTTGTAGATTCACCACGTAGACGAGCACTCTGGACAAACTCCATTGTCTTTAAAGAGAGTGTAGTGCTCCTTACCACCCGCGCAATAGCTGGCATACTCACGAAGCCAATAGTGGCTGCGATGTTTATCCTGCTGGGGCCAAGAGTGAACAGCACCAGAAGGGCAAGAAGCAGGGTGGGAAAGGACATCAGTCCATCCATTATCCGCATAATAATCTCATCCACCCGGCCACCTTTATAGCCACTGCTCATTCCCACACTTGTACCTAATACGATACCCAGAGCGGTGCTGGCGGCTGCCGTTGTGATGAGGGAGGTGGCTCCGCACATCACCCGACTCAAGACATCGCGTCCATACTGGTCGGTACCCAACCAGAACTGAGGTGACGGTGGTAAGTTTTGAAACTCCTCAATTGAGGCAGGCATTTCGGTCGGAGAATAAGGCGCCAACCAAGGGCCAAAGATTGCCAGAATAAGGTGAAGCAGTACTATCGGGAGGGCAATTCGCCCAGACCACGTACGTAATATCATACTAAGGGTATTTATGATACTTTGCCTTATAGAGGTTAGTCTTGAAAGAATTACCATCATCCCAACCTCACCCGCGGATCCAGAGCAGCGTAACTTAGATCAGCTATTAAATTGCTGATGGCATAGGTGCCAGCGATAATTAGTGAAACGATCTCTAGCAAGGGGATGTCGCGATTCTCTATAGATCTCAGTAGTAACTGTCCAATTCCGGGATAGGCAAAGACGTTCTCTACTATGATGAGCCCTCCCAGCATCCACCCAAAGTTGCTGGCAATTACAGTAATGGTCGGGAGCATCGCATTCGGAAGCACGTGCTTTACGATGACTTGCCGCATTGGTAAACCTTTGAGGATGGCTGTGCGTACGTAGTCTGTTCGCACTACCTCAATAACGTTGGCTCTCGTCATTCTCATGATATAGGCGAAGAGGACAGCGATTATCGTAAGGGTAGGCATTATTAGAATCTGGGGACTCGTTAGGGGGTTAACACCGGGAAGAATGATGCTTGAAGATGGAAGAAGATGAAATGTTGAAGCGAAGAGAAGCATAAGTAGCAACCCGGTGACAAATTCTGGCACCGATATCCCTACTAGGGCAGTCATGCTCACCAAACGGTCTAGCTTCGTGTTCGGATACACGCCAGCCCATACACCGGTGGCAACCGCTAAAGGAACACCAATCAGAAAAGCGAACACAGCCAGGATTGCTGAATATCTGAGTCTCCTGCCTACAATATCAGTAATCGGTAACTTCATAGCGTAGGAATTACCTAGATTACCCTGAAGCACATCACCGATCCAGGACAGGTAGCGTTCGTAGGCGGGACGGTTCAATCCAAGTTCCTCGCGTAGTCTCTCCACACTTTGTGGTGTTGCCTCCTTACCCAGTATCATAGCTGCCACGTCGCCGGGTAGGAGTTCGGTGATTACGAAGATAACCACAGAGACCACCAGTAACGTTATACAAATTAAGCCAATACGTCTTACAATGAAACGTACCATGTAGCCGTTATCCTCCGATGAAACACAATACCAATAGCAAGCTACCGACAATGAAGTATCTTATCTAAAAGTCAGATTCTCCACTCCGTTAGTAAGAATAATGATTGGTTGAAAACTCTTTAAGGAATCTTAATCATGCAGCCAGATGTAACGGCACCAGGGATCACCATGCGGTTTTGCTTCCAAGCCCATTACGTTATTACGCATGCCATGTAATATCGGCATAAACACTGGTATAATCTTAGGCACTTCGTCTATAATGATACACTGTACCTCCCCGTAAGACTTCTGGCGGTCTGCCAGCTCGAGTTGACTCCTTGCCTGGAGGATCAACTCGTCAACTCGTGTGTTGACGTACCCGGTCTCGTTCCAATCGGCGGTGGACAGGAATTGGATGCTGAAAGCTTCGTCAGGAATTCGTCCTCCCCAGTAACTGCAGCAGAAAGGCTTTACCATCCATACTTCTGACCAGTACCCGGCTTCAGGCATCACCTGAACGTCTATCCGGATGCCGGCTGATTCGGCTTTCTCTTTCATCACAGTCGCCATTTCCACCAATGGTGGTCCAAGGGAACTAGTGTACAGAGTGATGTCAATCCCATCCGGGTATCCAGCTTGGTTCAACAAGTCTTTCGCCAGTTCGATGTTATACTCCGGTGGCTTACAATCCTCATTGAAATGGGGATCGGTCGGTACGATGGGGTGATCGTAGGCGACACCACCATTTCCGAACAAGGCTCCTTCGAGGATAGCCTCCCGGTCAGTTGCGGCTTGAATTGCTTTGCGCACCAGCACGTTGTCGAATGGCGGCTCATTCACATTAAAGAGCATGTTCATTTGCATCGCACTGGGTATGAGTGATACTTTACAATTGGGGTCGGCTTCGATAGTCTGGATACTCGGGATAGCCATATTCATGATAGCATCGACCGTACCAGCCTTGAGTGCCTCGGCCCGCGTCTCAGGCTCGGTAAAATAGAAAAAGATTACTTCATCCAGGTAAGGGTAGCCTTCCCACCAATAATCGGGGTTTTTCTTCATTACAGTACGTTCACCCAGCACGTGCTCCGTCACGATAAAGGGACCTGTACCGAAGGTCTCGGTAGACAACCGTTCGGGGTCGACGTCTGAGGGCGTAATCTTGCAATGGTATCTGGAAATTAAGTCTGGCAGAAAAGCAGTAGGGCTCGACAAATCGAAACGGACTGTATAGTCGCCAACGGCAACAACATCCTCGACCATGCTGATTACAGATGCAAATGGAGACTCAATTTCGAATAGACGGTCGAAGGAGTAGACCACGTCCTCTGATGTCATCTCCTTCCCGTGGCTGAATTTCACGCCACGCTCAAGCTCGAACGTCCACTGCGTAAGGCTATCGTTGGCTTGCCAGGATTTTGCTAACAATGGTCTGAGAGTCCAGTCAGGATTGCGTTCAGTCAGGCTTTCATAGCATTGGTGGACAACCAATATATCAGCAGCACCACTCAGCAAAGGAGGATCAAGACTAAATTGGTCCGGGGTATAAGCTACACGCAGGGTACCTCCAAATTTAGGTTCCTCTCCCTTTACTATCCCGTCTTCCTTATCCTCGGTGGTTTCCTGTCCACACGATACCAGCACTAGAACTATTACTATAAAACAACTTACTACCGTCCAAATATATCTCTTTTTCATGAGTATAATTTACTCCTTTGTTTTGAGGAAAAACTCTATCCTGAATAGTAACTTAAACAATTCATAAATAACCTCCTTTAGCTTTTCTCTTAAGGATCTAAAATTCTACCCAGTTCAGGATTAGATAATATATATAAGTTTTAACATGTGGTATATATCTTCATTTATTTGATTTTAGATCTCGACAAGTATTTGGTAAATATCGTTCCGTATGTAACTGTTTCAATTATGAAAGGTTAATTTCTGACGTATTTTATCTATAACGAACGATAAAAGATTCACAAAAACGGAATCATATTCAAACCAACCATTATTTAAACTTGCTTGTTCTCATAGACGATGATTTTACCTCATATAAGATTGGTCGAAGACTCACAATCGGACAAAGTATTGTCAAACTACTAATGGCTTCCAAGACTAAAAGCTAGAATCGTACTTTTGTTGAGGGCAGAATAGTTCAGTGATGTAAATTATTAATACAGAGGATAGATGATGATTATTAGAAGAAGAGTTGTCTTTAATGCATATAGCAACAAGTAAATGATATTACACTACCAAGTAAGTAAGATAAATCTAGGCTTGAAAATGTTATAAGTAAATACTATACACATGAGCTGACGATTCGAAGCCAAGTGACCGGTAGAATTGACGTGTTCCAACTCGTTCCGTATCTGTGTTTATGATTATCTTATAGCATCCCGCGTTCCTAGCTTGGCGTATTGCATAATCTACAAGCTTTTCACCAATATCCCTCCTTTGTTGTTTTGAATCTACAATTAGATTTTCAACCAGAGCCCATGGAGAAGCATGGTGGGCAAGGTTCGGCATAACAAGAAGCATCATAGTTCCAAGAACGACATCTTTATTATCTTCAGCTACCAGAAGTTCATACCCGGGGACCGAGTTAATCTCGTTGAGCGTTCTTTTATAATCCATAAGTGACGGTTTTTTATCAGATTCTGCTATTGAATTAGGGATGTTTAATTCAGCATAAAGTTCAATAATACGAGGAATATCATTTTCCTTGGCTAATCTTACTTCTATCATATATCATCCTAAGTTGTCTGGTATCGGTTTTGCCTTAATGTGAACAGCGGCATATAGGATTAGATCAGGTCACCAATGAGATACTATTTTAAGTTCTTTGAGCATACTACAAGGGACTCAGGCAGTCAAGCTTCTGATGCTAACGGTTCGTTTGGATACCACGGTAAAGGTCTTTCACCTGAGTTTAATAGACGTGAATTTAGTATACATAATGTGAGTTTATGGGGTTCAATACAATATATTCACAACCTGCTCATTACGAAACAAACATAACGATGAAAACGTAAGTTTATTATAATAATCAAGTTAACTTGACGATGCATAGTTATCCTAAAGAGTTTCAGGGATGGATACTACAGGTAAACAGGCGATTTAGCCTGACAAACCAGGATTCGGCAGCCATTCAGAAGAATGCAAATTACATCCTTTCAACCGCTCGTATCTTGTAGCTGAAACGTTCATATTGTCCAATATTTTTTCTTTCTCATAGCTGTATCGAAAATCTATACCCAATAGCGAGACGCATCACTAGACAGTGATTCCTGTAAAATTCCATTGTAACGATGATCGGATTTTACCTTTCTGCAGATTGTTGAATGAATGTATTTAATGTTGTTGTAGAGATTAGAGAAATCTACTTGTTCAATCTTTGACTATCAAATCATTTCGATTCCATGGTAATTACCAGGCGTATCAGCATCATCAATTATTGATACGCTCCGAGTTACCTTTGCGATCAATTTCTTCATTCTGCAGCATCTTCTTACAGGTATCCGGGAGCGAACGCTTCCTTTGATGATGGAATCGGGTATTGCTGCATTCTTTTCAATGACGCGGTTGTATGTTCCGGGGCCTTTTCTTTTACACACAACAGGCTTTTTCCCTTCATTCAGGTTCCAAACCGGTAGAAATGTGCGGTATAGAGGGTATTTGGCGAACACCCTTCGAGCCTGAGAACTTAACTCAAAGACGCCTGTAGGATATACTAGGATACTCTAGCTTCAGAAAATGAAGAAGAACCACTCATTTTGTGCCAAATAATTATTATAAATATCCATGTATACTAAAATATCAACAGATTTGGACACCGAATGGTTGAAAAATGACCATTTCCGATAGAGATTTCAGCAAAAAGTAATATGGACTATATTGCAAAACGGTTCAAATCATGAAAAGAGGGTCAATAAGTAAGGAAGTAGACCAGATCGATATCCAGGCTGCACCGCGATGTACCAAGATCATGGGATCTGACGCAGAAAACGATCAAGGAAGTAAGCGAAGTCAACCGGCGTAAGGGAAACAAACATAACAAAGAACCCCAGGCTAGTCGAATCACCGACAGAACTGAAAGTTAGGATCCTGTAAATGCCACGGCAAGCAGGGAAAAAGGTCGATGTGGGAACATTCGCTGATCGATACAGTTGAAAAAATTGTATCGGTGACAGTGTCTTACCTGCAGGTTTATCAGATCTGCAATCGAAAATGCTCGTTCAAGAGAAAAGATAGGCGGGTTGGCAAGTCGGGCTGTTAAAACCATCTGAGAAATAGGCACTTGCAGCAAAAAACCGGTCGGCTATTATACCAGCCGAACCAAGCGGTACTGAGAGAAATAAAAATCCGTAGGTCGATTGTCGTTACACCCTAACACAGATTAAAGCACCACCCTGAAAAGTGCCGGAAGGTATTTCCGAAAGTCTCTGGAGATAGATGGACTGGGAGATGCGCCGTATGGCTTTCAAGTACAAAAAAACCAACTGATACTTGTAGCTTGAACGACCCGGTAAATCCTCCACTGTGAAGGGGTATCATATGCTACTGCGAATACTCGGGAGTAAATATATATAGAAAATGATACGGATCGTGAGATATAAAACAGTAAACAGTTTATCTAAATAGCAACGGAAGAGACCTCATGAAGAAGGAAACCAATGACTCTAAAGGGTAAATACCTTCAGGAATTTTCGATATCTGCAAGGCTATAGCCCTATATTGTAGATTCTGGAATAGATGTAACGGCATCTGGCCATACAGAGAGAATCGATCTGGTGGATACGAATTCTAACAAAAAGCAGATACCCTCAAGTAAATGGTATCTCATGAGACCTACATTCTATGAATATCTTATAGGGTAGCATAAACTCGGAACGGCAGAGGTGATGAACATGAAGAATCCACCAGTATTAACCAAGTAAGGTTCAGCTATCGGATGAGGTCCTGGACAGAGAATCTCAAGTATTTATACTCCTTCATACAGGTCGACGTGAATGTCTTGAATACCAAGGTTGGAATACCGCAGATAGGCTATATCCCAATAGCAGCTATATACGAGTTAAGAACAAGGGTACATCATCTTCAGATTGGATCAATCTTATCCTGGAAAGCCTTCATCGTTTGCGTACGGTTCATATCATATCCATCGGTTAAAAGCTCAGTCAATTTTTCCCTAGCCTGCTCGGGAGTGAGTCCTTCCTTCACTAATTCTGCTTTACGCCACCAGTACGAAGATTTTGCTTCCTCAAGTTTAGCTGCAAGGATTTGATTTATCTCAGTCTGTGCCCTTCTGATAAGTAGTGGATCCGGTTGAGTACGTTTTTGACGTTCCTCGAAAACAAGCTCATCGAGTTTTCGAAACAATTCTATCTCCAGATTCTGACTTTCGATATCAGCATCGATCTTTATCCTATGCTTCTGGTTCTGTTTCATTAGATGATTCAAGGCAAATAACACATCCTCGTATTGCCCTCTGTGATTTAACAGGTGGTCTTGGACTACCATGGCGATATCCAACGCCATTACTCTTTTCTCAGCTATATCTTTATGTACCGGCAGCGGCATTGTTCTGGTCAGTATACGACGCAAGCCATGTGGAGTACTAAGGATTACCAGGAGCTCCTCAACGGTAATCCCGGCTGTATCTGCGAAGAACTCCAGCATGCGGTCGCGGTCAGGAGAATTCTTGTCAAGGAGGCCTTTGACATAGGCAAGCTGCTTTTCGAAATTCGGTCCCATCTTTTTCCACTGCCTGTAATACCTAAACACCGTTTTTTTATTTGCTCTTAATTCGGCTGCTACCTGAACCGGTCTTTTGCCTTCATCGAATAGTTCGAAGCATCTCTGTCGTAAGGATCTACCATACCAGTCACGCTTTATCGGGTATTTGCGAGTCCGCTTCAAGCCCAACAATTTTTTTAGATTCATGGTTACCTTCCTCGGACTTATCGATCGTATTGAAACCGGATATGAATAACTAAGAGGGATGAACGCGAACATCATAAGACCGGAAGTTATAACCGATCACTATTCCACAGTTGCTCGTACCAGTGGCGATGCTCTTCGCCCGATATCTTCCGGTATTTAGCGGTTGTGTTGAAACTCTGGTGTCCGAGATGTTCCTGGAGAAGCCGCATTCCCTCACCAGAGTCATCGGACTTCATGGCATGGACAGCAAATGCATCCCTTAATATGTGGGGAGAAACATTATGGACTTTCCCGGTTTCTGGGTTTACCAACTTTGGCAATTCAGCTTTTACGGCGCAGTCACGAATAATCTGCCAGGCACGGTGACGGTTGATATTGAAAATCCGGCAGTTGTTCTCGATAAGTGAATTAGACTGGATATACTCTTTTAATAAATCAATAGTTACTTCATCGATCGGTAAAACCCACATTCGCTGGTTTTCAACAGCTTTGGTGACAGTCTCTCCAACCTTTGTACCGCAGCCAGGGCAGTAAACCGAATGACGAGTCAGGCGATGTTTACATTCAGGACAGATGATGATTATGCTTGTCTTTAAATGTTTGATAGTCACGGTTCTGTTAATAAAATCGATGTTACCGACCATAATTGACAACAATTCACTGATTCGGCAAGCTAAGAAAAATAGAAGTCTGATCAACAGCCGGTCTCTAAGGTTGGCTGCAGCATCCTCCATCTGCGACACTTCTTCTAAATCAATATAGGCTTTCATGTTTGTGTTAAAATGTGGCGGAGGAGAAAGACTAGGGACTGACCGCATATCACCCCCTTAAATGCAAGTCTTCCTCCTCCAAGTATTCATTGAGTGCCGGACGTCTAGGACGCCCCCCCATTTTCCCGATTTCACTTAGTAAATCACGATATAGTTCTGCGGTACGTTTTCCGCCCTTCTTGCCTATTTCGCGGAAGAACTCATTCCCTTGGTTTCTCAGAGTAGCCTGACCTCCTCGCCGTCCAGCTTCTTTTACACTAATAATTTGTACTAACTTTTTATCCTTCTCCATTCAATCCTTCTCCCCGACCTTACAAGTAATTATTGTGTATGTTATGCTTTGTAAAAATATCTGCTCTCTAATTTTGGCATAGCGTATATATTTCAAGCGATGACGAATCGGACGAAGTTAAGGACGGATCGGACATGTCGGACAACATTCCAGATAAATGGATATCAACGAAAGAGGCAAGGGAAATCGACTCCATCGCCCTGTCACAGCACCGTATAGCGGAACTGGCAAATAATGACCTAATTAGGGCTAAACGAACAGGTACACAGAATTGGTTAGTGAAGGTTACGAATGAAGGTGGCAAATGGGATCTTGTTCGGGTCGGTAAAACTGAGCACCAGAATAGAGTCGTACAAATAGAACCTAACGTTAAAATAAACAAAGTTATAAGAGAGTTAGAAAAAATAGAAAATGCAATAGATACATTACAGGAATACAAACTTGATCTGACATCTGGGGTTGCAGAATTGGAAATCCCTTTACCGATTAGACCGATATTTAAAGAATTGGCTCTTAAAGGAATTATCAAAAATGAGCCACGCCTACAATCATTAGGCCCTCGCCAGTATCATGAAAACTATTGGGTGTTCACTAGTTTTGGTTTAGAGGTAATAAACTATTTGAATACTGAAGACTAGTGCTCTGTAAATTCTCAAACTATGGCAGGAATCAGAATCTTGAGGGCGATTGAAATAAAACTTAGAATGCGTTAATTGGCGGTTTACAGCCAGTCCAGCCTATATAAATTTACGTAGACTTTATTCGTAGATTAGGAGTTGACAGCCTACTGGTTTATAGGTTTGATGTGCTATAAACCTAAATTTTACCGAGTGTTTAGAGGAAAGGCAAGAACCCCCTGTGCTCTTGGCACAGGGTAGTTCACTAAGAATATGTAACAAATCTTACATTGAACTTGGTTCGTACCTTCCTAACCTAATCCCAAGCCTTCAACAGGACTTCCCCCATTTCTGTGAGCTTCGATAGCTTCCTCTTGTTTTAATCCTTGAGTATACCTTCTACTCATTTCGAGTGATTCATGCCTTAGAAATAGCTGAAGTAAAAAAGAATCTCTCGTCCCTCTAAGGTATTGTAGGGCCGCAGTGTGACGTAAACGGTGTATTCCTCCCGGACTGTGAACTCCTGCCCGAACTTTCAATCGTTTGAGCCAGCTTTTTAAACCTTCGATTGAAAATGCATTTCCTTCTTCTGTAATCCAAAAGTAATTGGTTTTAGCTCGCAATTTCCTTTGTATTTCCCAATTCCATAAAACCTTCGCGGTTATAGAAGAAAATGGTGCTATTCCTTTCTTGTTACCTTTACCAAGAATATGTAGTATCCTGTTGTTAAGATCGACGTCATTTATTTTAAGTCCAATCATTTCTCCTAGGCGGGTTGCAGAATCAATAAAAAGCAGGAGCATTCCCTTGTTTCGAATTCCAGTAAAATAAGCATTAGTTTTCATATCAAGCTCGCAGACGGCTAATAATCGTTGTAGCTCTTCAACTGTGTATGGTTGTATTTGTGGTTCGGATGGTTGTTTGAAATGGATTGTTGCCAAAGGGCTGGAGTCAAGGAAACCTTCTTCAATAGCCCAGTTGAACAAACGCCGTAAAGTCCTGAAATATGGCCATGCTGACGACGGTTTGCTGTGCCTTGTTATTTGTGTACCATTTCCAGCACCGTGTGTATATGTTCGAGAAGCTACATATGCTAAAAATTCTCTTATATGCTGGGATTCTATTTGATGAATCTTATCAGGCCAATTATGATCGTTAACATAATTTAGAAAATGCTGGAGGTTATTGGTATAATATTCGTAAGTTCTGACCGCTTTACCGTCCGCTTGGAGTGAAAACAAAAAACCTTCCACCAAATCCTTTGTATCGATACGATTTGTTTGTTTTTTCAATATTCATTGCGGTCAGCCCTATTTATTTTTCATCCGAGGCAGAGGGTCGTGGCCAGTCTTGTTACAGCTACAACCGGTCTACCTAGGCAGATGGTCACCCAACTTTATGGAGCGGGAGACGAGGCTCGAACTCGCGACCCTCTGCTTGGGAAGCAGATGCTCTACCACTGAGCTACTCCCGCACCTGCGGTTACAGCAGGATTTTACGATAAATAGTGGCTAAATGCAAGTAAAAGTAAACTGCATGTGTTGCTTTGAATTGAGCCCTGTGCTAGACTTGGATATCCTTAACGGGAAATCGATCAATGACAGAGAAGTACTAGGCAACATGTTTTGCATTGGATTCGCTCGATTACGCTGCTAACAGGCAGCGCTTGTCAGCTAGCCGCAAGACGGGTAATCAGCTACGTATTACCTTGGGGATTGTTGCCTATTATTTTATCTTATTCACTTTTCAGCCTTTCCTCGTCTCGTAATTCTAATACCTGCATACGTCTGCTCGTTGTAATCTGTTTTAAAACCTGATTCAAGAAACATTCACAGCGCTGCCTTTCACAAGTAATTCATTAATGGAGGTAGGTGTTGTGAGTTACAGGAATAAGGGTGTTTATTCACAGAATCAGATAGTAAACAGGCAGATACTGAAACGACTGGTCGACCAGACAGGTATACATGCAGGTGATACCGTCTATGATATCGGCTGCGGTACCGGGACGATAAGCCGTGTCCTGCTGGAAAAAGGAGCACGGGTGATCGGCGTTGAGAAGGACACAGATCTGTACTGGAAGTGCCGGGCGAAGTTTATAACCGAGGAAAGATTCGAGCTGTACCTCGACGACTTCCTTTTACCAAAATCGATTGCGTTCCCGCCAAAAGAGTCCTACAAGGTATTTTCAAATATACCCTTTCTTCATACGGCCGGGATGATCGAAAAGCTGCTGTACTGCGATAATCCGCCGGAGGACTGCTACGTGGTGTTAGAGAAGAAAGCAGCGGAGAGATATACCGGGATCGGCGGCGAGACCTTGCAGTCGCTGCTGCTGAAACCACTGTTCTGGGCGGATATCATCTGGCATTTCAACGCCAGGGATTTCTTTCCGGTACCGGGAGTGGATATTGTGCTTGTCCAGTTTGAGAAGCGGCAGTGCCGGCTGGTATCAGCGAAAGATTATCCAGCATACCGGGAATTCGTTTCCTTTTTGAAGGATCGAGCAGACAGCCCAGTGAAGAAAGTGTTAACGGAACTCTTTACCTGGACGCAGTTCAGACGGCTTTCAAGGCTGGTTACTATCGATTATAGGGGAAATCCGGCAGAACTTAGTTTCACCCAGTATTTGGCGATATTCCAGTTTTATATGAGAAGTCGTTATTCTGTTATGTAGTTGTTTCATATGTTATTCCAGCGAAGGTTGGAATAGCCGGATTGCCTCGTTACACTCATAATGAAAATAAAGGATGACTCATGTCGAGTCATCCTTTGATACTAACTTTAAATGAAGTACTACAGATTAATATTCGAATATTTCCGCCAGGGACGGGCTTTGAAGTGTTTGTGGTCTTTGTCCTTGTCCTGGAGTATATCAAGGGCGCGGTTTATCATCTTGCGGGTATCAGACGGCATTATTACATCGTCGATGTAGCCGCGTTCGGCGCCGCAGTAAGGATTTTCATAGATATCCGCGTATTCCTGCATACGTTTCTCACGAGTCTGTTCCGGATTTTCCGATTCACGGATCTCACGGGCAAAGATTACGCTGGCAGCACTTTTTGCATCGACAATAGTCACCCTTGCGGTAGGCCAGGCGAATACAAGGTCGGCGCCGATTCCCTTATCCAACATGCCATAATGGGCACCGGCATAGGACTTCCGTAGAATAACCGAGATCAATGGAACCGTTGCATCAGCCCAGGCGAAGAGCAGTTTGGCCCCGTGACGCAGAATTCCTTTCCAGTCCTGATCCGACCCGATAAGGTAGCCGGGACAGTCACCGAGTGTGACCATCGGGATATTGAACAGGTCGCAGAACCTGATGAACCTTGCTCCTTTATCGGCGGCATTTGTATCGATTGTCCCTGCAGCAACCATTGGCTGATTCGCCCAGAGACCGACAGTTCTGCCATTGAACCGGGCGAAGCCGGTGATCACCATCTTAGCATGGTCTTTCAGAATCTCATAGAAATAGCCGTTATCGGTTATTGATTCAATAACCTTATACATATTATAAGGCCTGATAGTACTGTCCGGGATGATTGTATTCAATGAAGCGACTTCTCTTTCCGGGTTGTCATTACATTCAACTCGGGGTGGCATTTCCATATTGTTAGAGGGCAATAAAGATAACAGCTCCTTTGCTTTATCAATGGCATCTTTATCATCTTCGGCGATGATGTGGGTCTGGCCGGATTTCATTGCATGTGCTCTCCAGCCGGAGAGCTCTTCCAGGGATATCTCCTCGCCAAGTTGGGCTTTAACGATAGCTGGTCCGGCAATGCCCATGTAGCCGGTATTTTTACACTGGATGAGGAAGTCCTGCATAATAGGGTGGTATGCTTGCCCTCCGAGACATGGTCCCATCAGGAGTGCGATCTGGGGGATAATGCCGGAAGCACGTATCTGGGCTTTAAAAAGCATCCCATAAGCTTCGAGGGTGTCCATACCTTCGTGGAGACGGGCACCACCCGAGTCGTTCATACCGACTATCGGCCAGCCCATCTGCTTGGCGAATTCTATGGCCCGGATCTCCTTAAGCCCGTGATACTCGCCAAAGGTGCCGGAAAGGGCCATATAGTCCTCGGCGAAGGTGACAACCGGTCTGCCGTTAACCAGACCCCAGCCGGTCACAACACCTTCCGCAGGGATTTCCCGTTTATCCATACCGAAGTGGGTAGTGCGGTGTTTTACGAAAAGACCGATCTCGGTAAACGTACCGGAATCAAAGAAGTAGTCTAAACGTTCCCTGGCCGTCCATTGACCACCCTCATGGCGCTTTTTAATAGCCTCAGGGCTGCCCATGCTTGTGATTTTTTCTCGCCTTTGCCGGTAATCATCGATAAGTTCCTGCGTCGTCGCCATTTTCAGACCCCCTCGATTAATTTACGTTAAAATCCTTTTAAAAATTTACGTCCGCTTTTACGGCGGACGTAAATTACACTCAATTAAAGCCCCATTTCTGAGGCTACAACCTCCCGGTAGTAGTCGGGACTCCCATAGGAGAGCGCCGCGGCTTTTCCCGTCCTGGTATAGTAATGCAGGTCATGGTCGATGGTGCAGCCAATAGCCCCGTGTATCTGGTGGGCGAGTGTGCTGACTCGTTCAAACGCCTCGGAAGCCCATGCCTTGGCTATGGCTACCTCTTTTGTTGCAGGAAGATCCTCGTTGAGTTTCCAGGCTGCTTCGTAAGTGCTGAACCGGGTACCATCCACATCTATCGCCATGTTGGCGCAGTAATGCTGGACGCTCTGGAAGCTGCCGATCGGGCGGTCGTACTGTACTCTCTCCTTGGCGTAATCCACGGTCAGGTCGAGACTCTGCTGCATAGCGCCGATGATGGTGCAGCACTTGGCTACTGCTGCATATTCGACGGTTTCCCGGACTACTTCATTGCCTTTTCCAGCTTTACCAAGAATGTTGGCTTTCGGTACAACGACATTCTCGAATATTACTTCATTCAGCTTGTCGCCGGCTAGTGTCTTGAGCGGATTAATGGTAATACCATCACTTGTTGCATCGACTATGAACACGGAAATATCATTGCCTGTCCTGGCGGCGCAGAGAATGTAGTCGGCAACATTGGCATCGGGAACGAACAACTTGGTGCCGGATATGGTGTAGGAATCGCCGTTTTCGTTTGCAGTGGCGTTTATCGAAGCGGCATCATATCCTCCACTCGCCTCTGTTATGGCAAAAGTAAAAATGGCTTCACCACCGGCTATTTTCGGTAGGTATTCCTGTTTCTGTTCGTCTGTGCCATAGTTAATTATGGGCAGGCTACCGAGAACGACTGTCGAGAAATACGGTCCGGGCATTGCGGCTCTGCCAATCTCTTCTATCAGGACTGCCAGGTCGAGAAAGGTCATCTCGCTTCCGCCATAGGCTTCGGGTATGATCAGGCCGGTCCAGCCGAGCTCAACCATTTCTTTCCAGAGTTCGGGAGAGTAACCTTTTTCATCTTCTTCTAGTTCCTTGACCAGTGTCTTGGGACATTTATCGGTAAGGAAGTCACGGGCCATCGTCCTGAGCATATCCTGTTCTTCTGTATAGTTAAAATCCATATTGCACTCCTTTAAGAGATGATATTTTCAATCTCTAGCTGCTTGGTAATCCGAGTCCACGTGCGGCTATCACGTTTCTCAATACTTCCGAGGTTCCTGCCTGAAGGCTATACCCGGTCGAAGCGAGATAGGAGTGAGGACCCATACCCGTGATTGGCGCGTATTTGGACTCTGCCCATAATTGGCCGTACTGACCAAGTATGTCCATGGTAACACTGGCGAGCCGTCGCTCGAAAGCGGTACTGTATGCTTTGGCTTTTGCCGCTTCAACATTCGGAGCACGTCCTTCCTCCATCACCATTACTACCTTATAGGTAAGAAGGCGTCCTACCTCGAACTCTATCTGTAATTGAGCCAGTTTTTGGCGAATAAGGGTGTCTTCAGCGATCGGTTTACCATTCCGTTTAGTCTCTTTCGTGAATTTTAATATAGCATCGAAAAGCGGGTAGTTTCCCATTAGTCTTTCCATACCGGCTCTCTCGTAGTCAAGCTGATTGACCACCTGGTAAAAACCACGGTTTTTCTCTCCGATAAGGCAGGTACTCGGTATCCGGACTCCATCAAAAAACACTTCAGCCCAGGCAGTGCTGCCGGTGATGTCGATGGTGGGGGTGATGGTAACTCCGGGTCTGTCGGTCTCGAAAACGAACTCACTGATACCGCGGTGCTGTGGTGCGTCGGGATCGGTCCTGGCAACCACATATATAAAATTCATGAACATACCGCAGCTTGTCCACATCTTCTGTCCGTCAATTATGTATTCATCTCCGCTTTCCGTCGCTTTGGTTCGTAGTGACGCGAGATCGGAACCTGCTTCTGGTTCGCTCAAACCGAGTCCGACATAAGCTTCACCAGCGATAATCTTGGGCAGCATCCATCGCTTCTGCTCTTCGGTTCCATAGCGGAGGACAGCGCCGCCAATCTGCCGGTCTGCAAACCAGTGACAGGCTGCCGGAGCACCGTAACGAAGCATTTCCTCGGTGAGGATTAACCGGTCGATATGGCCACGTCCCTGTCCCCCGTATTCTATGGGCCAGGTAAGTCCAATCCAGCCTTTCCGGGAGACTTTCTTGGTAAATTCGGGAGAATACCCCTGGATCCAGGCATCGCAGGCTGGCTGAAAAGTGCCCTGTTTGATCTCATCCTCTAGAAACTGTTGTACTTCCTGTCTGAATTTAGTCTGTTCTTTGGTGAATTCAAAATCCATACGGTAATCTCCTTTATCCCGGTACGTTATTCTTAATTTGATATCTGGAAATTATTAGCATCAGTTTATTTACATAAAATATATGCAGCTAAGTTATAAAAAAACAGTATATCCGGTGCTATTTTAAGAGTGGTAAATACAGTATAATTCCCATATTTTCAGACCATTTTATGATACCAGATATTGCGTAAAAAAAAAAGGCGTTTATTTTGCGAAAGAAACACGAATTGTGATAAATGATGTGCTAAAAGTGTGCCATCCCAGGTTATATAGCATCTATCTATTGACAATTATCACGAGTCGGCTTACACTACCGGTAATACGGGAGAAAACCGATTTAATTTTATTACCGTCAATAAAGGCGCTGGAGCTGCTGCGTTGATTTGATTGCAGTGCTTTTTTTATGTTTTAAAATATACTGACTGACTTATCGGTTCTTTCGGGAGGTGAAGATATGTGAGTGGCAATTCCTGTCGAGGTACCTGTGTCCCGGCAGTGGTATATAGTTTTTCTATGTGTGGTTTATTATTAACGGAAGGAGAGTCTATATGAAAAAAATATCGTGGGTTGTGGTTTGCTGCCTAATGATTTTATCACTTCTCATTACCTCATGTGGTGAGGAAAAAAAGGATAATGGAACAACTACAGCTGACACAGGAAGTGACAAGGTAGTAATTACCGAAACAGAAACATCAACCGGTTCTTCAGTTTACGATAAAGACGTAACCGATACCGCAGTTGAGAAGTCTTCAGATAAGCCTCAGTATGGTGGCTCATTGAACCTGCTGCAGGGTGGTGAACCGAATTTTGACCTTATCAACTGGTTTTCCACTGCACCTCAGCATGCTATATGTGAATCAGTCTGGGAAGGCGATTGGACGAAAGGACCTGCCGGAGGATACGGCGAAAACCTTGTTGACTGGGGAGACCATACGAATGTCCCCACTCTATTTATCGGCAGGATTGCTACCGATTGGACCTGGAATGTAGATGAAGCGACTAATACAGTCGTTACTGTAATACACGTTCGCGATAATGTTTATTATGGCCAACCTGACACTGAAGCAGGGAGGATAGCGGCTGGCCGTAAGATGACAACGGAAGATGTGGCTTGGGCTATCGAACAGATGCTCAGGAATCCGGATTCACAGAATTACCAGGGATTCCCGGAAACCCGAGAAGTTCCGGTTGAAATTACCGGACCTGATGAAATCACGATAACTCATCCCTTCAAACTGCATCTTGACAGTATCATGAGGTTGTTCGCCTATTCCCTGGTATTTCCTCCGGAATTATGGGACGTCTACGGATATGATTCCTGTACCGACATCATGAATTCGGTAGGTACCGGACCGTTCATGATAAGGGATTATGTTCCCAGCAATCTGATATCATTGAAAAGAAATCCCAACTACTGGAAGACAAATCCTATCGGACCCGGACAGGGTGACCAGCTGCCATATGTTGACTCCCTCAAATACATCATCATACCTGACCTCTCGACACAGCTGGCAGCGCTCAGGACGGGTAAACTGGACTCAGTGGGTTATGTGGCTTGGGAAGATGCCGAAACCATGGAAAAAATGACCCCTGAAATCAATAAAAAACGTACCGCGAGTGGTCAGATTCCGTCGGCGTTCTTCCGTATGGACCAGACTCCTTTCAATGACGTTAATGTCCGCAAAGCTTTACTCTACGGTATCGATCTACATGCCATTAATGATTCGCTGTATAAGGGTCTTGGCGACCTGATAAGCTTCCCGTATTTTTATCACCCGGCTTATGCACGTCTCTACCTTGGCCTGGATGATCCCGCCATGCCAGCAGATGTAAAAGATATGTACACCTATAATCCTGATAAAGCTAAACAATTACTTGCCGACGCAGGTTATCCGGGTGGATTCAAGACAGAAATTACCCTTGTACAAGCATGGGCTGATTACTATTCAATTGCAAAGGAATACTGGTCCAAGATAGGTGTCGATGTTGAACTGAAGATCGTGGCTGATTTCGGGCAGTTAATCGGCACTAATGCTTCACTCGGATTCAATGGTATGATTGCCCAGTTCATATCACCGGTATCAACGTACCCCGAGCAGGCTCAATACACCGGTGAAAGCTGGTTGAATCCTTCTCGTGTTAATGATCCCTATGTCAATCAGATGGCGGCGGATGTCCGTGCAACAGGCGTGACTGACTTTGGCGCTTCAATGGACCTGATGAAAGAACTCACCAAATATATCCTAGCTCAGGTATACGCTATCCCGGCTCCACGTTATCCTAGCTATTCACTATGGTGGCCATGGCTGAAGAACTACAGCGGTGAACGCCTTGTTGGTTATATGGTAGCGGACAACTGGAATAAATACGTATGGATTGATGAAGATCTAAAAGCTGAGATGGGATATTAGTATATACTGAAATAACTTGAAATAAGATGGGAGCACTCGAAAGAGTGCTCCCAATTTTCCCCGGTAAGTTTGTTTTCCTAGCCGGAATAGGTATAAAGGGGTTGGTCGTCGGTAATAAGTTTTGTCTGACTCTCCAGGACTTTTCTCAGATGTTTTGGCAGGGCGAACAAATTCTGATGGGTAATTCCATCATACAATCTCAGTTCAGTAACACCTCGTTCCTGAAGTCTGCTATCGATCTCTTCGGTTGACATAACAGGTTTAACATTATTCGAAGCAAAACAGAAACCCCACGAACCGCCGAACGATGGGATGTCTACCTGGTAAGGGTGAACCTCAGTAAAAGCAGTTTTCAGAGTGTTAAATACGGCAGAAAAATTCAATAATTCATTAAAGGTGGCACAGCCTGCCTGAACAGACATTATACCATTTTCCGCCAGTTTTTCCTGGGCTATCCTGTAGAATTCTTCGGTATAGAGAAGATATGCCGGTCCTTCCTCAATCGGTTCGGTCAGATCGATGATTATTATATCAAAAGCTTCCTTACTGTCCGCCAGGTATTGCCTGGCGTCGGTATGATAAAGCTCAGTGCGTTCGTCTTTAAAGGAATCCTGGTGATACTCGGGGAGGTATTCCTTACAAATGGATATCACTTCCTCGTCGATATCCACCATTGTGACTTTTTCCACTGTATTATGACGGTAGACCTCTCGTAATGTGGCGCCTTCACCGCCACCTGCAATGAATACGTTTTCAGGATTCGGATGGGATATCAATGCCGGATGAACAAGTGCTTCGTGATAAATAAACTCGTCGAGTTCACTCGACTGTATCTTGTTATCGAGTACAAGGCACTTGCCGTAGCTGCCTGTACGGATTATTTCAATAGACTGGAACTTCGTCTGTCCTTTATACAGCACCTCTTTAATGCTGTGCAGTTGAATCAAGTCTTTACTTATTCTATCGTGAAACCATTTATCAGGATCAGCTTCCATAATATCTATTCCGTGTCCAGGATCCCTCTCTGTATTTCAAGAATTGAGTGGTTTTTAGATTCAAGCTGTTCTACGACCATCTGTGCTGCTTTACCTGGCCTTACCGATTCTCCACAGGTAAAGATGTCCACTGCGGCGTAACCACATTCAGGCCAGGTATGTATAAACAGATGCGATTCGGCTATTACGACTACACCACTGACTCCCTGGGGCTCGAACTGGTGGAAAGAATCTCCAAGCACAGTCGCTCCGGCTACTCTTGCAGCCGTGTTTAGTATTTTTTTCAACGATTCAAGGTCGTTCAGTATTTCCCTATTACAGTCCTTGAGTTCCAATAAATAATGTTTTCCTAATGCATTCAATCACCTTCCCTCCTCAGAAGATTTCAAAGTCCTGGTCTCACACAAGAACCAGGACACAGCCACAAATTATATAATAAATTACTGTTTTCTTCAATGTAATCAGTTTGAACAACGTAAACACGCGATATTGGAGAGAACACATGTATGTACATCCATTAAGTATACACTGGTCTATAACAGTGAAGAGTTTGGTTCTAGGTTTATAAACTATCTACTTGAGACCAAGTTCGTTTGACAGGATATCAAGGTTGATATTCTGCTTCATTAACTTTTCGAATCTGGCAAGTTTGCTTTTCTGGTTCAGACATGGATTTGCCAGGGCAGCTTCAACACGTTCCATGATCTCAGCTGATCCTTCGCTGGTGGTGATTACGGGAATTTTCTTTTCTTCTGCTTTGATCAGTACGACAGATTTTAATGGAGTTTCACCGGTTAACACCAAGCATTTTGTGGAAGTGCTCATTGCCGCAAGCTGCATGTCCGGTCGTTCACTTCTGATTATGACAGCTTTGTTTTCTTTACGACCGAAGTACTCAGGGCCGGAATCGACAGTCATAGCGCCAAGCATCAGATTCTCTATTAAATCATCAGCTTTTTCTTCACCGCGTATGAATGTACCATCGATACAGGCGGCAAGTTCACCTACAGTAAGTGTAGATAACGCCCGGTCTTCCTGGATAGCGCCGAGATATTTTATGCCTGCTTTCGCAAGTTGTTCAGCATATTCACCAGTTATTTTGTCCATTCTTCTTTCGGGAACCTTGTTATAAATTACTCCGATGAGAGATTGACCGAATCCCTTGTAGTCATCGAATGTCTGCGAAATATCTTCAGCATAAAGCTCGATGATCAACACCTTCGCATTCAGTTCCTTTGCTATTTCTGAGGATGACTGGTGCAGTTCCGGAAGTCCGTCTATGATAACCACGTCTTTTCCCTTCGAGACCTTAGCAACGGCTGTTTTGATACCGGCTGAAATATTTCTTCCGTTAATAACAGGGGATAACACTTCAACCGGTTCATCTAGGGATAGAACATCCTTTACAAACGAGGCGTCGCTATCGTTTCCTGCTTCGAAAACGGGTTTAAGATATCCCGGTTTTTTACTTGCATTGAGAACTAGTTTACCGATACTCGCGCAGACCAATGTGTTTCCGCTGTCTTTTTCTTTCGTGGTTACATATACTGATACCAAGCTGCACCTCCGAGTGGAAAGTTTGCTTCGAATATTATAAACCTTGAAGTGTGATTGGTAAAGTGTTGATTTTTAGTTATTTAATGGGATTAACGGTTTTAACTCTGCGCTCAAGAATTCGGCGTTCGAGGAGCACCTTACGCTGGCAGCCAAGACACCTGAGACCGATGTCGGCACCAAGTCTGACTATTTCCCAGTCGTAACTTCCACATGGATGTTTTTTTCTGAGACGGACTATATCACCGAGCTTAATTTCCAGTGTCATAGTATCGTGATTTTACCTGGTTAAAAACCTGTTGATTTTGTTGTTTATCTCGATCGTTGCTTTACGGGCAGCTTTAGCGAAGTCTTTATCTCTCGATGCGTAGAGAATCTGGCGTGACGAATTGATCACTGCTTTTTCACCGTTAACGTCAACACCGTAGCGTACGGTTGCTTCAAGATCTCCTCCCTGGGCACCGATGCCGGGTATCAGGAAGGGCATATCCGGCTGAAGTCCACGGATAACCTTCATCTCTTCTGGATATGTGGCACCGATGACAAGACCGACGTTACCGTTAGTGTTCAATTCACTGGCTTTGATAGCTACGATCTCATAAAGGGGCCGTTTCCCATCATCGGTCTCGCATAGCAACGATTGGAAATCCACTGCGCCGGGGTTAGATGTCCGGCAGAGTATGAATACACCTTTATCGGGATAAGAAGTAAATGGAAGTGTAGCATCGAGTCCAAGGTAAGGATTTACCGTTATGGCATCGAATTTATACAACTCGAAAATCGCTTTGGCATAACCTTTTGCCGTGTTTCCAATATCACCACGCTTCGCATCTGCTATCACGGGGATACTATCGGGGATGTAGTCGACTGTCCGTTTCAATGCCTGGAGTCCCTCGATCCCCTGTGCTTCATAGAAACCAAGGTTTGGTTTATAAGCGCAGACAAGATCTTTCGTAGCTTCGATAATCTCCCTGTTGAACTCGAACACGCTGATATTTTCAGGGATTAGATCAGGATCAGTATCAAGACCTACGCAAAGCAGACTTTTATTTCTGCGTGAAGCGGTAAGTAGTTTGTCAATGAAATTCATTCATACTCCTTACTTGCTTTTACGATTACAGACTGATTGATGATAACAGTCTCCGGAATGAGCGTCAAGTAGTTTCGATTAGAATGAGAGTTCGTTGACTTCACATATATCCGCTGGTAAGATTGAATTGGAGTTATAGATTCATGATAGAACAGGCAAGTAGACTGCCTTTGTTTCCTTTAACTGCCGAGATAAATGAGAAAGATCACCTGGTTATCGGCGGTTGCGACATGGTAGCGTTAGCGGTGGAGTTCGGTACTCCTTTGTATGTCTATGATGAGGTGACCCTGCGTGAGAAATGTACCGAATTCAAACGTGAATTTGGTGGTAGATATCCGACAACGGTTAATTATTCCTGCAAGGCTTTTATCAACAAAGCCGTGTTGAAGTTATTTGCAGAAGAAGGTCTGGGACTCGATGTTGTTTCCGGAGGTGAGATCGGTTATGCCCAGGCTTTCGGATTTCCGATGGAAAGAATCGATTTTCCGGGTAACAATAAATCAGCAGATGAACTGACGATAGCCCTCGAATCAGGTATTGGACGTATTGTGGTGGATAACCTGGATGAACTTGAGTTACTTCAGAAAATAGCCAGACAGCTCAATCGACGACAGAAAATACTTCTACGACTTTCTCCTGGTGTAAACCCGGGAAGTCACAGGTATGAGACGACAGGTAACAGGGACAGTAAGTTTGGCATGCTAATGGAAGTAGCTGTAAAAGCCATTGAAAATACCCTCTCTATTCCAGAGGTTGAATTAACGGGATTGCATTTTCATATTGGTTCACAGGTAACCGATACCGTGCCTTATATTAAGGCTATCGGTATAATCCTGGATTTTGCGATCGAAATGAAAGAGAAATACGGATTCGAGTTACGAGAACTAAGCGTGGGGGGAGGATACGCCCATCGATATATATTAGATGAAAAGGTTCCTTCTGTGTCTGATTACGCCGATGCCATAACCAGAACTCTAACAGAAAAATGCCAGGAATCGGGTTTAGAATCTCCCCAGCTTATCATTGAGCCGGGCAGATCGATGGTCGCCGGAGCGGGAGTAGCTTTGTACACAACGGGCACCATTAAAGACATTCCCGGAATCAGACGATACGTATCTATCGATGGGGGAATGGCTGATAATGTGCTTCCGGCTTTTTACCAGGTCAGTTTTGAAGCGGTATTAGCTGCGAAAATGAATTACCTCGGAACCGAAAAAGTCACTATATGCGGTAAGTACTGTGAATCGAGTGACATACTGATTAGAGATATAGTACTACCGGAAATAACGATCGGTGACATTATAGCGATACCTGGTTGCGGAGCATATAATCTAACAGAATCGACGAACTATAACATGTCGTTCAGACCTGCTGTAGTGATGGTAAAAGACGGGGATGCGCGACTTATTAGGAGAAGGGAAACTCTCGATGATCTTACCAGGTGTGACCTGGTGTAATTTTTTAATTATTTATAGGAATTACTGAATGTGGCAGATTATTGGTCAAGATAGAGCTGTAGCGTTGCTTCAGAGAAGTTTGAAGAGGGGATCTGTATCTCATGCCTATATGTTTATCGGACCTGCCCACTCGGGGAAAATGACCCTGGCTATAGACCTGGCGAGAGCATTGAATTGTGAAGGTTCTGAAATACCATGCGGGCAATGCGAACCATGCAGGAAGGTAACAGACCTGAAACATGCGGATGTTCAGGTAGTAGGATTGGCCGGTGACGATTCGTCAACAGAGTCTAAGTCTAAAACAGAGATCAGTATCGAGCAGATAAGACAGATGCAGCATACTGCCAGTTTGCCGCCTTTCGAAGGTAAATACAGGATATATATCATTGAAAACGCCGAGTCACTTTCCGTTGAAGCAGCCAATGCATTACTGAAAACACTTGAGGAACCTGAGAGCAAGGTTGTTTTCATCCTCCTGGTGACCGATTCAAGTCTGTTACTTGAAACAGTTGTTTCACGATGCCAACTGGTTGAGTTTGTTCCAGCGCCGTCTGGAAAAATCAGGGAATCCTTGACAAATATCTGGGGAGTCGATCCGGAGAAAGCGATTCTTCTAGCACGGTTGTCCAGGGGACGGTTTGGCTGGGCTGTCTCGGCGGCGCAGGATGATAGATTGATTGAGCAGCATTCGGAAATAGTTGAAACCATGCTGGAAGTTGTTAATGCCGATATCGAAACAAGATTCATACTATCTACACAATTGGCAGCGAATTTTGGTAATGACAGGAATTTCGTTTTCGAGAGGCTGGATATACTGCTGGCCCTCTGGCGTGATATGCTATTGATAAAGACGGATTCAACAGATAATATTACCAATATTGACCGGTTAGACGAATTAACAGAGATGACCAAAGGAAGGAGTCTCTCCGAAATTCGGAACTATATTCGAAGTATTCAAAAAGCGATTGTAGAATTAAGGCAAAATGCCAATCCCAGGCTTGTGCTCGAAGTACTTATGCTTGATGTTCCTGATACAAGCTATAAGAAAGAGGTGGCATCTTCAGGTAAGAGGTAAATTATGGCTGAAATAGTTGGTGTACGGTTCAAACAGGCTGGTAAGATCTATTATTTTGATCCAGGAGATCTAAAGCTTGAAGTGAATGATTTTGTAGTAGTCGAGACAGCTCGTGGTTTGGAATTAGGACATGTAGTTATAGCTCCCGGGCAGGTTCTCGATAGCCAAATCGAAAATCCATTAAAACCTGTAGTACGTAAAGCGGAACCTGACGATATTGAACATGCAATGCAATTCGAAGATAAAGAAAAAGAAGCGCTTGAAGAGTGCGCTAAACTCATTGAAAAGCTGAAGCTTAATATGAAGCTACTTGCCGCTGAATACAACCTTGACGGTAGCAGACTGACACTACACTTCGGTGCTGCCGAACGGGTGGATTTCCGTGAACTTGTCAGAGAACTGGCAAAACGTCTGAAAGTACGCGTAGAAATGCGTCAGACCGGACCCAGAGATGAAGCCAAGATGACCGGTGGTTGCGGGAGGTGTGGCAGACCTCTTTGCTGTATGACTTTTCTGAGTAATTTTACTCCTGTATCTATGAGGATGGCAAAAGACCAGGGCCTTCCGCTTAACCCGATGAAAATATCAGGAGTTTGTGGTCGACTAATGTGCTGCCTGGTATATGAGAACGACTATTACCAGGAAATGAAAGACAGAATGCCTCGAGCCGGTCAACGGGTCATGACATCCGCTGGTGAAGCCAAAGTAGTCGATATTAATCCTCTTAAGGTATCTGTGATGGTTGAATTGGAAACTCAAGCGATTGTAGAGTTTCCCTTGAACGAGATTTCCCTGATGATCGACGGTAAACGCGATCAAGGAAATATTCATAAAAAAGTCAAAGAAAAAGAAAATAGCATGAGTACAGAGAAAGAGAACGAAAAAACAAAATCTTGATATGCCTTCATTCGGCGAAGAAAGAATCCTTGAAGCGAAGGGATACCGGTATGTAGCCGGTGTAGACGAAGCCGGGCGTGGTGCCCTTGCCGGCCCCGTAGTAGCTGCTGCTGTAATTCTTCCATTGAACAAAATTCTGCCATTTATCAGCAAGGTCAGAGACAGCAAGAAATTAACTCCGTTAAAACGAGAATCGTTATTTTACCGTATACATGAATCCGCCATCGCGGTAGGAATAGGCATGTCCGATCTGGATATTATCGACACTCTTGGTATAATCGCGGCAACCCGCCTGGCAATGAAATCAGCTATAGAACAATTATCTCCTCCGGCTGATTTTATACTCGTGGATTATCTTCGACTGCCTGAGGTAGATTTACCACAGAAAGGTATAATCCGAGGTGATGATCTTAGTTACTCAATAGCTTGTGCCTCGATTATTGCTAAAGTGTTTCGAGACCGGCTGATGATAAGAATTGATAAGGAGTATTCAGGCTATGGAATAGCAAACCACAAAGGATACGGTACTCGAGAGCACGTAGAGTGCCTTCGGCGATTGGGGCCTTGTGCTATTCACAGAAAAACCTTCAGCCCCGTACGGGAAATGATGAAATGAAACGGAAAGAGACAGGGCATCTCGGAGAAAAGTTAGCGCGCGATCACCTGAAAAAGAAACATCATCGTATTCTGGAAACGAATTACAATTGCCCTCATGGAGAGATCGATATTATCTCAAAGCAAAAAGATACACTCGTTTTTACCGAGGTGAGAACAAAAACCGGTACGGAGTTCGGCACTCCGGAAGAATCCATTACACGGACCAAGAGGGAAAGAATGAGAGCCTGCGCCCTTTATTATTTGCAAACTCATGAAAATCCTGGAAAAGCGTGGCGAATCGATGTGGCCGCCGTGGAGATGGATAAAAATGGAAAACCATCACGTATCGATTTTATTGAGAACGCGGTGGGTGAAGAATAGTATATTTTACACTTTACCCTTGGAAACGACTGTGCTAAAATAAACTGCTTTATGTAGAACAGACCACTGGACCTGCCCCTTTGGTCTTTATAATATGACTCATTGGGAAGAAGAATCCCGTTGGATAATATATATTATCGATACAAGCCTTAACAGGATTGTCGAGGGATTATTGTTTATTCAGGAAAACACACGAATGATTTCTAGTAATTACTCTGCGAACCATCAATTTTAAGGATCACTATGTAATAACGTTTTGACCATGGAGTTATTTACAGAATTTGAACTAGAAAAATTATTTAAACTGACAGCTGCCGAAATAGGGGAGAATTGATGACTGAACCTACTGATAACCTTGATATAATCTCTGAACAGATAAGAGAAAACCTGACCGCGAAAGACAGGGCAAGAGAAAAGATGCTGCCAATGTGTCGGGAAGCTATTCGCTGTTGCAGTGAGGGCATCAGAGCGATACACAGACAGGAGTTTGAAAAAGCGAAAGGATTACTTGAATCTGCCCATAAACTACTTAAGGAAAGCGAAGAAGCTCTTGCTGGCAGTCCTGAGCTGATAAATACCGGTTCACTACGTGATGCCCAGAAAGAGTATGTAGAAGGCTGCTCTGTATTAAATATAGTTACTGGTAAATTACTTCCGACTGTAGAGGAACTGGCTGTGGATTCCGCTGCTTATCTGAACGGCCTCGGAGAAGCTGCCAGTGAGTTAAGGCGCTACCTGCTGGACAGTATGAGAAAAGGAGATATATCAAAGGGTGAAGAACTGCTGACGGCGATGGATGACATATACAGTATCCTCATTACCATGGACTTCCCGGATGCGATAACGGGAGGACTACGGAGGACAACGGACATGCTCCGGGGTGTGCTTGAAAGAACCAGAAGTGACCTGACGCTTTTTATAACCCAGCAAGACCTTGGACAGAGAATAGAAAATCTGGAAAAGAAACTTGAGAGAATAGAGAAAGGCTGGTAACAATCAGGGAAATAATTGATTCATCGACAATAGAAAGGAGTTTTTCTAAATGGACTTGATTTGGCTTGCCGTTATAGCCGGGATTATAGGCATTCTGTTCGTGGTCTATCTTGCCGTAAATGTGCTTAAGAAAGATGTCGGCAGCGAAAGAATCAGGGAAATAACCTCGGCGATTGAGGAAGGTTCCAAGGCTTTTCTCAAGCGCGAATATATCACTCTAGCCGTATTCGTGGTAGTTGTTTTCATTGTACTCTGTGTGATTCCTGATATAAGGTGGGAAGCAGGGGTCGCTTATCTTGTAGGAGCAGTCACCTCTGCTGGAGCCGGGTATATAGGTATGAGAATGGGCGTGAAAGCAAACGGTCGTACCGCCACGGCGGCGCAGAAAGGATTGAATCCTGCGTTACGTGTTGCTTTCTCCAGTGGTTCGGTAATGGGAACGACGGTGGTGGCGCTGGGTATACTTGGTCTGAGTATTATCTACCTTATCTTCGGCGGAAACGAGATAGTCAAGATTATCACGGGTTTCAGCTTCGGGGCTTCTTCCATAGCCCTGTTTTCAAGAGTCGGCGGTGGAATTTTTACCAAGGGTGCGGATGTAGGTTCGGACCTGGTCGGCAAGGTAGAAGCCGGTATACCGGAGGATGATCCGAGAAATCCTGGAGTTATTGCTGATAACGTCGGTGATAATGTCGGTGATATAGCTGGTATGGGAGCTGACTTGTTTGAGTCTTATGCTGCGTCTATCGTAGCTACCCTGGTGGTTGCTGTGACAGCCGGATCCGCCTGGGATTCGGATAAGGCTGTTCTCCCGTTTATAATAGCAGCCGGTGGTATTCTAGCAGGAATAATCGGGTCTTTCTTTGTCAGAACCGGTGAGAAGGCCGAGATGAAATCTCTTTTATGGGCTCTCCGACGCGGAATCTACGTAGCGTCGGTTCTTGTTGTTGTGATATCCGGACTGGTGATCTGGAAAATGGATGTAGGTTTTGGAGTGTTCTGGGCGGTACTTGCAGGTTTGATCGCCGGAATACTGATTGGTCTAAGTGTCGAGTATTATACGTCGTATACCTATAAACCTACTCAGGCTATAGCTGAATCGGCCGAGACAGGTACCGGGACATTAATTATCAAAGGTTTCGGGACTGCAATGATGAGTACATTAATTCCGGTAGTACTGGTTGTTATTGCCACGATAGTCGCCTATCAGGTAGCCGGTCTGTACGGGATTGCGATTGCTGCACTCGGTATGCTTTCTACCCTCGGTATTACTTTGGCAACTGACGCTTATGGGCCAGTTGCCGATAATGCTGGAGGTATTGCCGAGCAGGCGCACCTTGACCCGGAAGTGAGAGAGAGAACGGATGCCTTGGATTCACTGGGTAATACAACAGCAGCAACCGGGAAAGGATTCGCAATCGGTTCCGCCGCACTGGCTGCTCTCGGTATGACTGCTGCCTTCGGAGAGACCATGAAGGTCCAGGGATATGAAATTGACATAAGTCTATTGAATCCGGTTGTTATCGTGGGTCTTTTTATTGGCGCGATGATGGTTTTCATATTCAGCGCTTTGACGATGGAGGCCGTGGGAAAAGCAGCCATGGGAATAGTCAATGAAGTACGCCGACAATGGCGTGAAATAACGGGTTTGATGGAAGGAACCGCCAAGCCCGATTATGCCAGGTGTGTCAGCATCTCGACAGGTGCTGCTCTCAAAGCCATGATACTTCCGGGACTGCTGGCGGTTATTACACCTATTCTGGTCGGTCTTATACTCGGGGCAAATGCTCTCGGTGGCATGCTTATCGGTGCGATAAGCGCAGGTTTCCTGCTGGCCGTGACCATGGCTAATGCAGGTGGAGCCTGGGATAATGCGAAAAAATGGATCGAGACCGGGAAACACGGTGGTAAAGGTTCCGATGCTCATAAAGCCGCGGTGGTGGGCGATACGGTAGGTGATCCCTTTAAAGATACCTCCGGGCCATCGCTGAATATTCTGTTGAAACTCATGTCGATCGTGGCAGTAGTTTTTGCCCCGATATTTACACTTAACGGCTGGCTGAATTTATAATCTTAATACTCTGGAAATAATAGATGATGGTTCTCCTGATTCAGGAGAACCATCATTTTGTACTTAACCTACATATTAAGAAACGGATTAGCCTTTTTCTCCGTTCCTATAGTTGTTTCCGGTCCGTGACCGGGATAGGCTATGGTCTCTTCTGGCAGGATCATTAACTTAGTAGCTATATTGTCTAGGAGTTGCCTGCCGTTACCCCCCGGCATATCGTATCTGCCGATACCGAACCTGAACAAGGTATCTCCGGTAAAGACAACACCTTCACCGTAAAGGCATATGCCACCCTGCGTGTGCCCGGGTGTATGGATGACCAGGAAATGAAGATTGCCGATATCAACGCTGTCGCCACCTTTAAGTAACTGGCCAGGTTTCATTGGTGGCTGTTGAGGGAATCCGAATCCGCCCCCACGTCCGCCCTCAATGTACATCGCATCTTCGGAGTGTATCGCAATAGGGGCTTCGGTAGCATCCGCTACTTCTTTCAGAGCACCGATATGGTCCGGGTGACCATGGGTAAGGACAATTAGCTTGATGTCCATACCAAGGTTGTTTATCTTATCGATAATCTCCCTGCCGTTTATACCCGGATCTATTACCATAGCTTCATTTGTAGATTCATCTCCAACAATATAGCAGTTTGTTCCGAACGGCATTAATTCCAGTTTTTCTATAATCAATTGTTATCATTCCTTCCCTTGACTTTTGTATCCAAACGTAATATCTGACTATCTAATATTAACATTATATACGAACAGCCAACAATCCATACGTACGGTTATTTAATAAGACTCTGGTAATAAGGTGTTATTGCTGATATTCTGTGTATATACAATCGACCGAGAGATAGTCTTAAAAAGGAATAATTGATGGCAGAGGATATATTCCCGGTTCAGAACTCAACGTTATCAGAGAAAGCTTTAACGACCTGGATATACGAAAATTATGATTTCCAGAAATCGGTTAATTGTATTTTCTACAGGAAAGGATTGGGAATCTGTGACGCCTATAGGATCGAATCAGGGGAAGTGACTCGTTTCCTGAAAATATTCATGCATGGCAGACGTACTGAAACCGATGTTTCCGAAGAAGTGCGTTTATTAAATTATCTTGGTGAGAACGGTGTATCAGTAGCTATGCCATTGATGAAAACAGACGGGAGTTATACCAGCGAGTTGAATGCACCTGAAGGTAAACGGTATGCCGTAATGTATGAGGGTGTTGAGGGCGATGAAATCGGTGATGACGAAAATCATATCAGGTCGTTCGGTGAAATGGTCGGGAGGTTTCACCAGTGCTGTGATGACATGCCAGGAGAGTACCGCAGAAAAAATCTCGATCTAGAGTATCTTCTTGATTCAAGTATCGAAATCATATCACCGTTTATGCAACACCGAACTGAAGATCTTGATTTAATAATGCGAATTGCCGAATACTGCAAAGAACTAATACCAGCTTTATTGCCAAAATTACGCCCGGAATATGGTATATGCCATGGCGACCTGTACGGAGGTGATGTCAGGTTTACTGAAGACGACACTGCAATAATATTTGACTTTGACAGTTCAGGTTACGGCTGGCGAGCTTTGGATATAGGAGTATTCACGGGATCTCCGGACTGGATGGATACAACCGATGAAGCAGACAGGATACGGATGAAGCAACAAAGAATATTCCTCGACGGTTACTTGAAGTACCGTTTCATAAGTGAAAATGAATTGATAGTAATGCGGTTATCTCTACCAATCCATCATATTTTCCTGATGGGCCATTTTCTAAAGTACTACGGAATTCACCAGGGGTATTCATTTGCTGATGATGAATATCTGGAATGGTATATGGTCTGGTTCAGATATTGGGCAAAAGAGAATTTATGACTAGATGAAGTAGGAGGATGAATATACGATGAATCTGGAAATTTTACAAAGCTATGGTGCTGATCTGGAGAACCTGATGATATTGAGGACATCACCCCTCGCGGTGAAGATGCTGAAAACGGAAGTTGATATACCGGAAGGTGCTGTTAGACCAAAGAAAGATAGAGGGTATCACCTGGCTCAGTGCCAGGCTTTTTCAATGTCACGGCGGATGGGGGAATCTATCGCGATGCTGAAAGAAGACAACTGGTGCTGGGGATCGTTATTTGCTTACGGACTGATAGATCCGAAAATAGCTGATAATTACCCGGCACTCACCAGTGATATGAAACACATACCTCTTACAGAGCATGGGAAATATGTAGGAGTAGTATCAGCGCCGCTGAAGACGGCAAATTTCGTACCTGATATTGTAATGATATATTCCAATGTCGGGCAACTCAGGCATATGCTTCACGTAATGAGTTTTACCGATGAAAAACCGATACATTCGATAATGTATCCGGTTGCTTCCTGCGCGATGTCGGTCGTGCCGGCGCTATCCGGCGAATCCTATGTCACGTTGCCTGATCCTGGTGAATACGGACGCGCTCTGGTAGGCGAGGATGAGATTATCTATTCTCTTCCGACGGACAAGGTGGAGTTGCTGGTATCACAGATAAAATCGTTCGAGGAAAGGAAAATGGGATACAGGCATTATGCCTTCCTGGAGATTAATGCTGATTTCCCGCGACCGCAATTTTACAAGGACCTGTATCGTGAGTGTGGACTTGACGCAGATGATATACCTACCTGGCCGGTAAGATAAACATCCAGTTTAGATACAAAAAAGGCGGGAGAATTTTCTCCCGCTCCTGTGTTTTTACTCGTAATTTAGTTACGCTTCTTCTGGATAAGCTTTCATGCCGTGTTCAGGAATATCAAGTATTCGAGGACTGGATAGAGATTGATGATGTCGTAAACCTGGTAAAGAAAAAGTCTTCTGCAATTGAACTTTCCTTTACCGACCGGAATGCTGGAGACAGGCTGATAGAAACCGCTAATATGGTAACAGGATACAGAAATTTCAAACATCTCCATAATAAGGGAATTCTAACGCGACCGAGAATCGACTATTGAAAGAAAAGGATAACTTTGTCTTGACAATGATATACTCTGTATAATTATACTAGCTTACAAATGCTAATAAGGAGATAGTGAAATGGCGGTTTACGTAATGCTGACAACATTAACTGACGAGGGGCGAAAAACAGTTAAGAACAATCCAGAGAGGATCAAAGAGGTCAATAAGGAAGTGGAAGAGATGGGGGGGAAGATCCTTGCCCAGTACGCCATCCTGGGACCTTACGATTTTATCAACATCATTGAAACAGTAGGGAATACCACCATCACCAAGATAGCGCTTGAAATAAGCTCAAGAGGGACTCTGCAGTCGATGACGCTGGCCGCGATCCCGATAGACGACCTTATCGCATCCTGGCAATAGGTACGTTAACGAATAGTGAACCGTAAACTGCTGATTGCTACAAATAACCAGGGGAAAATACGCGAATACAGAACTCTTCTTAAGGATATGCCCTTTGTTCTGGTTTCATTGGCTGATGAAACAATGATGACTGTTGTCGAAGAGACCGGGACTACATTCAAGGAAAATGCTGGCTTGAAGGCAGAAAGCATTGCTGCTAAAAGCCGGCTTCTTACACTTGCGGATGATTCGGGTCTAGAGGTTGATGCGCTTAATGGTGAACCCGGGGTGATGTCTGCCAGGTATGCTGGAGATGAAGCTACTGATGCTGAGCGGATTGATTACCTGCTTTCGAAAATGAAGGATGTACCTGAAGGAAAACGTACCGCCCGTTTTCGATGTGTTATTGCCATCGCAGATCCTGATGGTGAAACGGAATATTTTACCGGTGAGTGCGAGGGGATAGTCCCTTTTGAGCCTGCCGGAGAACTTGGTTTTGGCTATGATCCGATACTCTACATACCTGAATTTGGTAAAACCCTTGCCGAACTTGGACCCGAAATAAAAAACAGGATCAGCCACCGCGCCAGGGCAGCTGAAAAAGCCCGTCAAGCGCTTATCGATAGATATACCAGATAACGGATCATCTCTTGAATAAAACTCATTATTTGGTATATACTACACAACACTACCAGTAACTTTTGGAGGAATAGTCATGAAATTATCGTGTCTTCAGGAAAATCTGAATAAAGGGTTAAGCATAGTTGGGAGAGCAGTCGCTACCAGGACTACACTTCCGATAACGAGCAATGTGCTGCTTACCGCAGAAAAGTCACGCCTGAAACTGGTCGCTACAAACCTTGAAATGGCCATTAGTTACTGGATAGGTGCTAAGGTTGAAGAGGAAGGCACTATAACGGTACCGGCGCGTCTTCTGACTGAATTCGTCGCTTCACTTCCCAATGAAAATATAGATATAGAACTTTCATCCCGAACAAAGACACTGAGTTTAAAATGCGCAAGGTTTGAGGCAAGGATAAGCGGTGTCGATGCAAAGGACTTTCCGCCAATTCCGAATATCGATGAGGGTATCAAGACCAAACTGGACGTGGATACACTTGGCAAAGGAATAAGTCACGTTGCGTTTGCCGCGGCAACAGAAGAATCAAGGCCGGTTCTTACTGGAGTTGATGCCCGGTTCAATAAAGATCAACTAGTCCTGGCGGCTGCCGATGGTTTCCGGCTGGCTGTTTATAAACTCAATCTTTCACAATCCGTGAATCAACATGCCGAGGTAATCATTCCGGCCAGGACTCTCAACGAGCTTAACCGTATGATGACGGATGAAGAAGAGGGCGTGGATGTTACTATCAATCCGAACAAGAGCCAGGCTTTGTTCCGACTGAAGAATACCGAACTTGTTTCTCAGCTTGTTCAGGGAACATTTCCTCAGTACGATCAGCTTATTCCGCAGAGTCATACTACCCGTGTGACCGTGGATGTAGCCGATTTCCTGAGAGCAACAAGGACAGCTTCAATTTTTGCCAGGGACGGCAGTGGGATAGTCAGGCTTGTGGCGGCTTCTGATGGTGATGGTGCACCCGGTAAGTTGACCATATCTGCCCGTTCCGAAGAGATTGGGGATGACGTTGGTGAGATCGATGCTGCCGTGGAAGGTGAGGAAATGAAGATAGCCTTTAACGGTAAGTATCTTATCGACGTTTTAAATGTATTGACAGAGTCACAGGTAATCCTCGAAACGACCAATTCGTCCAGTCCCGGCGTTATCCGCCCGGTTGGCTCCGATAACTATGTCCATGTCGTAATGCCGATGTTTGTCCAGTGGTAATAGTCTAGTACAGTAATAAATATGGGGAGATACTGATGTATCTCCCCTTTCTGTTTGAACCATCTTGTGCATTGGAGAACAGTGAAATGGATAATAATGCAGACGTAATCAACTGGCTGCTGGAGGAAGAGAATCCTTCCATTCGGTACCGGACGTTGACGGAGTTGCTTGACAGGTCGCCGGATAATCCGGAAGTTGTGCAGGTCAGGGAAAAGATTCCGTCGAGTGCCGCCGTGACGAACATCCTGGACCGGATGCACCAGGACGGATACTGGTTATTCAAGAATGCTTCGAAAGGAATATATATCGGAGATGGCGTCGAGTATTCAGATTTCAACACCACTCATTTCTGCCTGGCGTACCTTTCCGAACTGGGTATGACCGGAGAACATCAGCAGGTGCATAAAGCCGCAGATAGGTACCTCTCGCTTCAACAGGACGACGGTGATTTCCTGCGTCATTTTTCCTGTCTCTATGCCTATAATATCCGTACCTTTGTCAGACTAGGATATCGAAATGATCCGCGGGTACAGAAAACGATCGACCTGATGCTTAGGAAAGAACGACCCGATGGCGGCTATCTCTGCGATATGCACGAAGGGAAGTACAAGACGAAAGCTGTGAAAAGCTGCATACGCGGCAGCGTCAAGGCCTTGCTTGCGTTCGCCGAACTTCCGGAATACTATCAGCACCAGCGGTGCAAGGACCTGGTCGATTACTTCCTGCGGCGTGACTGCCTGTTCCGTACCGGTGACCCTTCTCAACCTATAAATAACGATGTCATTACTACGAGATTCCCGATAACCTGGCGGGCTAGTATGGTAGAAATCCTCTACGCCCTCAGCAAACTCAGTTACGGTTCAAGGAAAGAGGTATCCCGGGCATGGGAACTGCTGGAGTGGAAAAAAGATTCACAGGGACGGTACATCCTCGACTGGACACCGTCCCAGGTAAGGAAGATATTCAACGTAGGTAAGCGGAACGAGCCTAACAAGTGGGTCACGCTTTATGCGTTGTTGGCGGTGAAGGCGAGGGATGAGGTTAAATAACTTTCTTGTTTGGTTTCTGGATACCGACTTTCGTCGGTATGGTAGAATATAAGAGTATGTGAATTATTTTCTGTATAGAGGAATTAAATATGGCAGAAACAAAGGTTTTTCAAGTAATCAGAAATGGAATCGTGTTTGAATTGCAATCAGAACAGGAAGGTGGTTACACGATTTCAGTCCCTTCATTACCCGGGTGTATTTCCTGCGGGAATACCTTCGAAGAATCGATCGAGATGATAAAAGACGCAATAGCCGCCTGGCTTGAAGTAGCCAGGGAAGAAGGGCTTCCAGTTCCCGAGCAATTTGAAAAACTACAACTGACTTCTCTCTAGACGTTGTTATGAGTGCAAAACTTCCGGTTCTCAAGCCAGATGAAGTTATATCGGCACTGGAGAAAGCAGGTTTCTCAGTAAAGCGACAGACCGGGAGTCATGCAGTTCTCTTCAAACCGGGTATACCTCGTCCGATAACCGTTCCGGTGCACAAAGGAGATGTCCCAACCGGCACCTTACGGGCTATCATCCGACAGTCAAACCTCACAATCGACGAATTTATTGATCTCCTGTAACAAACTTCTCTGTATTGATTGGAAGCACCACACACCGACCAAGGTATGGAAACTGTTCACCGTAGGCAAATGCAACGAACCTAACAAACGGATTACAGTTTATGCGTTGTTAGCATTGAAGGGAAAATTAAAATTAGTGTTATAATAAGAAAAAGAACATATGTGATGAACATTGTCCGTGTGGAAGTGGTTTGAAATTCACGTATTGTCATGGAAAGTAATGACTTTTACCTTACTAAAAGGACGTCGGAAAAGTCAATATTTCCTAAGATATTAAATAACCGGAATTAGCTGTAAGAAGAATTTTGGGTAAACTGTCTACGCAATCTTTTACTAAAAGGATCTAAGTCTGGTCTTTTACATCGATGCCGGCGATATTTATCAACTTTGTTAATCTATCAACCAGTTCGTTAGACTGAGTCGTCACTTCTTCATAGGCTTTGAGTAGCTTTTGTCTTATTTCATTTTCTTCTTCATCCAAGTCACCATAGAATTTTAACTTCTGAATACGTGTATTTAACCTGTTAATAGATTCTTCGGTAGTGGATATCATTTTCTCTGTGTCTTTTGTAGCTTTCACTGCAGAGAGTAACAATGGTCTACCACGAAAATGATCTTTTTCATTGTAGACTGTGTCCGTAAAGAATAGTTCAGCACTCTTGAGATGAGTTGAAGTTTCCTTTATTTTCATTGCAGTTTCACGAAATAGCGAAAGTAATTCACCGATATTTTCCGCGATTAGATCAGAGAGATTCAGTCCATATATTGCTATATCCGTCTGACGAATGACATTGTCAAGGTCAATGTAATTTAACATAAGTTCTCGTCTAATGCTTATCAATGAATCTAAAATAGCATTGCCTTTTCGGAAGGATGCCAACATTACGATAAGGAAATAAATCACAGCAATTAGAATGGCTATTCTAATTTCAATTACGTTTATCGGCGGATAATAATTCAATAGAGCACTGATATACTGCCATATATACACAGGGAGAATAGCAAGAGCTAATAAATTTGCGATATTACTGAACTTATTAGAGCGTGAATTAGAACGAATCGGGAATTTTATCGTTACTAAGACAAAAACCATTATAATTATTAATATACTTGCAGAAAGTCCGATTATTATAAATATAGTAAAAGCTTTTGGAACAAGATCTTTAAACTCGAGAGCAATAGAAAAATATAAATACATTGTAACAATGAAAGAATTATACTTAATTTGGTTTTACCTAAATGGTCTTGCCCGAAAAATCTTGGATTAGTACGAATTGGTAAACTAGTACTAGTTGTAAACTGGATAAGAGTGTCAATAAAGGTTTTTACTAGAAAAGTAATAAAAAGGATAGCAAAAATTGTGCTTAAGGAGTAAATATCTTCTTCAAATTCGTTTAGTAATAACCAAAAAAGTGAAGCAATACTACCCATTATTGCCCATTTAGTCCATCCTGGTTGATGAATTTCATTCTGTAGAGTATTTATTTCTGAGTCGATATAATTAAGAAATGTTTGATTATCTTGCATAAGTAAAGTGATTCCATATCGATATTACGTATGGGAAATTATATTACATTGTTGAACAAAAATAAGATATATTGCTAATAATATCTATCACTAACGATGAATAGCTTAAATCTAGAAAAATTCTTCGTCACTTGGCCAATCGTACGTAATAGAAATTGAACATCTCAGAGTCTGTTCGATGGCTATTAACTGGATTAGCATTAATAGTGATCTTGCTTTTAATCGTTTCTACCATTAACTACTCCAGCTTCCTTAACGTTGGCAGGAAAAACATGGCTCCGATGGATGCAAGTAGGAGGACCATGGAAAAACTACCGAGTGCCCAGGGAGTTCCAACTGCCTCGGCAATCATACCGGCGATAAACGTGCCGAAGCTGGTCAGGCCGAACTGCATCAGGTAAATGCTCATGACCCGCCCGAGGTAACGGTTGTCCACGTAGTACTGGAGCAGGGTATTACTGAGTGTCATGCGGCCTGTCTGCCCCAGGCCGACCAGCACGATGAACGCCAGTGAGAGGGACCATGATTTCGAAAAAGAGAACACGGAGAGGGCTATTCCCAAGAGAATGCCACTGGCAAGCATCATCACGCCCCGTTTTTTATTAGGCAGCGACGCAAGAACGATTGAGCCCAGGATAGAACCGATTCCCGCCACGCTCAGGAGGATACCCATCCCGCTGGCGCCGACCTTAAGGATATCCTCAGCGAAGATCGGCATAAGCATTCCGTACGGCATGGAGAGAAAGACCACGATGAGCGAGAACATCAGGATAAGGAAGATGGGCTTATCGTGACGTACATATTTTAAACCTTCCTTGATATTATCTATCGCCCTGGTAGTCACCGATGCCACAACGCTTGTTTTGGGCAACAGCACGAAGCACACAACGGCAAGCAGATAGGTGCCAGTCATGGCGTAATAGACTGCGGCGAAACCGATAGCGTCGATCAGGAAGCCGGTAATCGCTGGGGCGATAATCTGCAGTGTGTTCATGCCCATGGTGTTAAGCGAAATGGCGTTCATCAGTTCTTCTTCGCTGACAATTTCACTGATAATTGCCTGTCTGGAAGGCATCATCAGTCCCATCGTAGCTCCCTGTAACAGGGAGGTAACAATAAGGATCCACCAGGATTCTGGGTTCTCAGTACTCATATAGCCGATGTGCAGGGCAATGGCGACTGCTAGTGATACTACGGCTGAAACAGCCTGGCCGATAAGCAGGACATACTTCTTCTGGACGCGGTCGGCAATGACCCCGCCGTAAAGCGAGAAGATCAGCATGGGCACGGCATTGGCGAAAGACATGATGCCGAGGATGGCAGGAGAACTGGTAAGACGGTAGATAAGCAGGGAACGGGCAAGGTTCTGCATGTTCATGGCAGCCATTTGCCCCATCATTCCGCCGTAATAGATGCGGTATATAGGATTTTTAAAAGAGGTGAAGGTGCGCAGTTTCCCTAATGAGAAACCGGTTGTTCTGGAGACAGAAATCCCGCTTTCCTCACCGTCAGACGGATTACTGCCGGGACGTTTATACATCAAATAACAGATCAGCTTTCATACTTAGTAATTTGTGTATGGGGGAAAGCCAGGAGTTCAACGCGGGGAGGTTTTCTCTCTACAATTTCCAGTATATACCTATGGTAAGAAATGTACAAAAAATTACAAAATATGTGCAGAAAAAGAGGAAGCATACTTGCTTCCTCTTTGTACTAGTGAGTTTCGTTTAGACTACACCCACCCTACGTTTAAATCAATATTACTTATACTGGCCGTATTTTCTGGCTGCTTCGACCATCGCCTTAACGTTTTCCGGTCTGGCGTAGTCCGAGGCACTGCCGGGACCGAGGATAAGGCCACCGCCCTTGCCGACCACCTCGATTAGTTCTTTACAGTGCGCGTCCACTTCCTCCGGTGTGCCTGCCTGGAGTATCGTCGGGGGCACGCCTCCCTGGATGCACATGCGGTTGCCGATTATCTCCTTGGCCCTGAATACATCGGTGAGTTCGCAGTGGAATACCATCTTCCCCTTCGGGAAGTCCAGCAGGTATTCGAGACGCTGATCCCAGATACCTTCGAAGAATGGGGAAAGGATACAGCCCAGTTCTATCGTTTTCATCATGGCTGTCTTGAGGGTAGGCCAGTAGAATTTCTCGAAGTCTTTCACGGACATGAATCCATCCGAACCGCGGTGCAGGGCTATGAATAGCCTCGGCGGATTGCCGTTGACATCAGGAGAGAACGGTCTTGCCCTGGCCATCCGCCACTCTAATAACATGTCGCAGGCAGCCAGGAGTTTATCCGGGCACTGGTACATATCCAGCATGGTGCCCCTCATACCCCTGAGAAAGTCGGAGATCGTATCGAAAGGAGCTCCGCCGACCGGGACACCTCCGCCGCTGCCGGTCATTCCTCTCATTATAGAGCTGCCGAAACCGCCGGCGCCGATGTACTCCGGAGGGAATCCAAGCTCCATCATCTCATTACTGAATTCTTCCTGTTCCCTGTTCAGCCTTTGCTGTTCTTCGTTCACTTTGATTAATACGTCGCCTATCTTCCTGAACTCAGGTGAAGCGAAGATTGCAGCGAGTCCCTGGATACCGAAACCGCCTATCGCGTCTTTAAACGGAGGTAGCTTGGGAAGGGGCGCCAGCAGCCCGTACACGCGGGGCAGATAGTACCGAAGGGCGAAATCGGAGGGATCGTTCAGGAATATATCGTATTCATCCTGTTTCATGTATTCGCCTTCGATAAACTGGTAAGGTGTATCAGGGGGTAATGAGCCGCCGGGCCAAGCAGCGGTCCTTGAGTCCAGCAGTTCCAGGATGGTGCCAGAATTGGCGAACAGACCGATTCCGCCGGTGTCTGCATCCATTTCCAGCGCCGTCAGCAGGCTGGCCATACGATAGGCGTTGTGGTCGTAATACATCGTCGAAAGCGGAAGTCCGGCATACTTTACCGCGAAGACATTGGTCTGGATAGTGACGGGGACCCTGTCCGGTATTTTCAGCTGGGCGGCATCAGCCATTCTCAGATCTTTTTCCCGCAGCAGATCCTTTAAACTCTTGCCGTTCTTCTGCTCGAGATCATCCTTTGCCTTGATAATGCGTTTACGCAGGTTCTCTTTAACAGCTGCATCAATTGTCATGAAAGACTCCTCCAAAAATATGTTTTTATTAGTGATATAAATGCGTATAGTCTATCGTTAGCTACAGTACATGTCAAACCAAGATGATTGACAATAAGAAGGCATCTAAATAAGATAGACTATCTCAAAATGATACGAGTGGTTAAGGAGATATTATGGAAAAATCACTGATCATCATCGGTGGAGGACTCGCTGGACTGGCAGCGGGATGTTACGGTCGTATGAACGGTTACCGCACATCTATCTTTGAAATGCATAATATAGCCGGCGGGGTCTGTACCGGCTGGAAACGCAAAGGTTATACGATCGACGGTTCGATGAATACACTGATGGGTACTCGACCGGGGACAGGTTTTTACAGGTTCTGGGAGGAACTTGGAGCTGCTCAACAATGGGAGATATGTAATCACGACCAGTATATTCTCCTGGAAAATGAAGAAGGAAAGATTTTTACCATGTATGTTAATGCCGACCTTCTCGAGCGGGAGATGATGGAGTTCGCGCCGGAGGACGAGGAAGTTATACGGGAATGCTGCAAGATAATCAGGAAATGTAAAAATGTTGAAATGCCGGTAGATAAGCCACAGGAACTGTACAACGTGTTAGATTACATTAAGATGTTGAAGATGCTACCCAAAATGATGCCGGTACAAAAGTGGATCGGGATCTCATCGGCTGAATATAACAGACGATTTAAAAATCCATTCATGAGAAAAGTATTCGGCATCCATCCCGAAGCTGAAATGCTTGAAATGCCTGCGATTGCTATCTTCTCCCAGCTTGCCGGGATGAAGCAGAAAGACGGAGGTTATGTCATCGGCGGAGCTCTGGCGCTGATCAGCTATATCCAGCAACGGTATCTTGACCTTGGCGGTGAACTGAATCTCAAGACGAAAGTTGAGAAGATCCTGGTGGAAAACGATAAGGCTGTGGGGGTAAGGTTATCTGATGGTACGGAACATCGTGGCGATATCGTTATCTCTGCAGCCGACGGCCATGCCACCATCTACGATATGCTGGAAGGCAGATACATCAACGACAAGATACGCAGCTATTACGAGGATCTCCCGTTACGCGAGCCGCTGGTATACATCGGGCTGGGAATAAACCGTAAGTTCGACGAGGTGCCTTCTACTACAGAAGGTCTTCATTTCCCTCTCAAGGAACCTATAGTTGTAGCTGGCAAGGAATTCAACACGCTTGGTGTACAGATATTTAACTTCGATCCTACGATGGCACCTGAGGGGAAAACTGTGATCAGAGTGTACTTCATCACCGATTATGATTACTGGGAGAATTTGTACCAGGAACCGGAGCGGTATAAAGCTGAAAAGGAACGAATAGCAGATGAAGTGGTTGCACGACTCGATGACCGTTTTCCCGCTCTGGCTGACCAGGTAGAAATGCGAGATGTTTCAACCCCGATGACCTGGGTTCGGTATACAGGTAATTGGCGGGGAGCCTATGAAGGATGGATGATGACACCCAGGACTATGATGCACCAGTGGAGTAAGACACTACCCGGCTTGGATAATTTCTACATGGCTGGACAATGGGTCGTTATCGGCAGCATGCCTACCGCGGTTATGTCCGGACGTCATACCATACAGATGATCTGTAAAAAGGATAAAAAGAAGTTCGTTACCAGTACGCCATAAAGATCATTCACTAGAAGAAATTTGAAGGACAAGTACCATGACAAGACTAAACATAGAAGTTTCAATTTGGATTGCGTGCTCTCCTGAAAGAGTTTGGAATTATCTGTGTGATGTTTCAAATGAAGTATTATGGCGTTACGGGGTACTTTTTGCAGAATGGATTACAGATCCACCACGTGAGATTGGTTCGATTGGTTATCACTTTATCCAAGGCTTGGGAGACTATCCTTGGAAAGTGGTTGAGTTGAAAGAACCGGAACACATGAGTTGGGACGTATTAGCTGGTAGATTTAAGGGAGCTCGAGCTGGGTATCGGATTTCACCTGAGGATGCTGGTAGTCGCATGACTATCTATGTGAATGCAAATCAAAATATGTTTCTGAAAATTATGGTTCTTGTATTGAAAGGCTTCTTTAAACGCCAACTTGTTGGTGACCTGTAGAGGTTGAAAGCTATCTTGGAAGTCAAGACATCGTGAAATCAATCATTTAATCCTGATATTTATAGGGAGAAGCATTTGCTTCTCCTTTTTCTTTGACAAATTCTGGAGGGTTTATTAATGTAATAGTGCGAAATTTCAATAATGTGATGTAAGGAGTACGATAAATGGAAGACAGAGTCTACCGGTGTCTTAATCCGGTCGGAATGCAGCCGCCGGTAAAGACATTTCCGCTGGCGCCGCGTCTCGATACACTGGATGGAAAGACCATCCATATGAGTATCTGCGGTGAAGCGGATATCTGGGTGCCGCTGGAGAAAAAACTCAAGGCAGGATATCCCAACGTAAACTGGACGGTGAAGAAACGATATCATATCGTCCCGATGGAACTCTCCGAAGAAGAGAGGAAGACCACCGATGCTGTGATACTCGGTGTATGCTGGTGACATGGCGCTGTTAACAGGCAGTTGCCTTACTTAGCAAGTCTTGAGAAGGAAGGTATCCCTACAATCCTTATCAATTTCAATGAAGAAACCTGTAAGGTAGAGCATGACTCGACCATACACGGTATTCCCAAACTCAGGCACATCGTGGCTTCAAGAAATTCTGTCGGAGGAGTCAGCGAGGCTGAGATACTCATACAACCTGTACTCGATGCTCTGATAAGACCGTTGACCGATGAGGAACAAAAAGGCGGTCTTTGGGCGCCTCACGAGCCGAGGATATTATTCGAAGGAACACTCCCCGAGGCAGAGGAATTCTATAACCAGACTGAAAAAATACCCGGTATGCTGAACGCACCGTTTGCCAGGTACACCGACGGTCTACCTGTAGTTATCCCCACCGAGGAACGGGTTGAAACGATGTTGAAAGGCACCAGCCATAAACCTGACGAGTTGATAACCTTGCAGCGGGATATGGAAATGCCGGGATTTGGCGTGGTCGAATCGACAATGATCAGGAAAAAAGGCGACGTGATCCGTTTCATGCCAATGTACCGCACTGCCACGGTAGAGCAGGTTGCCGTCAATGCCGTGATGGCAGGCTGCAAACAGGAGATGTTTCCGGTAGTACTGGCAATTGCCGAATCGGGCGGCGGTACTGGTGACGGACGAGGTGCTGGCGGTGCCTTCATCATCAGCGGTCCTATCTACAAAGAGATAGGCATGAACGTGACCAACAGCATCTTCGGTCCAGGCAACCCGGCTGCAAAAGCGATTGGTCGTGTTGGCAGTATCCTGTGGCGTAACCTTGGCGGTTACAAGGAAACGGTCACCACTATTACCACTCTAGGTAATCCCATCGTGAACGGCGGCTTTGTCATTGCCGAATATGACGAAGGACTTCCGAAGGGCTGGAAAGGCCTTAACGAGGAGTTGGGTTATAGGAAGGATGAGAGCATAGTTATGCCTCATCCGGGAGGACTGATAGGTGAATGGGGTATCGGGCAGCAGAACGCTCCCGGTGTGTATCGCTCGCTCCAGAGGACAGGGCATGGCGCCATTGCCAGGTTCCTTGACGTCAAGGGTATTCCCGGACCGCACAACTACCTTGAATATCTTACAAAGGGCGCCTGGGCAACCAGAGATGGTGGATTTACATTGGTAATGCCTCCGCAGGTAGCACAGGACCTGTGTGACTACGGATTCAAGACAAAGCAGGAAGTATACGAGTGGATATGGAAACGGAGTTTCGAACCGGTAAGTGAGTTCAGAATGCGTGGTATGCAAGACTTCATTACTAATGGTTGGCTCGGGATTGAAAAAACTTCGGGAAAGCCATGGAAAGAATTGCCTAACGACTACATGGTTCCCGCCGGAGGAGACAATCCCTTTGACAGTTACAATATACTTCTCTGCAACATGGAGGAAACGGCAGTTGCACGATTCGGCGGCGGTCACGGACCAGCCTACAGTATTGATGCTTGGCGATAAATGATATAGGGAAATAATCAGACTAAAAAGGGCGAATCGTATGATTCGCCCTTTTTCTTTGCGGATTTTCTTTATTAGTCTTTATTCTGTGGGATAATTTTAAGATCGATGAAACCAGCTTCTTTTCCATCAACCTTGAGACCGTACTCCGGTGTCATCGGGGCGTTCACGAAGAAGAACGGAGTACCTACCCTTGTATGCCTTATCGGACAATGAATAAGTCCAGCCGGTAGGAACAGAGCGGTGGTCCGGTTGATAATATATTTTTCTCCTTCTTCACCAAGATGAAGTTCGGTCTCCGCATCATAGGCGGTCAGGTCATCGGTGCAAGGGACCCAGAGCATGATCTGGTCGAAATCGTGGGAATGAGGAGGTTCGAGTCCTTCGAACGGTACGCTGACATGGGTAAACCTTATCTGGAAATTAATATCCTTATTATCGAGCGTGTGCATAATCATATTCTTGAACGGGGGATAGGTGGTTTCATGGATTATTTCGTTGGTAAAAAGATCAGCGTATTTTCCTTTCATGTTTATCTTCTCCTTACGTATTATTTGAGATGGTTTGTCCTATTATCGGTGAAATGGAGATAAAATTCAAACGTTATCGGAGTGCTGTTCAAGTTTTACAATTGCTATTATATTGTGGCGTCTGCTACTCCATACCTTGTCGATCCATATCAGAATCGTTAAGAAAACTCCGCCGGTAAGATAACCTCCTGTGATGTCACTTGGCCACTGAGTTCCAAGGTACACAATTGATACAACGAGGAATAATAGTAAGGTTGTAAGGATGGTTATTTTACAGCAATTTGAATTCCGGCAGCGCCGAAAAATAATGGCTCGTAATCAACTCTACTGAAGCCGGCTTGCATCAGTATTTCTTTAATTTCGTCGGGTTTATAGAAACGCATTGCTGATTCAGCCAGGTAATTGTAAGCGCCTTTATTGCCGGAAATGAAGGCGCCGATTTTCGCTACATAAAATCGAAGGTAGATATGAAACAATTTCCTTATCAGCGATGATTTCGGCTGGCTGCTTTCAACAATCACAAACCTTCCGCCGGACTTGATAATTCTGAATATCTCAGCTAGATGATCCGATATTCTGGGATTCCTGTAGGTTAGATTTCTAAAAGCGAATGATATTCCGACACAATCGAAACTCTCATCCTGAAAAGGCAGCTGGGAAGCATCACCGATTATAAGTGACGGTTTATCAACAAGTAATTCAGTTTTCTGAACGGCAATATCAAGCATCAACCTGCTGTAATCAAGGGCATATATCTTTGTATTAGTATCCTTTACCAGAGATACAGTATGAGCAAGGTCACCGGTACCGCAGCAGATATCAAGAACACTTTCAGGGGAGTGTGTCAGGCACGCTTGTGCAGCTTTGTTTCGCCATTTTTTATCCAGTCCCAGGGTCATGAGTTTGTTAAGGAGATCATAATGACGCGGGACGGTATTGAACATTTCGTAGAGGGGTCTGGTCATACTACCTCGAGTATAGCACATCGAGTGATGGACATATAAATATACGGTGATGTGTTTACTTAGTTTTAAATTGGTTGACCAGAGAAGTCAGGTTCCGTACCTGATGGTTGAGTAATGCCGGACCGAGAGCAAAAAGGACAACGGCTGTACCTCCAATAACAAGTGCCCAATGGGCGCCGATAGCATTGGCTATTGCGCCGGCTTGCATTCCTCCCAGGGGAAGAATACTCCAGGTCATGCTATAGAATCCCATCACTCTCCCACGCATATTATCCGGCACCATTAACTGTAATGAGGTCATAATGGCTATCATGTATATGGAGCTGCATACTCCGACTATGAACATCAAGGTCAATGCCAGAGGGAAAGAACCTACAAATTGTGACGTGACGGCAAATGTTGCAACGGTTATCCCGAACAGAACTGCACCGCCTATTACCCGTAATCCTTCGTGTCCCAGGTTACTCCTTGATCCCAGGAAAAGGGTGATGAGTAGAGCTCCAAGACCGCTGAGGCTGAGTAATTGTCCCTGTCCTTCAGCTCCTACTTTCAGGATATCTACAGCAAATACCGGCATCATGGTCATATAAGACATGCCGAAAAAACTGTTAAAGAAGGTCATCCCGATAAGGAAGGTAAAAATAAAGTTATCCTTGATAAACTTCAGTCCTTGTGCCAGGTCTTTAAAAGGGCTGGTAGAAGGGCGTTCTTTAGAAGGAGGTACGTTAAGACGGATCATAACAACCGCCATCATCACGAAACCGGTGGATCCCAGGTAGAAAACAGTAGAAGTACCCGCAGCAGATATGATGAAACCGGCGAGTGCCGGAGCGACGATGCGGACACCCTGCCAGATAGCCGAATTCAAAGCGACGGCACTGGTCATTACTGATGGAGTTATGAGTGTCGGGTATATAGCCTGGCGTGCCGGCTGGTCGAAAGCATTAACAGCGCCGGAACAAAAGGCAATGGTGAGAACATGCCACACTTCTACCTGGTCAAGCAGCGTTAATGTAGCCAGTATGGCGATAAGCGCAGCATTGAGGATCTGAGTGCTGAGAATAAGTATTCGACGATTAAACCTATCTGCAACGACACCTCCGACAAGATTCAGTACTATGGCTGGGATTGCTTGGGCAAGACCAACATAGCCGAGGAAAAGTGGGGATTCGGTCAGTTCATAGATAAGCCAGAGTTGGCCGAACTGGAACATCTGGAATCCGGTAACTGAAGCCAGCGTGCCAAACCAGTAATTACGGTAATCCCGATACCGGAGAGCAGGAGGTAAAGTAAGTAATTTCTTCCAGCGGGACTGAAATTGCCGGGTGTTATTAGACAATTCGTAACTTCTTTATAATATAGATTTCATCTGGTATTAATGAATTAATACTACATTTATAAAATCCAAGAATCAAATTGACATCTACATTTTACCCGGTAGTCATCACTATCGATTTCATATATTCAGTTCTCTCCTTTTCATCAAACCCAGGCAATTTGGGATTTAATTTATTTCGGTTTTATAGCAACACAGGTGTAAACGGAAAAAATAATAGTGAAACATGTTGCACTTTTAATTTCGTTTGTTTATCGTATTGTATTATCTTATGTTCAGCACTTTATCATCAGATTAATAGACGCATATCCGGTAGATATGGGGTATGGTCAGGCACAGACTAGCTAACAGTATGCACAAGGTGTTTGTACCCATGTACATAGAAAAAGGAGGTTAAGGAATGCATGTATCGAATCAGAAGAGTCCTTTCGCGCAACTTTACGCTCTGCCTGTTAATGAGATTTCTCTGACATCCGGATTCTGGCAGGACAAACAAGAGATCAATTTTCGTGTTTCTCTCCGTACCGGATTTCAGAACCTTCGTGACCACGGTAATTTGGAAAACTTACGACTTGCTGTCGGGAAAGGTAGCGGCGAATTCAAGGGACCTCAATTTATGGACTCCGATATATATAAATGGATTGAAGCCGCAGGATACTACCTGAGTACTCATGCGGATGAGGGGATCTCGGCGATGGTTGATGAAGCTATTTTACTGTTGGAAGAAGTCCAGCAACCTGACGGATACCTGAATTCATACTGGCAATATGTACGTCCGGGGCAGAGGTGGACAGATCTGGATACAGGACATGAGCTATACTGTGCCGGACATCTGATTGAAGCCGCAATTGCTCTGTCTCGAGGTACCGGTGACAAAAGACTGCTGACCATTGCAAAGAGGGTTACCGATAACATACTGGAAACCTTCGGAGAAGATAAACTTGTAAAAACAGGTGGACATCCGGAAATAGAATTAGCTCTTGTAGAGTTATCCCGGGAAACAGGTGACGAAAAGTATCTTAAACAGGCGGAATTTTTCATCAACCAGCGTGGTCGCGGAGTAATGGGTGGAGGTTTTCGACGATTTGGTCCGTCATATTTTCAGGACAGAATACCAGTACGGGATGCGGGAGAGGTTGAAGGGCACGCAGTACGGCAACTTTATTTAACTTCGGGCGTGACTGACATTTATATGGAGACAGGAGAAAAAACCTTACTCGAAGCTATGAAACGACTCTGGAAGGATATGACGTTGCACAAAATGCATATAACAGGCGGCTTCGGAGCCCGACATACCGGAGAGTCTTTTGGTGAGCAATATGAGTTACCGAGTGACCGGTGTTACTGTGAAACCTGCGCCACAATCGCAGCTATTATGTGGGCCTGGAGGATGTTGCTGGCTACCGGTGAATCGGAATATGCCGACCTTATAGAGCGATGTCTTTATAACGGATTTATGAGTGGGATATCTTTCGACGGGAGTCAATATTTTTACGTGAATCCTCTCCAGAGTAAGGGTGGTATAGGAAGAGTCGATTGGTTCGATTGTGCTTGCTGTCCACCTAATGTAATGCGTTTGATCGCGATGGTGCACAACTATAGTGTTACCAAAAATCAAAAAGGAATACAGATCCACCAGTATATGCCTTCGATCATTAATACGCAGATCGATAAGAAGAAGGGCGTATCATTGAAAATCGAGACAGGCTATCCATGGAACGGAGACGTCAAGATTACAATACAACATTGTGATATGGAACCATGGACACTCTCTTTACGAGTACCACCATGGAGTTCGGGTATCGGGATTACAATAAATGGTGATATACAGGAAGTCAATAATGCTGGAGGTTATTTATCAATTAATCGTGCGTGGAGTAAAGAGGACATTGTTGAATTGAGTATTATAATGCAGCCGCACGTGATTAGAGCAAATCCAAAAGTTGATGCAGTGCGAGGAAGTGTTGCGTTAGAGTACGGGCCCTTTGTTTACTGTCTGGAAGAGATAGATAATCCCGGGATTAATCTGCTTGATGTGCAAATTGATCCTGATGTGAGAATAGAACCGGTTTGGCGGGATGATTTATTTAACGGAATCACGATTCTTAACCTGACCGGAAAGGTGTTCGAGGGAGATATTAGCGAATTGCCACTTTATACCATGTATGGAAAAAAGAACGTGTTAAAAAATATCAATCTTATCGCCGTTCCATATTATAACTGGGCAAACCGGGGTAGTGGACAGATGCGGGTATGGATTCCCGTAGTTTGAAACAGTGTAAATTGATTTTCCGGAGGTGATTCTTTATCATTGACTCATAAACATATGGGAAATCACAGAGCTGTGAATACATAATTAACAGGAGGAAGAGGATTTGAAGGCAGTAATTGTTGAAGAAATTGGGAAAGCAGTACTAAAAGAGATGCCACTGGCAGATCCCGGCTTCGAAGAGGTTAAGGTTAGAATCGCATATTGTGGTGTCGGAGCATTTGATCCGTTCATCATCACCGGTGAGATAGCATTACCGCTGCCGTGGAGACTTGGATACCAGGCTTCAGGTATCATCGAAGAACTCGGTCCGGGCGCGCTTGCAAGAGGGCTGAAAGTCGGTGACAGAGTGGCTTTGGACCAGTATCGTTATTGCGGCTCCTGTTACAATTGTATGCACGACCGGGAGACTTTCTGCGAAAGAAGAGATTATCCGTATGGATACCTTGATCAGATGATGGCTGAATACATCGTCGTTCACCAGAGACAGGCCTGGAAACTGCCTGATTCCATTTCACTTGAAGAAGCTACTCTTACCGAGAATATCGGAGCCTGTTTACCCGCTATGGACCTGGCACCGCCCAAGATGGGCGACAGCATCCTGGTTATCGGTTCCGGTACTTGCGGCAGCATCATTGTCCAGTTAGCCAAACTCCAGGGCGCGAAAGATCTTACCGTTGTTGAACCGGTGTCATTCAAGCGAGACCTGGCCTTGAAGTTAGGAGCCAAGCACGTTATCGATCCGAAAAACCAGGACTGGGTGGCTGAAGCATTGAAGATAAGTCCACGCGGTTTCGATCGAGTAATAGAAGCTTCCGGCTATTCGGAAATGCTACCGCAATGTATTGACTTGGTTGCGCAATGCGGCAAAATCGTTCTGTTCGGAGTTTACCCGGATAATCCGAAACTGGATTATGATGTTCACAAAATCTGGTTTAAAGAAGCTAGTATCCATGGTGTTTTTGGTCAGTCCAACCTGTTCCCGAGAGCCGTCGATATGCTGGAAAGCCTTGATCTGAAATCGATGATGGATGGCCCGACATTTCCGTTGGAAGACTTCATGAAAGCGATCGAAGCGCATAAGACTGGTCAGTATGCCAGGGTTCTTGTTAAGTGTACTTAGGGTAAATTTTTCAAATGACTGTAAAAGGAGAGTAGTTCTACTCTCCTTTTTTTGTGATATGGCTTGACATTGAGTGTTTCGTAGAGTAACCTATTGTTCTCTATACTAAGTCTACCGGGACGAATGAGTTGTCGAAAGACGATAAAGATAAAGTGAAGGAAATATTTGCAGAAACAATCCGGTTAAATATTTTTTTATGGAACCGGATTTTGAGATATCGCAATACAACTGAATAAGTAACGGAGGTAGATGTGATGTCTGAAAGGATTTTAATACCCCTGGATGGTTCAAGATCGAGTGAAGCTGCCATATACCAGGTAATGAATTTACTATGTGATATAAATCCGACAGAGACAACGGAGATCATATTGATGGAGGTAATAAAACCGCCTGTGAAACATATTCCTGTGGAAGGCGGTACGGTGGATATACCTGTCGAGGAAGCTGAACTGGAGTTACTCAAAGATAAAGCATACCAGTACCTCAAAGAAACGACGGGGAAATTGAAATTGATGGGTGTGAGTGTTTCCTGCGAAGTGATTGTCAGGCGGAATAATGAAAGTACCGCAGATGCAATAATCAGAGCTGAAAATGAGTTGAAAGGAAATCTTGTTGCCATATCCCTACCCGGAAAACACGGATTGAGACACTGGACTACCCATCGTACTGCAGAGAAGGTACTTGATCATGGCAGCGTTCCTGTGATTATGGTAACGACACGCGATTAAGAAAAATATTACTATACGTAGTTATGGAGAGCACTTGTGTCTCTCCCTTTTTTGTTTGCGGTGATTTATATCACATCTTGACAATGGTATCCTGCTGGTATAATCTTATCATCCAGTGCTGAAAATTAGGAGGAAAATTCATGAGTAAGGATAGTAAAAATCCGGGAAATAGTAGAATTGACAGACCTATCGCTGGTCCCGGTACGTCGAACCGGGACTGGTGGCCGAACCAGTTAAACCTGAAGATTCTTCATCAGAACTCCCGTTTGAGTAATCCGATGGATAAGGACTTCAACTATGCTGAGGAATTCAAGAAACTTGACCTGGAGGCGGTCAAGAAAGACCTGTACGCGTTAATGACCGACTCGCAAGACTGGTGGCCGGCTGATTATGGTCATTATGGTGGCCTCTTCATCCGGATGGCATGGCACAGCGCCGGCACCTATCGCATGGGTGACGGCCGTGGAGGTGCAGGTGATGGTACTCAACGCTTTCCACCTCTTAACAGCTGGCCGGACAATGTGAACCTTGATAAAGCCCGTCGTTTGCTCTGGCCTGTCAAGCAAAAATACGGAAGAAAGATATCATGGGCTGATCTAATAATCCTTACTGGAAATTGTGCTCTTGAATCAATGGGATTCAAGACATTCGGATTTGGTGGCGGAAGAGAAGATGTTTGGGAACCGCAGGAGGATGTGTATTGGGGGACTGAAAGCGAATGGCTTGGGGATGAGCGTTACTCCGGTGACCGGGAACTCGAAAATCCCCTCGCTGCTGTGCAAATGGGGTTGATATATGTGAATCCGGAAGGTCCTAATGGCGAACCGAATGTAATCGCCTCCGGCAGAGACATACGAGAAACATTTGGGCGCATGGCAATGAACGATGAAGAAACAGTCGCACTCATAGCTGGTGGGCATACGTTCGGTAAAATGCACGGGGCTGGTGATGCGGGTCTTGTTGGTCCCGAGCCTGAAGGTGCTCCTATCGCAGAACAAGGCCTCGGCTGGAAAAGCAGTTTTAGGAGTGGTAAAGGTGGTGATGCTATCTCCAGCGGTCTTGAAGGAGCGTGGACTCCAACCCCAACAAAGTGGGATAATAGTTATCTTGATACGCTGTTCCGCTACGACTGGAATCTTGTGAAAAGCCCGGCTGGTGCCCACCAGTGGGTACCAACCGATCCAGCAGCAGCGGACACCGTGCCTGATGCTCATGATCCGTCCAAGCGTCACGCACCAGTTATGACTACAGCTGATCTTGCTCTAAGAATGGATCCGATTTATGGGCCGATTGCTAAGAGATTCCACGAAAATCCCGAGGAATTTGCGGATGCGTTCGCCCGGGCATGGTTTAAACTGACACACCGCGATATGGGTCCCCGCTCCCGTTATCTCGGCCCGGAAGTTCCGGATGAGGAACTGATATGGCAGGATCCGGTACCTGCTGTTGACCACGAACTAATCGATGCGAAAGATATCGAGAATCTGAAAAAGAAGATACTTGATTCCGGTCTGTCTGTTTCAGAACTGGTATATACAGCCTGGTCTTCTGCTACGACCTTCCGCGGCTCCGATTACCGCGGCGGTGCGAACGGGGCGCGTATACGTCTTGAACCTCAAAAAAACTGGGAAGTCAACCAGCCAGCACAACTAAAGGGTGTTCTACAGGCTCTCGAGGATATTCAAAAGGACTTCAATAATGAGCAGAAAGGTGGGAAAAAGGTTTCACTGGCTGATTTGATTATCCTGGGTGGATGTGCCGGTGTCGAGAAAGCTGCAAAGAAAGCAGGATACGATGTGATGGTTCCCTTCAATCCAGGACGAACGGATGCCTGGCAGGAGCAAACCGACGTAGTATCATTTGGCGTACTCGAACCGGTTGCGGATGGATTTCGAAACTACATAAAAACAAAATATGCTGTACCGGCAGAAGAATTACTGGTTGACCGGGCACAACTACTGACACTCACTGCACCTGAGATGACGGTTTTAATTGGTGGGATGCGTGTTCTGAATGCTAACTTCGGACAATCTCAGTATGGTGTTTTTACCAAGCGACCGGAAACACTCACCAATGATTTTTTTGTGAATCTGCTGGATATGAGTACAGTCTGGAATGCAGCTTCGGAAGATGAAAATGTATTTGAGGGACGTGATCGCGCAACAGGTGAACTTAAATGGACCGGCACTCGTGTCGATTTAATTTTCGGATCGAACTCTCAACTCCGGGCAATAGCAGAAGTTTATGGATGTGAGGATTCGCAGGAGAAGTTTGTTCATGACTTTATTACAGCTTGGACCAAGGTGATGAATCTGGACCGTTTTGATCTTAAATAGTCGTAGTTTCTCTCCGGTTACCCGTTTTTTAGATTGTCAAATACAAGTGAGGTTGGGTATCTACCCAACCTCACTTAGTTTGCTGTAATAATAGACGTACCGCATAATATGAATTATAGTTGTGGTGTTATGAATCGGTTTCCAACCATATATCAAGATGTCAATGAAGCGATATACGCGTTGCGGAGTGGCGCCAGAGAAGTACTCGGTGAATATTATACCGGTATGTACCTGTATGGATCACTGGCACTTGGAGGGTTTGATCCCGGGCGAAGTGATATCGATCCGTTGATAGTAACGAGTGAAGAGTTACCGGATAATGTCATTTTCGAACTGGAAGTTATGTATAAGCGTCTTTATACAAGCGGACTGGAATGGGCGAAGAAGATGACAGGTTTGTGTATTCCACTAGAAGACCTGCGAATTTACAGGGAGACTGGCCCAAAGAATCAGATGTTTAACAGAGAGGAGTTCCTTGTGGATCGACCGGATAATGATTGGATCTTTCATCGTCATGTCCTTTACAAGTGTGGGATTGTAATCGATGGTCCTCCGTTAAGGGATATTATTGAACCGATACCTCCGGAACAACTGAAAGAAGTTGCGTTTATGTTTCTACGTGACTGGGTGCTGTTGACTTATGAAGATGACATATTTCAAGGAGAAGGTCACCAGGCGTATTTTGTGTTGACGGTATGCCGGTGTCTGTATACGTTAAAAAACGGCGATGTAACGACGAAACGTAAATCGGCGGAATGGACGCTTGAACATGTTGATGGTAAATGGTCGGACCTTATACGGCAGGCAATGGACTGGCGTTATGGTGATCCTGCAGGAGATATTCCTCAGACGCAGAAGTTCATGCGTTATATTATGGCTAAGGCCGGTGTAATGGTTTGAACATTAATACAGCCTATTGACAGGTTGAAGCCTAAAACATACACTTATTAAAATACACGCTTAAGGGGTATTTCAATGATTTGTCCGGTATGCAAGGCGGATATGATTGTTGTGGAGTATCACGATATAGAACTGGATATGTGTGCCGAATGTAAGGGAGTGTGGTTCGATTCTGGTGAACTGGAATTAATGTTGAAGACTCACCAGGCTGAAGGTATTGACGAATTTCTTGAAGAAATGAGGAACTCTACCGATGCGAAGACCGATGAGAAAAAGCGGAAATGTCCTATATGCGGAAAGAAGATGGATAAAAAAGACGTCGGTAAGGAGCCGGAAGTTCTTGTCGATACTTGCGATCGGGGACATGGATTGTGGTTCGATGGTGGAGAAGTTGTGCAGCTCAGCCACCAGTTCAGTTCCGGGACGATCGGTCACCCGGATAATCCGGCGGTAGGATTTCTAGAAGAATTTTTCGGAACACCTGAATAATTGACATAAAGTTTCTGATAAACCTTAAGGAGGTACGGAAAAGTGATTGCTTTATGGGTGATATTGGGATTAATAGTAATCGGTATACTCTGGATAATAGGTATATATAATGGTCTGGTACGACTTCGGAACGAAGTAAAGAATGCATGGGCGCAGATAGATGTCCAGCTTAAACGTCGCTATGACCTTATTCCCAATCTGATCGAGACGGTTAAAGGGTACATGACTCATGAGCGTGAAACGCTGGAAGCCGTTACGAATGCCCGTAACGTAGCCCAGCAGGTATCAGATTCTGCCGGAGCGGGAGAACGGGCAAAGGCTGAGAGTGAACTCAGCAAGGCCCTGTCACGGTTGCTGGTAACCGTGGAAGCGTATCCGGACCTGAAAGCCAACCAGAATTTCCTTGCCCTCCAGGAAGAATTAACATCAACGGAAAACAAGATAAGCTTTTCACGACAGTATTATAACGACTCAGTACTCAGATATAACAACAAAACGGAAATGTTCCCGTCGAATTTCGTGGCCAGTATGACTGGGTTTAAAGCCAGCGAATTCTTCGAAGTAGAACTGGCTGCGGAGAGGGAAGCTCCCAAGGTAAGTTTCAGTTAATATAGAGAGTTATTTACATGTGGGAACAGATACGATCTAACAGAAGAAGGTCGGTAGTACTGGTGATTGCCATGGGACTGATACTCCTGGCGATCGGCGGGCTTCTAGGCTACGCTTTTATGGATAGCGCTGAAGCTGGACTGGTAATTGCCGGGATAATCTGGGTAATAATGAGTCTGGTGGGATACTTCCAGGGCGATAGTATCCTGCTGGGTCTTTCAAGAGCCAGGAAAATAGGACCGGATGACCATCCAAGGCTTTATAATATCGTTGAGGAAATGAAGATAGCCTCGGGACTCGAACATATGCCAAGTATTTACATAATAGATGATCCCGCTTTGAACGCGTTCGCCACAGGCAGGGATCCAAAAAGGGCGTCAGTGGCTATTACCTCCGGGTTGCTGAACAAACTGAATAGGGACGAACTCCAGGGGGTCATCGCTCATGAAATAGCGCATATAAAAAACCGAGATGTGCTGCTGATGGCAATGACCAGCGTGCTGTTAGGGACTATTGTGATTCTAGCATGGTATGGTTCACGTATTATGCTGTTCAGCGGCGGTGGAAGGTCTAGGAGTTCGTCACGTGGCGGAGGTGGCAATGCACAACTTATCGTTATGGTAGTAGCAATAGTACTCGCAATACTGGCGCCGATTCTTGCTCAGCTTATTTATTTTGCCATCTCAAGAAAAAGAGAATATCTAGCTGATGCGTCTTCAGCTCTGTATACACGATATCCCGAAGGACTGGCATCGGCACTGGAAAAACTTGGAAAATCGACAGGCCAACTGCAATCGGCAAACAAAGCCACTGCTCCTATGTATATTGTAAATCCATTTCGTAAACAGGGGGTACAATTCAGTAATCTATCAAGCACTCACCCGCCTCTCACGGAAAGGATAAATATTCTAAGGAAAATGGCAGGAGCGACTTATATCAACTATGATGAAGCGTACCGTGAGGTTCGCCACGGACGCAGGGGAGTGATTCCTGCGACGGGACTGGTCGACGAAAATATTCCGCTGCCGCTCAACACAACTGTCTCAAAGGTTAACGATCCTGATGAGAAGCAGCGTATACGAGAGACATCTGCTGTATTACAGCGACTTGGTGGGTACAAGACACTGGATTGTGACTGCGGTGCCAGGTTAAAACTTCCGCCGGGATTTACTCAGGGGACTCTTACCTGTCCGCGATGCGGAAGACGACACTCAGTTTAAATATATATTTATCACCTGGTATTCAAGGCGATAACATTTCGATTTCAGGTCCTGCAATTGGTGCAGTACGAAATGGATATAGTCTAAGTGGTAGGCAAACAAAGGCTATCGAGTGTTGTAAGACCTATCGTTGGGTTATTGTTTCTGTATCTATTCCTCGTAGGTATAAGGCTTATTGGCCATTCATTTAGCCTTTTCGGTCATGATTTTTACGAACAGCTAATAAATATATATTCAAATCCGTTTGCCGGCTTATTTACAGGAATCCTTGTAACAAGTATCATTCAAAGTTCATCCACTACGACATCTCTGGTAGTGGGACTGGCAGGAAGCGGTGTTATCACGATTGAGTCGGCTGTTCCAATCATTATGGGTGCGAACATGGGAACCACTGTTACCAGTACTCTTGTGTCTCTGAGCTTCCTGACAAGGAAAGAGGATTTTCGAAGGGCGTTTTCGGCCGCAACAATGCATGATTTCTTTAACATGTTCACGATAATTATATTTTTCCCTCTGGAAATCACATTTCACATAATACAGAAATCAGCAACGTTTTTTACAGAGCTGTTCCAGGGAGTGGGTGGTGTTACCTTAGTCAGTCCCCTGAAATATTTAATCGATCCTGTCGTACAGTCCATAACCGATATATTGCTGAGAATTCCACGAATACCCGAAACAGCGGTGGGTATTATACTTCTTGTTCTGTCGTTAATTATGATCGTAATTACTCTTGTTTATCTTGTGAAATTATTACGTTCAATGATAGTAAACCAGGCAGAAAATATGATTGAACGATACCTTTTCAAGAACACTTTCACTGCGTTTTTACTCGGCTTGTTACTTACAGCAATCATCCAGAGTAGTTCGGTTACCATTTCTCTGGTTGTTCCCCTGGTGGCGGCGGGATTATTGAATATCAAGTTAGCGTATCCATTCGTACTGGGGGCTAATATCGGGACTACTGTGACAGCGATTCTGGCATCTCTCGCAGTCGTGGGTGAAGGTGGGCTTGAAGGAGTCGGAATGGCAGGATTGACAGTAGCCTTCTGTCATCTGCTATTCAATTTATACGGTGTGGTTGTATTCCTGCCCTTACGACGTATTCCGCTGTTCTGCGCTACACATCTTGCGGATCTAGCAGCGAAATCCAGGATATGGGCATTCGTTTTTATCACGTTTATATTTTTCCTGATTCCTTTAATGCTGGTTTTTATAACAAGGTAATTTTCACGAATACGTTTTATCCACTCCGGTAATTCTCATATATTCATTATTCATTCACTTCATCTTTTTTCGCTTTAATTATCTCTTCAAGTTCTTCTTCAAGTTCCTCTAACTGCATCCACATAGACGGGGGCACAGAATGTGCCGGCCACCTGGCTTTGAGATCGGCTATTTTTTCTTCTATTTCTTTGATTTTATCTTCGGTCATCCGGTCTCTCCTTGTTGAATAATAGAAATCGTGTTTTCAACTTTAGCTTTTTCTTACGATTCTGTAAAGAAATACAGGTTTTTGATGCTGTCACATAATTGACTGATATATATACAGCTAACTATAATGGCAGGCAATAGGATATAGTGAAATAGCAGGAGGTTATCCCTGTGGTAGAGAAGATACTTGTCCCAATGGATGGTTCAAGGAAATCCTTGAAAGCTCTGTCTTACGCCATAGACGCAGCAAAATGCTTTAACGGGAGTATCGTGATACTAAGGGTTATTACTTTATCGATGCTGGAAATGGCATGGAATTCTCCCAGCAGTGGTGGACCGATAATCAAGCAGGATTTTCTCAAGGAAGCAGACAGGCGCGATAAGAGGACAATATCACGTGTCCGCAAATATCTGCGTGATAAATTGAAGGCTGTGACAGATAATGGTCTGGAGGGATCGTTCAGGGTGATGGTAGGTGATCCGGCTGATTCGATCAAGCAGTGTTGTCAAGAAGAGAAGATCGATCTCATAGTCATGAACGCTAATAACAGGGGCTGGCTGAAAAGGGCGATTTTGGGAAGCGTAACCGATGAGATTCTCAGAACTTCTTCAGTACCGGTGCTTGTTTTAAGACCGGGAAGAAAGTAACTACGCAACAGAAATACGATTCTACTCTCAAGTCATAGAACGTATATAATTTGAATAATCTTGATCTAATATTAACCGTGCTTGTTCTGCTGGGAGCTTTCGGGCTTTTCGTATCCGGCAAAGTCAGAGTTGATCTGGTTGCCATATGTGTTTTGGTAGCGCTTCTTATTCTGAGACTTATCACTCCCGAGGAAGGTCTGCGAGGTTTTGCTAATCCTGCGACTGTAACAATCGGCGCCATGTTCGTAGTGGGAATGGGACTGGTACGTACCGGTCTGGTCCAGCAGGCTGCAAAATTGATAGACAGACTAGCTGGTAAAGGGGAAACCCGCCTGATATTCGTACTCTGTGTCATTACTGCTGCACTTTCTGCTTTTTTGGTGAATACAGCGGCGGTTGCCATCCTGATACCCGTTGTCATCACTTTAACTGCAAAGCGAAAGATTTCATCGTCTCGAGTTCTGATTCCTCTGTCTTTTTCCAGCCAGTTTGGAGGAGTATGTACCATAATAGGTACTTCGACTAATATGCTTGTTAACGGGATTAGTATCGGGCGTGGGATGGAATCGTTCTCGTTTTTCGAGTTTGCACCACTGGGACTGGTTATGGTCGCAGCTGGAATAGCTTATCTCCTTGTAACCAGCCGGTGGCTGTTGCCGAAACGAAAGGGCGAAGCGGACCAGGTAGACAAATACCGGCTGGCAGATTACCAGGCGGAACTCCAGGTGCTGGGAGACTCAATACTCGTTGGCAAGACATGGGAAGAAAATAAAATACCAAAAGACAGCGGCGTGGAATTAACCAACCTGATGCGTGAAGGTAAAGTCGTTTCGCGACCTAAAAAGACCAAGATAAGACCGGGTGACCTGCTGCTGCTTAATGGTCACATTGACAGGATAATCGAGATGGAAAACACGTACAGTCTCGAAATGCTGCTGAATGCGCGTTCGGTCGATAATGACCACCAACACAGTATCCGTCTTGTCGAGGTTCTTATACCACCGCATTCAAATTTGATCGGTCATACCATACCGGATTCCAGCTTTTTTCGCAGATATCAACATCCTGTACTGGCGATTCAGAGACGGGGTACAACGCTGAAAGAAAGGCTTGCCGATATTAAGCTGGAGAGTGGTGATACGTTGTTAGTTCACGGGCATGAGGATGATATTCAGCGGTTAATGAACTCACCTAACGTTATCGTTACAAATGAAGTAACAGGACTGAATATCCGGAAGAATAAATCCGCGGTGGCAGTTATCGTGATGCTGGCGGTGGTTGTGCTGGCAGTAACCGGGATTGTACCCATTATGGTTGCTGCCATTATCGGCGCTCTGGGAATGATACTGACACGGTGTGTTACGATCGAGGAGGCCTACAATTCGATCGATTGGAAGATAATCTTTTTACTGGGAGGGATTATACCACTAGGGGTAGCAATGGAGAATAATGGAGTGGTACAGGCGCTAGCGGATGGTATCCTGCAGCCACTTATTTCATTCGGACCTGTTGCTGTTCTCGCTGTAATCTATATAGTCGTAGCTTTTCTCACCGAGGGGATGTCAAATAACGCTGTTGCGGCGATAATGGCGCCGATAGCATTCACCCTGGCGGGTATCATGGAGGTTGATCCGCGACCGTTCCTGATTGCGATAACTTTTGCTGCATCGACCAGCTTCGCTACACCGATAGGCTACCAGACAAATACGATGGTCTATTCGGCAGGAGGATACAAATTTACAGATTTTGCGAAGATAGGAATTCCGTTAAACCTTGTTTACTGGGCTCTGGCAATACTACTGATTCCGATGATCTGGCCGTTTAACGGCTAGCTATTGTCTATCCATAATATCTTGTGCCCATTTAGCGGCTCGTTCGTATTCACCTTCGACAAGTGGACCTTTTGTTCTGGAAACGTAGAATCCTTCCGGCTTAATTACAGACGTACCTCCCTGTGATTTAAGCCGTTTTTCGATTTTACCCGCGGCAAAACCGAATATCTTTACCCAGGTCGCCGGGAATCTGGTATCGAATGCGGCAATCTTAACATCTTTGAGAGTAACTGCCCTGATATTGTCAAGGAATTCCTTCATCTTTGGAGTAGGCCTACCACCGTATGTGGGCGAACCAACAATCAGGAGTTCGATCGATGTAAGGTTAGCAGGTCCTGCATTCTCTGCTTTTACCACTTTTGCTTCGCTACCAATTGCTTCACCCATGGATTTGGCGATTTCCTCCGTGTTACCGTAGACAGAATCATATATTACGAGAGTTTTCATGCTTTACCTCCGGAAATCTACCTACAGTGTACCTATTGCATTTTAGTCAGGCAATACCTACTGAGAAAATAATCGTTATGACCTTAATCACATATCCGGTATTGGATTCGATATATGATAAAGGTACAGAGATAAACATCGTGCAGGGGGGAAGAGGTTGTGAGGGTAGTATTATCTCTATTTTTACTGGTATCAACATTCACTATTATTACAACGAACGGATGTGGTAATACCGATTTTCGGACTGAGGAGGGGAAAACAATGGCAGAAAGTGTAAGTCCCGTGTCAGACAGTAATATGACCGGGGGATATAAAACGGCAACCGTCGCTCTTGGCTGATTCTGGGGGCCTGACTCCCGTTTCGGGAGTATGGAAGGAGTGATCCGGACACGGGTAGGATATGCCGGAGGAACCGAACCTAATCCTACCTATCATAACATCGGAACTCATAGCGAAACCATCCAAATAGACTTTGATCCTGAGATTGTATCTTATAAAGAGTTGCTGGACGTATTCTGGACAGCGAACGCTGCATACCCGTCTCCATATTCCAGGCAATATAATTCCATAATTTTTTATCATGACGAAGAACAGAAACAACTAGCAGAGAAATCCTATATAAAACGACTAGACGAGAGACCGAATACCATCTCAACCGAGATAATTCCTTATGCAGGTTTCACTTATGCAGAGTTATATCACCAGAAATATTATCTTCAGGTTGAGCAAAGACTACTCCAGGACGCTTTGAGTAACCGCGATGATTTTGAAGGATTCATGTTCTCAACTACGGCTGCAAGATTGAATGGATACGTAGGTGGGTATGGTGATCCGGCTACTCTTGAGAAGGAACTTGAGAGTTACGGGCTTTCAGAAAAAGGAGAAAAAATTTTGCTGGAGATAGCTGAAAGAGGATTACAACATGCCTGCCCTACTCCTGTGAACTAATCTATAACACGTTCTGAGAGATCCTTCAGCGGAGAGTAATTTCACTCTCTGCTTTCAAATTTTGAACATATTGCAGATTACTTAATCGATTCTAACCTTTTCTGAAATTCCTCAACAGTAAAACGATGTTCCTGTGTACCCAGGTATTCGACGGCGAAAGACGCACAGGCGCTGCCCATAGCGGCACATTCGATTATATCCAGCTTTTGAACCAGACCTTTAATGAGTCCTGATCGATAGCTGTCGCCGGCACCGGTGGGATCGACTGCTTTTTCTAACTTTACAGCCGGGACTGCAACAATACTGTCGTAGGTACAAATCCTCGAACCCTGTTCGCCTAGCGTGGTGATGATTATCTTTACTAGCTTGAGAATACCATCTCTATCCAGTCCCGTCTTTTCCATAATCATTTCAAGTTCGTAGTCGTTGGATATCAGGATATAGGCACCATCGATACATTTTAAAATGGATTCCTTGTAGAAGCTGGTCAACTGCTGACCGGGATCGAATATGTACCTGATACCTCTCGATTTATATTCCTGACATAGTCCGACCATATCATCAAGGTTACCAGGAGCGACAATTGCGATGGTGTCTTCGGGATCGAGTTGATTAAGATTGAAACTCACTTTATGTTTCATCGCACCGGGATTGAAACCGGTGATCTGGTTATCGGACTGGTCAGTGGTAATATAAGCACAGGCAGTCAGTTCGTCATCGATAATCCTGATGCCTTTGCAGGTAATATTGTTCTCTTCAAGCCATTCGTAATAACGGTGGTAGTCTCTACCGATTGTCGAGAGGATTATAGGTTTTTCACCCAGTAAAGATAGGCTGTAGGCAATGTTTCCGGCTGTTCCACCGAATTTTTCCGTAAGGCTGTTGACTGTAAATGCTACATTTAATACATGTATTTTGTCGGGAAGGATATGGTCGGAAAATTTACCGGGAAAGTCCATTATCCTGTCATATGCCAGAGAACCTGAGATAAGTATATTCATTGAGATACCTTTCTGCTGATTTTACCCTTGGTTTTAATTATTCACAACACCTGAATATTCTGGCATCTGGGAGGTGATAAGTCAATCATGGTTTACTCGTCCCAGAGATTGACTTTGTTTCGGTACAAGATTAAGATTTTAGCAATCAGAAAGCTTCTGCATGTAGTTATGAGTTTACTTAAATACATTTTTCACAGGAGAATGAATTATGGAAAGTGAAGATAAGGTTTATCGCGATTTACAACAACACCTCGATTCCGGACCGGCGGGATTTCAGGCTTCCGATACAGGCGCGGATATCAAGCTGCTGAAACACCTGCTTACGCCTGAGGAAGCCAAGATCGCCACACTGCTGTCTACGATTAGGTGGGAGTCCCCCAGACAGATATATAAACGGGTCAGGAAAAGCGGCATCGATATGACCCTTAATGAACTTATAGAGAAACTTGACCACATGGTCTATAAAGGTACCATCGTCGTTCATAGCGAGGGTTTCGGTGAAAGACGTTATAAGAACGTGGGAGTTTCGGCCGGGGGCATGATAGATTTCCAGGTGAACCGATTGACAGATGAATTTATCGAGGACCTGGATAAATACCACGAAGAAAGCTTTGCCAGGAGGAGTGAAGGCGGACCGCGAAAAAAGATGATACCCCAGCTTCGAGTTATCCCGGTCGAAAAGAGTATTCCCCGGCCTGAAAAAACTCCTATTGCTGTTTATGATGACGTCAGGTACCTTATCGAGCAATCTCCCGGTCCTTTTTCAGTGGCGAACTGCGTCTGCCGCCAGACAAAGGACCTTCAGGGAAAATCCTGTCAATACTCAGATATCAGGGAAACCTGTCTGCAGATAGGCCCTGACCATGCCCGTCAGTACATAGAGATGGGCAGGGGACGTGAGATTACAAGAGAAGAAGCGTTCAAGGTTCTGGATAGAGCTCGTGATGCGGGTTTTATATTACAGCCGGAAAACTCTCTAAAACCGGAGAATATATGCTGCTGTTGCGGTGATTGCTGTGGACCGCTGGCTGCGGCCAAGAATTCGCCCAGACCGGCTGACATGTATACATCAAATTATTACGTTGTGGTTGACTCAGGAGTGTGTGCCGGGTGTGAAATATGTGTCAGTCGCTGTCAGATGGACGCCAGGATAATGAAAGACGGGAAGTCGACTGTTGATATGGATAGATGCATCGGCTGCGGCAATTGCATCGTTACCTGCCAGTCCGGAGCAAGCAGGTTGATTCTAAAAGAACAGCAGAATGTCCCGTTCAAAGATAAAGATGATACCTTCATGCATATCATGGCGAACAAGCTGAGTGGATGGGACATGTTCAAGATGAGAATGAAAATGCAGCTGGGTATGAAGGTATAGTTAGATTAATCAAGCGAGTACGTTATGAGTATGCGTTTTAAATTGTACATCTCTATAATATTCCTTTGTATAGTGTTGTCGGCGATATCAGGTTGCGGTAAAGATGAATATAATATTGGAGAAGAGTTTTCTCTAAGTATTGGTGAAACGGCAACGTTTAAAGGAGAACAACTACGTATACAGTTTTTGGAAATAATTGAAGATAGCAGATGTCCCAGAAATGTAACCTGTATCTGGGAAGGCAGAGTGGTTGCGGTTATTGAAGTATTCCTGGGAGGTGAATTGCAGCAAATCATGTTAATTGAACAGGGACTATCTGATATGTCTGTGAAAGAACAGATCGGAGAATATGAGGTGCTTTTTAGAATCTTGCCTTATCCTGAAGACGCTGAGATACAGATATCACCGGATGAATACTATTTGATGATGACGGTAAATAAGAATTAGGTTAAGAATCATTGAACGAAAAATCTTGATATTTTGACATGCAATATCAGTTATCGTAGATGTTCATTTTTCACTATAACAAGTACATGAAAATAAAAAGTATCAATAGCTATACTATCATTAAAAGGACATCATTATTAACCGGACAATGGGAGGATGCCAATGAAAGCCAAATGTAAAAAGTGTGATCGTGAGTTCAGTGACCAGCCTAACGAGTATCCAGGTAAAGTGTATGTTCATAAAGACGAAGTCCTTTGCGAGGATTGCCTTATAAACATGGGTGTTTTACCCGATCACGCTGATTCCGAACATACTCGTCTAATTACCGAGGTTGAGTTATACACTACTAGGCTAATATAACTAATTAAATCCTGTAAATAGAGAAGTTGTGATGTATTTTTCTTGAACTCGACACCTTTGTGTATTTCACTATAAATTCAGTTGTTCCTCATATATGAAAGTAGATTATATGGGAAAAGTGGATAGGCAATACTATATCGACTGGTTACGTTTGATGGCAGTATTTCTCCTCTTCTTCTTTCATACCGCCTGTATCTTTCATCCATGGAATGATTTCTACGTCAAGAATGATCCAGCGAGCCCGTTAATTACTTATTTATTTGTATGGTCGGTCGGTGAATGGCACATGAGTCTGTTTTTCCTGCTAGCCGGCGCCTCTACGTATTTTGCTTTGCAGAAGCGAAGCAGTACTGAATATGTTAAAGAACGCTTCAAACGACTTCTTATCCCTTTAATCTTCGGAATTCTGCTACTCATTCCACCACAATCTTATCTTGGGCTACTCAACCACTCAGATTACTCGCAGTCCTTTCTTGCCTGGCTACCTAACTTTTTTCACATGCAAACTGAAGACATGAGTGGATTTTTTCTCGGTGGATTTACTCCTGGACACCTGTGGTTTATTCTTCACCTGTTTCTATACTCGTTGATCGTATTACCGCTATTTCTGTTTCTAAGGGGTGAAGCAGGAAACCGCTGGACAAAACGGATAACGAGCTTATTAACTAAATCTCCTGTGCTTTTCCTGATATTTCCTACGCTACTTGTACCGATTAGTAAATTTCCCTGGGTAGCCGGAGGTAATCCACTGTTTTACATTACGTTCTTCATCATTGGTTTCATATTGATGTCAGATCAACGCTTAATGGATAAAATTGATGATTACAGGCTGTTGTTACTGCTTCTGGGTGTTATACCACTGGCAGGCTCTAACATCCTTGTTGGAACAGATTTATGGCCTTCAAATCTGCCTGAATGGGTTGATAACGCTGTAAATGAATACCGGAATGCCTTCGTTCCCTGGTTCCTTATCCTTGCCTTGCTTGCTTATGGAAAACGCTTCCTGAACTTCAGTAACAGGTTTCTTATATATTTTTCTGAAGGAGCCTATCCGATATATATACTGCACAACACAATCATTATCATAATTGCCTTCTTTGTGGTTCAGTGGGGGACTAGTGTCGGAGTAAAATATACGGTTATAATAATACCCTCATTTTTCGTGACTGTACTAATTTATGATCTTTTAGTCAAGAGAACAAACATAACCCGTTTTCTATTTGGGATGAAGTCTCGACCTAAGACTCTAGATGAACCTGCAAGCTAACAGTTAATCCGGCTGAATATATTAGTTTTGGTCTCATAAACTCTGAATGTTGATTGGGACAGTAGGTACCTGTTGAGTCGTATATTTTACTTTTTGAGGTTTGAGTAATAATAAAATATGACTTCATTCTATCTTAATGCTTGACAGTGACAGGGAAATGGTTTACTTTGGAACTGAACTATATAGTTACTCTTTAAGGAAGGAAGTTTGATAGTGCCGAACTGGATTGCACAATATAGTCTTAAAGCGGCATCAGTTATGATGATGCCTCGGGCTTGGTGTCTCGCCAGTTCGGGGAGCATGCGCATGTAGTTTCTTCAACTGGTGATACTTAACCAAGCCCATGAGTATAACACTCATGGGCTTTTTGTTATTTGAATTAATAAACATTAATGAGGTAATAAAGATGAATAAAGTATATATAACAACGACCATACCATACGTAAATGCGAAACCGCATATAGGACATGCACTCGAGTTTGTACAGGCTGATGTACTGGCACGGTATTACCGACAAACAGGTAGTAACGTTCGGTTTCAGACCGGAACGGATGAAAACGCTTTAACTAATGTGCTGGCTGCAAGAGTTCAAGGAATCGAACCGCAGGAATTAGTGAACCGAAACTCAGCTTTTTTTCAGAATCTGTGTGAAGCTCTGAAGATATCTAATGACGAATTTATCCGAACGACAGAAAAGAGACACGAAGGAGCAGTCCAATATTTCTGGACACAATTAAATCCCGAAGACTTATTCCTGAAATCGTACAGCGGTTTATATTGTACAGGATGTGAGGATTTCTATCTTGAAAGGGATTTGGTTGATGGAGTCTGTCCTGATCATGGCACGAAACCGGTGATTGTAGAAGAAGAGAATTACTTTTTCCGTTTGTCTTCATATCAACAGCAACTCGCAGAGCTGATTTCCTCTGGTAAAATTCGAATCTATCCTGAAACACGAAAAGAGGAAATTTTGAATTTCATCCAGGGAGGATTACATGACATCAGCATTTCTCGATCGACAAAACGTTCAGGGAATTGGGGTATAAGAGTTCCTGGAGATCCATCACAGGTTATTTATGTCTGGATCGATGCATTAATTAATTATCTTTCCGGGATAGGGTATGGTAATTCCAACAGATGGAAATCGTTCTGGAATACCGGTACGAAGAAGGTTCACGTGATAGGAAAAAATGTGTGGAAATTCCATGCCGTTTACTGGCCGGCATTGCTAATTTCGGCAGGTCTACCCGTACCTGACGAAATAGTTATTCATGGGTTTTTAACCGAAAAAGGTCAGAAGATAAGTAAGTCAAAAGGAAAAACTATTGATCCGATTACTCTCATTGATCAATACGGGCCTGATGCGGTCAGGTATTCATTATTGAGTAACGCTTCGCCGTTTAGTGATTGGGATTTTAGCACGGAAAAACTCGAAGCATCCCATAACAATAACCTGGCAAATGGGTTGGGTAATTTGATCAGTAGAGTGACAACGTTGTGTCATCGTGCAGGATACGGTCGATACGAAGACCGATCAACTATTTCTGATTTTAAAGGTATCCATGACGTGATACAGAGCTATTCATATGAAAAAGCTCTTAAGATCATTTGGGAAAAGATAACGAAAATAAATCAGGATATTGACAGGAAGAAACCCTGGGTATTATTAAATGAAGGAAAACTACCGGAGCTCAGAGCTCGACTGACTGAATGGTTGAATGTAATATCAGGTATCAGGTGCGCCTTATCACCTTTCCTTCCTGACACAAGTGAAAGAATCTCGGGAATACTTTCGCAAAATCCTATAATACCTGCACCTGTGTTATTCCCGAAGATAAAAACTGATCTTTAAATTGAGAGGTAAAATATAGAAATAATCCTGTAGGGGTATTACGATATCAGACATATATCTTAAACCGGGAAATGGTTGTAGGCATAGCAAGATAACTAATTCAGAACGTTACTTTTTTTATTGAATCTCTGTGTGCTGTAAGATTACGATCCCTGGCGGCTTTTCAGTTGATTCTCTAGCCAGGAATACCAGGCTTCCATGCCTTCACCGGTTTTTGCCGATATGGGATAAATCTCCGTTTTTTCATTCAGCCCTTTCACGGCGCTGACGAACTCTTCCATGTCGAAATCTAGTAACGGTGCCAGGTCGTTCTTACTTACCAGGACGACATCCACTTCGGTAAACATGAGGGGGTATTTATATGGCTTATCATGGCCTTCCGGAAGACTGAGCATCATTACTTTCTTCTGTTCGCCGAGGTTAAACTCCGCGGTACAGATGAGATTACCTACGTTTTCTACGAGCAGCAGGTCGATATCATCGAGGGGAAGATTGTTAAGTCCCTGGCTGACCTGGTTGGCATCGAGGTGACAGCCACCGGCGGTATTTATCTGGACTACCGGTATTGACTTTTCGTTGATTTTATCGGCATCGACAGATGAAGCAACATCACCCTCGATAACACCGATTCGTGTTTTATCTTTCATGTCGTCGATGGTCTTAAGGAGCAGGGTGGTTTTACCAGCGCCTGGCGACGACATTATATTAATCATCAGGATGTTCTTTTTCTCCACAAGGTCGGTGTTTTCTTTTGCCCTGACGTCGTTCGCTACCAGGATATCTTCTTTGATCGTTAATACCTTTACTGCCATTTTATTACCTCATTTCCTGCCTGATATAGTCGGCAGATATATGCTTTAAAAGATTATACGCGATGATAAAAACGGTTTCAATGACGTTGTGTTTATTCGTCGGTTGTAAATAGCTATAATGGCATAGTCAAGACGATAACGAGAGACAACATTAATATTTACTGAGAGGAAAGATTGGGAAAGAAGCGGATAGATAACCTGCTGGTTGACAGGGGACTTGTTGAAAGCAGGTCGAAAGCCCAGGCAATGATAATGGCTGGTGATGTTACGGTTGATGGAAACATTATCCGGAAAGCTGGAACGCTAGTGAGTCAGGATGCTGAGATATTAATGGCTGAACCTCCTCCATTCGTCAGCCGTGGCGGACTGAAACTAGACTATGCTCTGGATCAATTCAACCTTGATGTAAAAGGCATCATTGCAGCAGATATTGGTGCATCAACCGGCGGATTTACGGACTGCCTGCTAAAGCGGGGGGCGAGCCGTGTCTATGCAGTCGATGTCGGGTACGGTCAACTGGACTATCGTTTAAGGCAGAACTCCCGGGTCATAGTGATGGACAGAGTGAATGCCCGGAACACACCGGATATACGGGAAAAACTCGACCTGGTGGTTATTGATGTTTCGTTTATCTCCGTGCAGAAGGTTATACCGGCGGTAGCAGGAGTGCTTAAAGATAGAGGCAGTATTATTGTGCTGGTTAAACCTCAGTTTGAAGCGAAGCGAGAAGAAGTAAGTAAAGGAGGGATCATCAGGAAACCGGAGGTACATGCCAGAGTGTTGGGGCGATTTGTGAAATGGGTGACAGACAACGGATATAGATTAAAAGGACTGGTCGGGTCACCGATAGAGGGGGCTTCGGGAAACCGGGAATTCTTAGCCTGGATACAATTGACATAAAATGAAGTTTGAGGGTATTGTACTAAACGTCGATGAGATAGACATAACCGGTAGATTATATTTACCGGATGATGATAGATCTGTGTATTCGACGGTATGCATCTGCCACGGAATACCGTCGGGAAATCCAGTCAATCCAGATGACGGCGGATATCCGCTGCTGGCTGAACAGATCTGCAGCAGGGGATATGCTGTGTTCATCTTTAATTTCAGAGGTGCCGGAACCAGCGGCGGAAACCTTGATATGTACGGATGGACGAGAGATCTAAATGCCGTAATCGATTACCTGTATCAGAGACCTGAAATTGATAATTCATTTGTGTCGCTATTAGGATTCAGTGCTGGTGCAGCTGTTTCCGTTTATACGGCAGCTCACGACATGAGAGTAACTTCGGTGGTTGCCTGCTCCTGCCCTGCCGAATTTGGATTCCTCGATCCGGAAAGTGCCCTGGAAAGATTTAGAAATATCGGCACTATCAGAGATAGAGACTTTCCAGATTCAATAAGCAAGTGGGCAGAAGGTTTCAAGACAGTAAGGCCTATTAATTATATCCATGACATTTCACCAAGACATGTTGCCATTATTCACGGAGAAGATGATGAAGTTGTGAATATCAGTCATGCCTACCGGTTGTACGATAAAGCAGGAGAGCCGAAACGGTTACGCACCATCCCAGGTGCCGGTCATAAGCTGCGGAATAACGCACAGGCATTGGAGAAAGTATTTGAGTGCCTGAGTTTTCTGGATTCACGGATAGAGTAAAATCCTTAATGAAAGATTGGTTAAATTGACCCTAGTCTGATAGAGGTTTATAATTAAGGTGGACTTTGGTAAGTCGAGGAGTTGAGGAAGGCAGATTTTTGCACACTGACTTACACGAAAGCTGCGCAGTCGTTGGAATTTTTTCTCCTGATGAGGACGTAGCCAGACTTACCTTCTTCGCACTTTTTTCCCTCCAGCATCGCGGCCAGGAAAGCGCCGGTATTGCCACATCCGACGGTGAAATTATATCTTATCACGGGAATATGGGTTTAGTCTCACAGGTATTCGACGAGGATTCACTCAGTCAACTTATCGGCCATATCGCCATCGGTCACACCCGATATTCAACGCGGGGTTCCAGTAAGTTATATAACTGCCAGCCTATCATCGTCGGTGAGGGACGAAATACTATAGCAGTAGCGCATAACGGCAACATTGTAAACGCAGAAAATCTCCAGGAATCTCTGAAAAGCCAGGGATACGTGTTTCATACTTCGACTGATACAGAAATAATAGCAAACCTGATACTTTCTTCTCCGGGCGATAGCTGGGTGGACAAGATCAGGTATACTATGCATCGATTGAAGGGTGCCTATTCACTGACCATCCTCACGGCTGACACACTATTCGCTGTACGTGATCCACTTGGAGTCAGACCTTTGTGTATAGGAAAGATAAACGGTGAGGGCTATGTTCTTGCCTCTGAAACCTGTGCTCTCGATCATATTGGTGCCGAGTTTATACGTGAAATCGAGCCAGGAGAAATAGTTACAATCGACGCTACCGGCATGAAGAATTATAAAGAAGTGTCGGAAAAACATGCATTGTGCGTGTTTGAATTCATATATTTTGCCAGACTGGATAGCAAAATATATGGTAAGTTGCTTTATCAGGCCAGGCAAAATATGGGCGCAACAATGGCTGAAGAACATCCCGTAGATGCCGATCTGGTGATGGGAGTACCGAGTTCAGCCATAGCAGCCGCAACCGGTTATGCGCACCGGTCAGGAATACCACTTGCGGAAGGATTGGTACAGAATCGATATGTTGGCCGTACTTTTATTGAACCTGACCAGCGTATTAGAGACCTTGGTGTACGAATAAAATTCAATCCTCTTCCGCAGGTACTTGAAGGTAAAAGGGTAATAGTGGTAGACGACAGTATCGTACGCGGTACAACAACACCACATTTGATAAAAATGATTAGACATTCCAGCGCAAAAGAGGTACATATGCGTATCTGCGCTCCTCCAATCCGGTTTCCCTGCTTCTTTGGCGTTGATATGGCTACACGCTCAGAACTTTTAGCGGCACAGAAATCTATACCTGAAATCTGCGAATTTATCGGGGCAGATTCCCTCGGATATTTAAGTGTCGAAGGCCTAATTAAGTCTATCAGCCTTCCGAAAGACAAATTTTGTCTTGCCTGTTTTACCGGTGAGTATCCTATACCGGTACAGGTGGAAATGGATAAACTGGCTCTGGAAACTACCGACGATGATTCCTTCAGCACACGACTACGGTAATATTTTCGCTTTTTTAGACTTCCATTTATATTACATCACATTAAAGTATCCCCGAATACCTCTTGACAGGTTCATCCTTCTGAAAGTAGACTTTGCTATACCAAAATATTGCGGAGGAGGGGTACTGATTTGATAGTAGATTTTACCAAACTGGACAGAGCTTTCACGCCGAAATGCCTGGTGGTAGTTGGTGGTAATCCGCACTGGTTATGGCTTCGTGACCAGAAAAATTTTCAAGGAAAACTCTACTCGGTACAGGTAAATCCGGAAACTATAAAAGATATTGAAGCAGCAGGCATTACTAACTTTACGAGTGTACGTGACGTGCCTGAACCGATCGACCTGGTGATAGTGTCCGCGCCGAGGAAAGCGGCTGTTGATGTCCTGAAAGACTGTATAGCTGCGGATGTGGCAGCGGCACACTATTTCACGGCTGGTTTCTCGGAGACAGGTGAAGAAGAAGGAATTGAAATAGAACGGCAACTAAAGGAAATTGCTGATGCAGCTAATTTTCATTTGATCGGTCCTAACTGCATGGGTATATATAACCCGAAGATCAGTCTAGGCCAGATTGTCTGGGATAATTCAGGTCCATTTTCACCGGTAGGAATAATATCTCAGAGTGGCACTCATACAACTACTCTCGGTCAACGAGCTCATCTGCAGGGGATCAGTATCCGCAAGGCGGTTAGTTTCGGGAATGGTATTGTGTTGGATTCTTCCGATTATCTTGAATATTTTGCTTATGATTCTGAGATTGAAGTAATAGGAATGTACCTTGAAGGTGTGAGGGACGGAAAGAAGTTCACGAAAATTCTTAAAGAAGTAGCAGCGAGAAAACCGGTGGTAATTTGGAAAGGCGGCAGATCTAAAGAAGGCGAACGTGCTATATCGTCTCATACGGGGTCGCTTGCTGTCTCAAATGATATCTGGGACGCAGCTGTCAGGCAGTGCGGAGCGATCAGTGTCTCTACGATGGAGGAACTTGTCGATACTATCAAAGCTTTACTTTACTTTCCTCCGGTACGCGGTACAAGGGTAGGTATTGCAGGTGGTTCGGGCGGACAGTCCGTAGCTATAGCCGATGGCTTTGCTTCGGCTGGTTTAATCTCTCCGACACTTTCGGGCGAATCTTATCGGGAATTGAGTACATTTTTAACATTGATAGGTGGTGGTTACAGGAACCCGATCGATACTGGAAGCCAGCCGCGGAATAAGATTCCGCAGATAATGGAAGTACTGGACAGAGATGATAATATCGATAACCTGGTATTACTTACCGGCGCACGATGGGGAATGACGGAAACTCCGAAAATAGATATCGAAACCATGGCTGATATTAAACAGAAATCATCAAAACCGGTAATGGCTATTGTTGCTTATTCAACTCCGGAAGAGATGCAGGGTTCAATGGACGCGATGATGTTGTTCCAGGAAAAAGGAGTGCCAGCCTTTCCCACGATCGAACGCTGTGCAAAAGCTTTAAAAAACGCGTACGATTATTACAGCTTTAAAGGGTAATAAGGCTGATTTCAGGACTGTTCCTGAGGGAGGGGCTGTCCCAGTTCCCAGTCGGTACGGAGTATCTCCATGAGTATGAAGTGATACTTACCGCGAGTTGATTCTCCGTATGTGTTAAAACCGCATTTCTGAAAGCATCTCTGGGCACGGTCATTCCAGTTCAGAGTTTTCAGATATATCCGGTGAATCCTTGTAGTGTTGAAAATATGGTTTACCAAGGTAGTGACAGCGTCTGATCCATAACCTCCGTCCCAGTAATCGCGATTTCCAATCATGATACCAAGCTCGGTTTCACCTTTAACCTCATCGAAATTGTAATATGAGCAATTACCAATGTGTTCACCATCGATAGTGTCGATAGCAAACCGTTTCCCTGATGAGTAGTAATAACGTAACTCACTGGTATATTCTTCTAAATATTCGGTATAGGGCATGCGAAGTACAGGTGCGGCGTCGAGTCGAGCTAACTCCGGATCGGTTTCCCATGAGTAATCTTCCCATGCATCGTCGGTTCTCTTATTACGTAAAACAACCTTGGTACTGATAATCATTTCGGACGTTCTACCTCTTTACATTCGGAAGGATAAAGGATCATCGGATGCGTCGATATTTTGAAGAGCTTCTTCAGCAGCTTCTTTTACAGCATCATTCTGGCTTTCAAGGCATAGTTTCAGACACTCCCTGGCTGACAGGCTGCCTATTTTACCGAGTGATTGTATGGCTGCCATCCGAACATCAATGTCATCATCTCCGTTAGCCAGTCTTATTAATGAAGGTACAGCCTTTTCGTCTTCCAGTTCTCCGCAAGCTCCCACTGCTTCGTATCTTATCTCAGGATCATCATTGTCCATCTGTTCCAGGAGTACAGGAAGCCAGGATGAGTCACAACTTTTTCCCATTGAGTATAGTGCGCTGATTACAAGATCAGGATTATTACTATGATAGGCATTGTTGATAGCATCCCTGACATCCGGCATACTTAACGGAGCAGCAGATTCGAGGACGCGTCTAATAACATCTGCCGATTTGTTCCTGTCATCTATCGCTCCAAGGAGGGCTTCCCGTATTTTTTCTGTATTCTGTTCCCGGAGCTTTCCTAGTTCTGCCAGTATGGCATACTTACCCAAGGCTATTGCGGCGGTAGATTGCACCTTATCAGATTCGTCTTCTTCAAGGAGTTTGATGAAAGGATCTATCAGGGAAGTGTCTTCATTCTCCCAGAGTCCTTCGATAGCCATAGAACGGATATTTTCCTCGGGATCAGAGAGACAATATCTGAAAATTGTATCGAAATTTAACTCAATGTTTTCTTCAGCTAATTCCGAGAGACGGCTGATTGTTTGAATCCGGCGTTCAGTTTCTAACGTATCCCAAACTTCTCTGAAGAGTTTCATTTCACTCGGGCTAAGCCCAGATAATTCGGTAAGAGTGGTATTACCGGGGATTTCTTCACCTTCAGCTAACTCGTGTATAGCTTTGCTGGTAGACTTGCGTAAGGAAGAATCCATTAACCGTCATCCTCGTAATAAAAGTCATCGTCACCTTCGACATCACCTTCATCCTGTTCCCAGATCGGTTCTGTAAAAAGGTCGATATATTCTTCCATGGCTTCGGCGGCGAGTTGCTTCATCTTGGTCTTTGTCTCATCGGCAACCTGTGAAATTTCAAAGGTATCTATCTTGATACCGAGCATCTCCGGCAGAACTCCAAGAATAGCGTAGGCTGCAATCGGATTCTGTATCCTGGTGGTATATCCCGGTACTTCAGCAAGAAGGCAGATACCTTCGATATTTCTTTCCTTTGCAACACCCAGGAGAAGTCCGTTCAATCCCGAGATCTGTAAATTACCTTTATGATTGAGATCACGTATTTTTAATTCTTCAAGTATTTCAGGCACGGTGGCTACTCCCCAGACGCTGGGTTGCTCGGTGTGATGAATACGGGTAATGGCTGCAGCGCAGGTATATACACGCTTTGCTTGAAATCTGAGACCTACATCGAGTACAGCATTGGCCAGTTCATAGGCATTCGTTGCTGGTTGGTCTTCGCCGATAAAAAGGATGATGTCACTCCCTCTATCAGGATTTTTCCAGTAAGAGAAAGTATTCTTGGGGAACTGGGGTGCTTCGACGACGTTATCCCTGACCGCTACACCGATTGGATCGAAAAATCTAGGAGCATTTATCTCTCCAAGTTTTTTAAATTCCAGTTTCTTTTCCAGGTAGTTTGCTACAAGTATGGATACGTGACCGATTCCCGGCCATGCGGCTATCATATTCGGCTTGTTTAATTTGGGTCTGGCGGTAATTTTTACCGAATCATTCATCTAATCATACCTGTAATTTCTGGTTTTTCAGAGTGGAAGGAATTTCTCATAAAAGCAGGTTCTCTTCAGGAGAGTCTTATTTACTCGATACCGATACGCTGGAGAAGTAGATGGGTGGAGTTTGTAGTATGCCACCAACCCATACTGTTTCGCTTCCTATAGCGGCAACACGATTTAGTACCTTGTATACGTTCCCTGCCACCATTGTATCTTTTACTCTACCTACTATTTTACCATTTTCTATCTTATAACCTAAGAGTACGTTACCGCTGAAATCTCCACCAAGAGTATTACCTTGTCCGGCTCCCATTAGATACTCAACAACCAAACCTTCTTGAATGTCGGCAACCATATCATTAAAGGTGGTTTCACTTGCCGAGACAATAAATGCACTGACTGACGGTGAAGGCAGACTACCGTGTCGTTCTCCACTGCCGGTGCTTTTTTTCCCGGCAAGGGCAGCGGTCTGGAGATCGTAGAGGAAATTCGAGACCACGCCGTTTTCAATAAGAGGAGTTCTCTGGCTGGCTATCCCTTCATCATCACAAGGCCGGCTAGCCGGTTGAAAATCAATTGTCGGATCATCAAATATGGAAAGATTAGTATCGAAAGCTTTATCACCAAGCTTGTTTACCAGCGGAGAAGAACCCTCAAGTACGAGTTTTCCGTTGAGACCTGCCATGAGTGGTTGTACCAGCGCGCTGGCTACACCCCTGGGAGTAAAGATAACTGGTAATTCACCTGTCTTGATAGATGTATTGTTTCTGGAAAATTCAAGTTGCTGGAGTACGATTTCGGTTATCCCGGAAATATCATTGATCGGGTGGCAGGAACTTTGTCCTTCGCCAACAAACAGCATGTCGGTTCCACGTATAAGCTGCCCCTCGACACTAAGACTGAATAAACTCTTCCTGTACTCTGCCTGACCTCCTCTTGAGTTAATCAGTCGTACGGAAACCGTACCTTTACTGATACTAGCTTCACATTGGAGTTCCAGAGTGGTTTCTCGTACAGAGGAAATCATTTTTTCGCCGAGTTCAGTCATTTCTTCGGTAGAAACTCTGCGTATAGCCGGATCATAGGTGACGACTTTGGGGTATGAGTCTGGGGAAGGAAACTCGAATTCAGCTTTCATGCCGAATTCTGCGGTTTCGACTGCTGAATCGACTATGTTCCTGCTCTCTTTCAGGTTGGTTGCCGTGGCGTATCCTATTCTGCCGTTTTTTATAATTCGCAGGGCAACATTCGTACTCTGTTTACTCTGGACATGCTTAAGTCGGTTGGCTTCGAACTGTACAGGAGTAGTTTCGGAGGTAATACAGAATACTTCAGCTTCTTCGGCTACCTTTTTAGCTTCGTTAAGAATTCTTTCCACTTAATTTCCTCCAATCAGGCAGTTCTGGATCCTGATATGCGGACTCCCATTAGATACAGGAAGAGGAGCTTGTCCTCCTTTGCCACAACCTCCGCCCTGATTCATATCGAGATCGTTACCGATAGCATCTATGTTCATCAGGGTTTCGAATACATTCCCAGTAAGAACTACTGGTCTCATTGTCTCCGCTATTTTCCCGTTTCGTATCATATAAGTCTCGCCGGCTGAAAAGGTGAACATCTCCATACTGGTGGTACCGCCGAACCAATTCTTTACATAAATACCTTCTTTGATATCTCCGATCATATCTTCGAATGATGTGGTCCCCGGTTCTATATAGGTGTTCGACATTCTTACTATAGGTGGGAAACGATAATTAATCGCCCGTGCATTACCGGTAGGTTGTTCGCCCATTTTCGTGGCGGTTTCCCTTGAATGAAGTCTGCCCGTTAATTTTCCTTCCCTGATCAGGTAGGTTTTGGTAGCGGGAGTCCCTTCATCATCATACTTATAGGATCCGCGAAGTCTGGGGACAGATCCGGAATCCAGTATATTCAACTCAGGTCTTCCGAATTCCTTGCCTATTGTCATCAATTCGGTCATCTGCTGGTTCTCATACACAAAATCTGCTTCGGAGAGGTGTCCGAAAGCTTCATGAACGAAAACGCCGGCGAGGACGGGATCCAGTACTACCGTGTATCTGCCGCCTTTAACCTGGGGAGCTGAAAGCATTTCAACCGCACGTGCCGACATCTCTCTTACTTTATCATCAAGCTCCTGAATCGTGGTGATGTCACCCCTGCTACCAATACTCAATCCGACCTGCTGGACTTCACTTCCATTAGTAGCGATAGCCGTTAACCTCAGGGTTACATCCATTCGTTCCTGATCGATATAACTGCCTGCTGTATTGAAGAAAATAGACTTTTTCTGACCGTCTCCGTAATTTATCGTGGATGTCTGAATGCCTTCTGTTCCCCAGATTATTTCATTATAACCGTCAAGGAACTCTTTTTTTTCAGAGAGAGGGATTAGCACCGGATTTTTTTCGATGCCGGCTGAAACAGTATCAACGAAAGGTTCAATATCGCCAAGTTTGATATTCTCACCAGTGACGATTTTTGCCTGGTTTACGGCTGATTCCACTCTTCTGGGAAGATTGCTGAGACTGTTAAAACTGACGAATCCCCAACCTCCGTTAACCAGTGCCCGGACATTACCACCAACCGAAGTTCCCTTATTAATGGACTCAAGTTTTTTACCGCGGTATGAAATATAGCTGGATTGGGTTTCTTCTAGGTGGACTTCAATATAGTCGGCTTTATATTTCTTCAGAGTATCTGCAAGTTGATGTCCAATAATATCGATATGTGCCATTGGTACGAACTCCCTTGAAGAAAATAGGCGAAGTTGCTACCTGATTATAGCAATTCAGTACGAATTTGAAAAACAACCAGAAGGGGGCATAGTTTATACAGAACGCCCCCTTAAGTTTATTTACTATGGGAGAATTAGATTAACTTCTTTCTACTATCATAGCCATACCCTGACCTCCACCGATGCAGAGAGTGGCCAGACCGTAGCGATGATTCTTGCGTGCCATTTCATGAAGTAAAGTAACGATAATCCTGGCACCGGTACAGCCGATAGGGTGTCCAAGCGAAATACCACCACCCAGCAGGTTGGTTTTATTCAGATCTATATCGAGTTCCCTTATCACTCCGAGTGATTGGGACGCAAAGGCTTCATTTAGTTCGATGTAATCAATATCATTCAGGGTCAGACCTGCCAGTTTAAGGGCTTTCTTGGCTGCAGGTACAACACCCAGTCCCATGTATGCCGGGTCAACACCGCCCGAAGCATAAGATTTTATGGTTGCCAAGGGCGTAAGACCGAGTTCATTTGCTTTTTCCGCAGACATGACCACCAGGGCTGCTGCCGCGTCGGTGATAGCGGATGCGTTGCCTGCAGTAACTCCGCCGTCAGGTCTGAAAGCCGGTCTCAGCTTGCCGAGAGCTTCCATAGAGGTTTCTCTGGGATGTTCGTCTACTTCGAACATTACCTTTTCGCGTTTGACAGTAATTTCTACAGGTATAATTTCTTCTTTCAGAACACCGGACTTTGTTGCAGCTAATGCCCTGTTGTTACTCTCAAGGGCGAACTGATCCTGCTCTTCACGGGTGATACCGTACCTTACCATTATATTTTCGGAGGTAATTCCCATATGATAGTCATAAAATTTTTCCCAGAGGCCGTCATGTACCATGCCATCTACTAATTGTACGTTGTTCATCCTGGCTCCCCAGCGTGCCGCAGGCAGGTAGTAGGGAATCTGACTCATATTTTCCGTACCACCGGCTACAATTACATCGACATCACCGGCTTTAATCGCCTGGGCTGCCAGCGCTACTGATTTCATCCCGGATGCGCACACCTTGTTGACCGTGAACGCATTGATTTCTTTTGGTAAACCAGCATAAATCATTGCCTGACGGGCGACATTCTGTCCCTGACCTGCCTGGACAACGTTACCCATGATTACCTCGTCAATCTCAACTTCCTTCAGAGAATCATCCCAATCGGCGTACTTTTTTTCCAGTTCGATGACGCCATCTTCTTTAATAGCGTCTGGTGCGTTTTCGATGGATTCTTGTTTAGCAATGGGTTTTAGACCGGCTTTCTTCAAAGCACTTTTTATAGTAATGGCTCCCAACTCAGTTGCCGGGACATCCTGCAGTGATCCGCCAAAATTCCCTATAGCAGTCCTCACACCGCTAACAATAACCGCTTCTCCCATATTTATCTCCTTTATTTTTTGTTTGCACTATTTATTGTAATCGTAGAATCCTTTTTTAGTCTTCTGTCCCAGCCATCCTGCAGCTACCATTCTTCTTAACAGGTTAGGAGCTATATAACGGGGCTCTTTCAGAGTTTCATATATACCGTCCGCCATATCAAGTACGATATCATTGCCAATAAGATCGGCAAGCTCTAACGGACCCATCGGGTGATTCAAACCGAGTTTTACGGCCGTATCGATATCTTCTTTCGTAGCAATACCATTTTCGAGAAGGGTAACAGCATTCAGCATAAAGCCTACGGCAAGCCTGTTTACAATGAATCCGGGTGTATCCGGAAGAGCTACAACTGTTTTACCAAGTGACTCGATGAATTTAACACAGGTTTCCGCTGTTTCTTCACTTACGGTGATAGGTTTGATTATCTCGACGAGTTTCATGGCAGAAACGGGATTGAAAAAGTGTAGACCTATTACCTTTTCAGGCCGCTTTGTTGCCATTGCCATGTCGACCAGGGGTAATACGGAGGTATTGCTGGCTAAAATAGCGCCTGCTTTACAGATACTGTCAAGTTCGGTGAAAGCCTTTATCTTGATATCCAGTTCTTCGGCGGCGACCTCAATCACCAGATCGCAGTCATTAAAATCTTTTATATCGGCAGTTCCTTTTATCCTGGCAATAGCTGCGTCCTTGTCTTCCTGTGACATTCTTCCTCGTTCGACACTTCTGGCAAGGGCAGCGTCTATAGTGCTTATTGCCTTGGCTGCCCGTTCTTCGCTTCTGGAAGAACCGATTACTTCATACCCGGACTGTGCGCATACCTGGGCGATACCGCGCCCCATTGTTCCGGTAAAGCCAAGAACACCAACTTTCTTGATTTCCATAATCGTATCTCTCCTTACTATATGATCTATTATTTTGCTTTGAAATCAGGTTTTCTCTTTTCAAGAAAAGCCGAAGCTCCTTCTTTATAATCTTCAGTATTCAGAAGATAATCGAAGAAGGAGCCTTCAAGCTGTAATCCGTCTTCAAGGGGCATATTGTAGCCCCTGAGCATAGCTTCTTTTGCAGCCCTGACAGCGAGAGGACCAACCTTACACAGGGCTTTCGCCCATTCCATTGCTTCGGGTATTAGATTTTCTCTCGATACTACCTGGTTGATGAGTCCTATCCGGTAGGCTTCATCAGCAGTTAACTGTTTACCCATAAGGACCATCTCGGCTGCTTTTGCCCAGGATATCATACGAGGGAGTCTTTGAGTTCCACCCCATCCGGGTATTACCCCGAGTGTTACCTCCGGTGTGCCGAATCTGGCTTTATCACAGGCTATCCTCAAATCACAGGCAAGAGCTATTTCCATCCCGCCACCGAGTGCGACACCGTTAACAGCGGCAATAAGAGGTTTATACAGGTCCAGCCCATACTTCGGAGCAGAAGGCCAGTAGAGATGGTGATTTTCCTTCATATAGGGCAGGGTTTCCGAGACATCAGCTCCAGCACAGAATGCCTTTTCTCCGCTGCCGGTGATAATCCCTACCCATGCTTCCGGGTCATCACGTAGTTTAATAATCGCCTCATTTAACTCTTTCCACGTTTGCACATTTATCGCGTTATGAGCTTCGGGACGGTTGATGGTAATGATAACGATCCTATCTGATTTCTCATAGTCAACAGACATAATGAGACTCCTTGATAAAATATTACGGAAATTCGGGTTGGGATTACTGCGTTGATTTTAACAAAGCCCTATTTCACTGTCAAGCTGAACGTGCTTGTTGTGTGCCTGATTCGAAGAGGTTAAGGTATTATCCCCAGATGCTGAAAGCACCTCCAACAGCGAGCATGATGATTCCGATAGTGACTGCTATCCAGCCGCCTGCCTGAAGAGAACCAAATTGAGGCCGTCTCGGCCAACCTTCAAGGAACTCCCTGGTGTCCTGGCGGCTGGATATCGATTCGTAATAGTGTTTTTCCTCGCTTTTACCCCAGAAAAACGCGCCCAAACCTAGAAGTATAAATACACCGCCGATTATCATGAGTGTAGTCAAATCATTTTGAGGCATTTTTAACCTCCTATTAGGAGAGGTTATTTAGCCAACTATATATACTTCCAGGATATTTTGCAACTATGTCAGTTCCACTTTCGCTCCGGCTTCTTCCAGCTTGGCTTTCGCGGCAGCAGCATCATCCTTATTCAGGTTTTCTTTTACGGTGTTAGGTGCGCTTTCAACCAATTCCTTGGATTCTTTCAATCCAAGCGCAGTAAGTTCCCTAACTACCCTGATAACGGCAATCTTGTTATCGCCGATCTCTTTCAAGATGACATTGAACTCGGTTTTTTCCTCCTCTTCTTGGGCTGGTCCGGCTACTTCAGTCGGTGCGGCTGCGGCTACTGCTACCGGTGCTGCGGCAGTTACGCCGAATTCTTCTTCAAGTGCTTTAACAAGTTCCGCCAGTTCAAGTACTGTCATATTCTTGATCTGATCGATAATACTGTCACTTGAAGTAGATTTCTTCGCTGCTTTCTTTGCAGGAGCTTTTTCTGCTTTTGGTTTTTCCTCAGCTGCCGGAGCTTCTTCGGGTTTTTCCTGGGTCTTTGTTTCTTCGTCTGCCATATTAATTTTCCTCCAGTTTTTGAATTTGGGCCTGTAATACTCCAAGTAAGCCCCTTATGGGACTGGACAGGCAATTGACAAGCCCTGATATTGGGCTGTTCATTCCACCCAGCATCTTGGCTATTAACTGCTCTCGCGTCGGTAGGGTGGACAGAGAGGTAACCTGTTGTGGCGTAAGAACGGTATCCCCGGTGAACCCACCTCTTATTTCGATGTTGATCCGGGATTCGCGCATGAAGGCTGCAAGAGCCTTGGCCGGGGTCGTGATGTCATCGTAGCCGAAAGCTATTGCTATCGGGCCTACCAGCGACTCTACCAGGTCTTCCTTGCCTGTTCTTGTAGCGGCGAACCGAGCCAGGGTGTTTTTAACTACTTTGTAGTCGCCACCGGCTTCCTGAATTTTTCTTCTTACGGCGGTTAACTGGGTAGTGCCAAGTCCCCTGTAATCGGTCAGAATACCGATGGTGCACTTATTGAATTCTTCTTCGATACCATCGATCATCTTTGCCTTTTTTTCTTTAGACATAATCTGTCTCCTAACTTCCTCCGGGATAACTCAATAAAAAAGCCCTTGTGTCGACTTCACAAGGACCATTGCCATACTACGCAATAAATATAACCGGTAAATTACATAGTATCGAGCTCTGAATTATCCTTGGCAGGTACTATATTAAGTCTGTTACGACACCCGCTGTCTCGGGATATATTATTCAATTGTTATAATTATACCATAAATCGCGGTAGATTAAACCTTCTGGAATTCGTAAGCTATTTTTCCTTCGCCTGATTTAACAGGAACAACTTTTACTGCTATTCCGGGATTGATATCGTTTTCATCAACATCTTTACTTATCCGGCCGAACACTCTTAATCCATCGAAATCCGCAATCGCCAGCGTGTAAGGTGCTTCATCTTCGAATCCTGAAGGACCGTATTGGACAATGGTATAGGTCACCAGTTGCCCGGTATCAGCTATCTCGAACCATTCAACATCACTATTGAGACAACTTGGGCAATCCATTTTCGGTGGGAAATAGGCTGAACCGCATTTCTTACACCTGGTAGTCATTACCTTTCCTTGTTCCAGGTAGTTTATGAATTCTTCTGTCTTTGCCTCGGTTGTAAAACTGACTGTACCAAAGTTTTCAAAACCCATATCTCTATCTCCTGAGAATTATCACGTTACCGTACTGACCGACTCCACCGATATTATGTATCAGTCCTGTCTCTGCATCCTTAACCTGAGCTTCTGAGGCTTCACCCCTGAGCTGGCGGACAATGGTTCTTACCTGTGAACCACCGGTTGCTCCGATAGGATGCCCTTTCGAAAGCAGACCACCATCTACATTAACGGGTATACTGCCATCGGCATAGGTCTGTTTTTCTTCTATCAACTGAACGCCTTTGCCGGGCTCGGCAAAACCAAGGTCTTCGTAAGCAAGGAGCTCAGAGATAGTAAAGCAATCGTGTACCTCGGCTACATCGATGTCCCGGGGTGTAACTCCTGCCATTTCGTATGCCTGATGCGCGGCATCCTGTGCGCAGGCGAGTCCGGTAAGTGATTTTCTGCCAGACATTGTCATGGTGTCAGTAGCAGCACCCATACCGGCAACCCAGATCGGTGTTTTACAGACACTTTTTGCCACGTCGGCACTTGCCAGGATTATGCAGGAAGAGCCGTCTGCATTGGCGCAAGCATCATACATTTTCAATGGAGACGTGATAGGAGCAGAATTCATAATATCCTGCAGAGTGAGTTCTTTCCGGTAGGTTGCCTTGGGATTTTTTGCTCCGTAACTGGCATTCTTAACCCTTATTTTGGCGAGCTGCTCTTCGGTAGTGCCATAAGTTGCCATGTGAGCACGGGCGAACAGGGCATATCCTCCGGGCATTGTGATACCAAAAGGTGATTCCCACATGATGTCGGCTCCTCTACCCATTACTTCGGCTGCTTCACGAGAGGATAATTCAGACATCTTCTGGAAACCGATAACGGCTACCACTTTATGGAGACCTGATTTAATCAGTGACCAGGCTACTCTCAATCCGGTCGTACTGGATGAGCAGACCGTTTCAACGTAAAACGCCGGTTTGGGAGTGAGTTCCAGGTACTCAGAAATGAGTCCGGACGGTGTTCGCTGCTTGTCGTATTCAGGGGCTGAACAGGTAATGGAAGCATCAATATCTTTATTTTCAATATTGATGTCCTCCATAGCTTCTTTAAACGCATCGAAACAAAGTTCTCTGATATTCACCTCGCACTTACGGGAGAATACACTCTGTCCGACTCCTATGATTGCAACGTCATCCATAAAATCTCTCCTATGATACTATCGTAATCAAGCGTAATTAGCTTTCAGCGCTGGTTTTGTTGTGGATTGTATACCCGGTAGTTTTAACTGGCCTTAAGTGCAAGCATTGGTCTCAGGTCAAGTTTAATACCCGGTCCGCTGGACGTCGAGATGGACGCTGTTTTTATATACTGGCCTTTAGCTCCACTCGGTTTGGCTTTAACTATCGAGTCGATAATCGCTGTAAGGTTTTCGAGAAGCTTGTTTTCATCGAAACTTATCTTACCAAGGGGCAGGTGGATAATTGCGGTGCGGTCGAGCTTGAATTCTACTCTGCCTTTTCGTGCATCTGAAACGGCTCTCTCTATGTCACTTGGTGGTACTACGGTTCCTGATTTCGGGTTGGGCATCAGCCCTTTCCTTCCGAGCACTTTACCGAGTTTACCAACCTTTCCCATCATATCCTGAGTGGCTATTGCAGTTTCGAAATCGACCCAGCCTTCTTCGATCTTCTTAATAATATCATCGCTTCCCACATAATCCGCTCCCGATTCTTCGGCGACCTTGGCTGCTTCACCCTGAGCGAAAACGAGGACACGAACTTCTTTACCCAGTCCGTATGGTAGCAAGGTTACACCACGTACCTGTTGAGTAGCATTACGCGGATCGAGCCCCATTCTAAGATGGAGTTCAACAGTCTCATCGTATCCTGCATAAGACATCTGTTTGGCCAGCGAGATAGCTTCTTCAGGAGAATATAGCTTTGTCTTGTCCACCTTTTTTACTGCTTCCTGGTATTTCTTACCACGTCTAGTCATTTTATGATTCCACCTCGATTCCCATACTTCTGGCGGTTCCCGCAATTATTTGCTCAGCTCCCTCTATACTGGTCGAATTCAGGTCCTTAGCTTTAACCTCGGCAATCTCACGGAGTTGCTTTCGGGTTAATACGCCTACTTTTTCCCGCCCTGTATCGCTGGCTCCTTTTTCAAGGTTCAGGGCTTTTTTAATCAAGTCTGCTGCCGGAGGCATTTTGGTTATGAAAGTGAATGACCTGTCTTCGTATACAGTAATCTCGGCCGGGATGATAGAACCTGCCTGTGATGAAGTGCGTTCATTGTACTCCTTACAGAATTGCATTATATTTACCCCGTGCTGACCAAGGGCTGATCCGACCGGAGGTGCCGGGTTGGCTTTCCCTGCCGGAATTTGTAGTTTAATAATTGCTTGAACCTTTTTTGCCACTTTTCTCTCCTGGCTGAATAATAATATTGTCTTACTTTATAGTTTTTCCACCTGTAGAAAGTCGAGTTCCACGGGTGTCTCGCGACCGAATAATGAAAGAAGCACCTTTACTTTTCCCTTATCTGCCGCTATTTCGTCTACTATTCCAACGAAATCAGTAAATGGACCATCCGTTACCCTGACGCTTTGACCTTGCTTGAAGCCAACCTTTACTTTCGGAGTCTCGGTATCCATCTGTTTTAGAATCTGATTTACTTCATCTTCTTTCAGTGGAACCGGTTTATTACCGCTGCCGACAAATCCGGTCACTCCAGGGGTGTTCAATACAGTGTTCAGGCTCTGGTCACTTAGTTGCATCTGGACAAGGACATAACCAGGAAGAATCTTTTTCGCCACGGTGCGTTTCTGCCCCGCCCGGACTTCAACCTCTTCCTCAGTAGGAACGACAACCTGGAGGATTTCCTCTCCGGAGTCGATAAGTTTGATGCGTTGCTCCAGGTTTTTTTTCACCCTATCTTCATGCCCGGAATAGGTATGAATGACAAACCATTTAATTTCTTCTTTACTTACCATTTATGCGTTCACTCGGGATTAACATTACTCACCCGGAATCACTTGAATCGATAGTGCCTGATTAACCGGGGATAATTCTCTTAATTATCCACCACCGATAAATACTTCGTTAACAAGCTTGGTGAATCCGAAGTCAAGCACGCCCAGTAACAGGGCCATGACAACCGTTACAAGCAAGACCAGGCCTGTCAAGTATATTAGTTCACGTCTGGAAAGCCAGGTGACTTTTTTCATCTCAGCAACAATATCGCTGAAGATATTCGTTCTTGCTTTAGTGCTGGTGCCTTTCTTTTTTACGGCGGAGCTGCTTCGTTGTTTCATTACTGTGGATTATTTCTCAGAAAAATCAGCATTATAGAGGTATTCTGAAAAACTTATCTTACCTCCCTGTGAAGCTGGTGAGTACGACACCGGGGACAATACTTATTCAATTCTATCCTCTGGGTATCGTTTCTTCTGTTTTTTGTGGATGTGTATGTTCTTTCCTTACACTCGGTGCAGGCAAGATTTATTATAATTCTGGCTTCTGTTTTCTTTTTTGCCATTTCTTCTCAAAGGACTGCTGAAACAGCCCTGCATGGACCGTTTCAGCATGTCAATGTCGTCTCCCTGTATACAATTATTTGGTAATTAAGGATAATTTAAGCGATTACCTTACTGACAGTTCCCGCTCCGACGGTTCTGCCGCCTTCACGGATAGCGAACCTGGTACCTACTTCAAGAGCAACCGGGTAAATTAACTTGATTTTCATATTGATCCTGTCACCAGGTATTGCCATTTCAATGCCTTCAGGCAGCTGGATCTCACCAGTAACATCGGTAGTCCTTATGTAGAACTGCGGTTTATACCCGTTAAAGAACGGAGTGTGTCTACCGCCTTCTTCCTTACTCAGAATATAAACCTCGGACTCTGCTTCTGTATGCGGTTTGATAGAACCAGGGGCGGCAAGAACCTGACCTCTTTCGATTTCATCACGATCGACACCCCTGAGAAGAATTCCCACGGCGTCACCGGGTTCTGCATCATCGAGGATTTTATGGAACATTTCGAGACTTGTAGCAACCACTTTTCTGGCTTCGTGGTGAAGACCGACAATCTCGATTTCATCACCTGGTCTAATGACCCCTCTCTCAACTCTGCCAGTCGGAACTGTACCTCTGCCCTTGATGCTGAATACATCTTCAATCGGCATGAGGAAAGGCTGGTCTTTCGGTCTGACCGGAGTAGGAATATAGTTGTCAACAGCATCCATCAGGTTCCAAACGCTGCCACACCACTGGCAATCTCTGGAACCGCAACCGCATTCGAGAGCTTTAAGAGCACTTACCCGTATTACCGGAATTTCATCGCCGGGAAAGTTGTACTCACTGAGAAGTTCTCTGACTTCCATCTCGACGAGTTCAAGGAGTTCTTCGTCTTCCATCGCGTCGACTTTATTGAGGGCTACAACAATGCTGGGTACTTCCACCTGTCTTGCCAGTAGAATGTGTTCTCTTGTCTGAGGCATAACGCCGTCATCAGCGGCTACTACCAGGATCGCACCATCCATTTGGGCAGCGCCGGTGATCATGTTTTTAATAAAATCCGCGTGACCCGGACAGTCGATATGAGCATAATGCCTTTTCTCAGTTTCGTATTCGACATGAGCGATAGCAATCGTCAGACCGCGTTCTCTCTCTTCCGGTGCGTTATCAATACTATCGAACGAACGGTAACCAACGTTGGGATTGGTCTTTGACAGACACAATGTGATCGCCGCGGTAAGAGTCGTCTTGCCATGGTCAACATGACCGATAGTCCCTACGTTACAGTGCGGTTTAGTACGTTCGTATTTCTGTTTAGCCATTTCTTCCTCCCTTTAATCTAAGCCCACAACCAGATTCGAACTGGTGACCTCGTTCTTACCAAGAACGCGCTCTACCGGCTGAGCTATGTGGGCAACTTGCTATATTATACAGACTATTATATTCGTATGTCCAGCCCGGACTACTCATTATTACAGTGGTGGAGAGGGCAGGATTCGAACCTGCGAAGCCCGTCAGGGCGACAATTTTACAGACTGTTCCGATTAACCACTCCGGCACCTCTCCAGATTACCCCCGTGGATCCCCTGAAACACTAGCCCGAGAGGGGATTCGAACCCGCTAACCTACCGATTACAAGTCGGTTGCGCTGCCATTGCGCCACTCGGGCATATTTTACCATATTCTGTTGTTAAATGGTGAAAATCCGCAAGAATAGAGTTCACGAATGCCGATACGGACAAACCTGAACCAGTCCCCCAGCCAACATCACCTAGAAAATACACCGAAGAGTAATAACAGTGTATTATAGATACTATTTACATAAAAAGTCAAGATTAGTGGAACGGGTATTTATCTGTCTTGTTCAGCCGGGATTTGAGGAACATCCGTCAGATATTGCCGAAATTAATCCTTTTATCATTCTTATGCGAAATGAATATATGTCGTCTACGCTAAATCACAATTCGCAAGTACGCAAATATTATTATTAGACGGAGTATCAAATTTCGTATTGATAAATAAACTCAAATATGACATTATTATGTACTATTTATATATGAATACCTTCTGAGGTGTTGGGGAATGAAGATTAACAGATTGCTGGAGATATCCCTTTTGTTACTAAATAAAGGTACCGTGACGGCAAAGGAACTGGCGGAAAGGTTCGACGTATCTACCAAGACAATATATAGAGATGTAGATATTCTTTCTACAGCCGGTATCCCGGTCTATACCAACAAGGGTAACGGTGGAGGTATATCTATCTTGGAAAATTACTCAATCAACAAGACTGTGCTAACCGATGGTGAACGTGACAGTCTGTTACTGGCACTCAAAACTCTGCAGTCTACGAAATACCCGGAAATAGATACTGTACTGGACAAGATTGGTGCAGTATTTAAAAATTCTTCTGCTGCTGACTGGGTGGATGTAAGCTTTTCACCATGGGGTTCGGGTCCTAATGCGGAAAATAAACTGCTTAATATTAAAATGGCGATTTTGGGTTGCCATGTTATTACCTTCGAATATATAAATGCAAACGGGATTAAAAGTCAGAGGACCATTGAGCCGTTACAGCTTAGATATAACGGTCAAGCCTGGTATGTGAGTGCGTATTGCCGAACACGACAGCAGGTTCGAATTTTCCGACTGTCAAGGATTAAAAATCTCATAGTGACCGATAGTATCTTTACCAGAAGACCAATCGGAAATGCGGTCGATGAAGAACCAGAACCACTGCCTCAAAGAAACGTAGTCCTGAAACTGAGATTTCAGCCGGAACACCTGTACAGGGTGTTCGACGATTATGATGAGGAGAGAATCACGAGAAATCGAGATGGAACATATGATGTGATGGTAGCCTTTCCGGAAGATGAATGGGTGTACGGGTATATATTGTCCTTTGGTAACTACGTCGAAGTACTTGAGCCGCAGCACATTCGGGATATTGTTACAGACAGAATGAAAAAAACTCTGGCACTATACGAAAATTAGTTCTAATATGACATGCTATTGTCAGGTTACCTGTGAGATAGTTTATATATCAAGACAAGGAGGTAATCATGGCTGAAGTAAAGTATGTGGAAAAGGGTAAACCGGGAAAGACCTGCACTGACTGTAAGAACTATAAGGATAAAGACGGGACAACTGGAGATTGTTATGGGCATGAAGTACTGGCTGCTGGAAGCTGCAACCTGTTTGAGAAGAAGTGATTAAACATCAAGGATAATGAAATGGAACCAAAAATATATGAAAAAGAAGCAATGATAATCGCTGGCGTCTCAGGGAGCGGTGATGAGACCGGTAAAGTATGGGGAGACTACATGAAACTCGAGAAACTCAATCCACTAAAGAATACCGTTGAAGAAGTTGGATACGAAGTAAGGACGTATCCAGGTGGTGTTGGACCAGGCTATATACACATAGGGATGAACGTAACTGACACAAGTGTACCCCCTGAGTACAAATGCCTTTCCATACCAGCTTCTCTCTACGCCGAGTTTCTTATTTTTCCTGCCAGAGGGTATGGGAGTAGCAATGAAGAGATGGATACGTGGCTTTCCGATAACACTGATAAATATACCCAGAGATATTTGAATGGCAACCCATATGGTATCGAAGTATATGATGAAAGGTTTAAAGGAAATGACGATCCGGAATCAATAGTCGGAATGCTTATTCCTATAGAGATTGTTAAAGAATAATTCTTAATTTTCTGGTTAACCATGTATAAAATATATTAGGGAACCTCTGATTAACATCACCGAATATCGGCCAGGACATTCCTCTCCCTTGACGGGAGAGGCTAGGTGAGGGTGAAAAGTAACGATTTACGGGTAGCCCCCTCACCCTGACCCTCTCCCGCGGTGGGGAGAGGGAACTTTTTCAAAGGTTTCCTAGATATAAGACTCTGCTAGTTCGAAGTACTTCCCCGCGGTTTCAGTGATCTCTGCTATCTGATCTTCCGAGATATTTGGAATATCCAGTTTCAAACTTTCTATTCTGCCGCGGTAATAGGCACGATAGCACTTGTAAAAGTTTAGTATTTCGGGCAGGTCATTATCACCTGTGATTGACAGGTAGGCATCGACAAAGGTATGGGAAAGGTCGGTCCTGCCGTACCAGTCAAGGTCCATTGCCAGGAAAGCGACTTCCGAAGCTACGTCACCATATCTCAGGCTGTCATTATATTCAATGCAGTCGAATATATATATATCATCAGCAACGCAGATATGTTTTACGCGTAAGTCACCGTGGCAGTCACGTATTTTACTGTCGGCGATTCTCTCATAGAATAGTTCGGTATTGTTTTCAATAAAGCTATTGGTATAGTCCTTGATAGCACGGTACCTTTTCTGTGATATCGTTTTACTGATGTATCTGATTGAGTCAATGAAATTTTCTTCCGTCCCGGTGAGTATGAATTCGATATCACCGTAGTCGCTTATTGTTTCCGATGTTGCGGCTTTTCCATGAAATTCAGCCAGTTTTCGAGCGATGTCATGCATCACGCTACTTGAAATGCCATCGGTATCCAGGAGGGTACTCAGCATAGAGCCTACGGGCATCTGTTTCATTTTAACAGCGTACTCAAGCGTTTTACCTTTACCCTCTACCGACAGCCCGTCCTTACCTTCGACTACAGGTACAGTGTCAAGGTAGATATCAGGGCACAATCGGCGGTTCAACGAAACTTCACGGTTACAATAAAAACGGCGTTTTGCGAGAGTGGTATAATCCAGGTATCCTGGATCGACCGGTTTTTTTATCTTATAAGCAAAATCACCGGTGAGGAAGACATATGATGTAGAAGTCTGTACCAGTTTGATATCTGATGGTGTACCGGAATAACAATTGGGATTTAATAACGCTTGTACCAAATCAGGAGGTTCAGACATAAATAAGATAAACTACCCTCATTCACGAGTTATTATCAGGTTATTATAACAATTTTTCTCAGCTGATGAACAATATCATTAACTACGGGATACAGTATTAGTAACTGTCATGAGAAAATATAAAGGAGATTGACGCAGCTATAGCCGAAATCAGGCCGGGATCTCGCCTGCCTTTCTCTTTGCTTCCAGTTTCTTCTTTTTCTTCTTCTGTTTTTTAAGTGCGACTTTCTTTGTTTTGTTCATTTCTCCTGACAAACCATTCTATTAATTATTCTTAATGTTTAGTCTGGTATTCACTGACAAATCTGCCGAATGAACGATCGTAGGTTTTCTCGACTTCCTGAGAAAACGCACAGGCGGGTAATTCTTCGTGCTTCAGGTGATACGATATGCATTCACAGCATTTTCCTTTCCTGGAGCAGGATGAATACGTACACGGGCAATTGTCTATGTTCTTCTCCAGGCTGCATTCCATCCGGATTATACCTCTTTATAAATACCTTCTTCTCATATTATCGGAAAGTTCGGCCAGTAATTCAAGGGCTCTACCGGCGGCATCGATTGACATGGATGCTAACGAGCAACTTGGAGTCAAGAGACTCTGCTTAACAAGCTGGTCAAACTTAATACCGTTCCTGGTGAAAGGAGCCATGGCTTCTTCCAGACGATCTTTCAAGCTGGAAACGGTTTCTCCTGCGAGTGGTTCTTCATCGTTGGCTACAATGCCCCAGGCAATCACGCCACCCCTGTCAATGAACTTTTTCACCTCGGCAGGATAGAGAGTGAGAGATTCGGAGTAATTGTAGGTATCAAAATTCAGTATATCGATGCTGGTCTCCAGCAGTACCGACCAGTCGGTATTGCCGCAGCAGTGCACTCCCTTCAATCCTGAGATTCCTCCCAGCACCTCTTCCATCAATTTAACTACCTTTTCTCGTGAGACCGAGAAAAAAGCCGAACCGAAGGAGACCATGTAGGGTTCATCGAGAAATATGATGGTGTTTTTCGATAGTTTTTTGAGGACATTCTCCATCCAGGCTGCTTTAAGCCTGAGTAACCGGGCAGCGGCGTCTCCGAGGACATCATCATAAATCACGGATTTCCTGTTTTCATCGGTAACCGTCAGTCCCCAGCTTACCGGACCGGTTACCTGACCTTTAACAGCCTTAGGTGAAAGGCTGTCCATACCCAGGAAATAATGGAGACCCGCGGCGTATTCGGGACTGATGGCGTACTGCTTGAAATCGTTTTCAATGTAGGCGCTGTAGAGATTTTCAAGCTCCTTGCCTTCCGATTTAGTTTTATCGACGTATATTTTGTTATTTTCAACTACCACGCCAGGGAATCCCTCGCTGTACTGGACATACATATTCTCCAGGAAGGAGCGTTCCGGCAGTTGCGGCCAGGCCGGGATATCCTTCAGGTAGTGTGCTATCTGGTTGCATGCCGATGCCGCGTCTTCCTGGGGCATGCTTCCTATTATCGTCGGCAGACAGCCGAAATTCATATCTGGCATTATATAATAATCCTTTTTTAACCTTCGAAATTCTTTAAATAGTGTAACATAAAATCCCCCTCACTCTCCCTTTACGAAAGGGAGAAGTAACAATGCTTTTTCAGCATCAAAGGATGTTTTAAGCTGTGTTTCCCCTTTGTCAAAAGGGGATTATGGGGGATTTTCAGTTAGTATTGTACTACAGGTATTTCCCGAATATCATCTCGAGTTTCTTTTTCTGCTCTTCAGGCATTGCTTCGGGAGAAGTGACGAACGCTGTCTGCAACGCGGTGGGGCAGGGACATACCCGCTTCTCCGGTATGCGGCTGATAGATTTCTTGATTATTCCCTTTGCTATATCAACATTGTGGTGCATAATACCCAGTATTACATCAACTGTTATCGCCTCGGCGCTTTCCCACCAGCTGTCATAGTCTGTAACGCAGCCAATAACTGCGTAGCAGATCTCAGCTTCTCTCGCCAGCTTTGCCTCCGGCAGGGTGGTCATTCCTATCAGGTCGGCGCCCCAGGACCTGTACAGCCGGGACTCGGCGCGGGTTGAGAAAGCAGGACCTTCCATTACTACGAAGGTCCCGCCCTTATGGACAGTCGTTCCTGTTTCCCTTGCAGATTCATGCAGAATATCACTCAGGACAGGGCAGAAAGGATCGGCAAACGGAATATGACCGACTATTCCGTCGCCGAAGAACGTACTTTCTCGCAGGCGTGTACGGTCTATTACCTGGTCGGGGATTAGCAAATGTCCCGGTTCTATCTCCTTCTTGAAGCTGCCGGCGGAGCAGGATGCGATAATATGTTCCACGCCAAGTGATTTCATGGCATAGATATTCGCCTTGTTCGGAAGTTCAGAAGGTGATAATTTATGCCCTCTACCGTGTCTCGAAAGGAAGGCTATCCCTGTTCCCTCGAGTTTACCGACTATGAAACTGTCGCTGGGTTTACCGAACGGGGTATCGATACTGACTTCCTCGATATCCGTCATTCCCTCGATATTATAAAGCCCGGTTCCCCCGATAACTCCGATTTTCGCTTCAGGCATTGAGTTCCTCCTAGCGGTTATATGTAGATTTTAAGCTGTACTATTCTTTATAGATTCCCGCCTTCGCGGGAATGGCATGTTGATCTCATATACGGAAATTTAGCCAATTTCTATCCCGAGTTCTTTTATTATTTCATCCATAGGAGTTCTCTTTTTCCTGGAATTCCTCTGTTCTTTCAGTTTTTCGATAATTTCCTCTCTAACTTCCAACCCCTCATCAGGATCACCGAAAATTTCCTCCAGTTTGGCTTCGATAGTTTCTTCTATCAAAGCTTTAAACTGTTCTATAGTCAGTTCCTTGATTTTCATCTCCTGCCCTCCACCGGAATATACTGACTATTATATATGATGCGGGGGATCAACTTAACCTGCTTCCCCTTATAAATCCGTAATTTACGCCCAAATTTCCTGCCACCGAAATGGTAATAGCTCTTTCAGTGGTAATGTCTTATTCTCACTTAACACGATTGCCGTATCAATATTTGATTTATTTACCTGATAGATCAGTTCCCTGCATCTACCACAAGGCGGGGCAATCTCTTTCTTTTCATTAACAGCTACGATCATGGTGATTTCTGACTCTTTATGTTTCAACATTTCAGCAATAGCCGAATGCTCGGCACAAAAACCAAGGCTACAGGAACAATCTATACATACACCTGTGTAAACGTTGCCCGCTTTTGTCGTCAGTGCCGCTCCTACTCCACCACTGGTGCAATCATCACTCGATCTGTAATGCCCGACCACTTCGTACGCTTTGTTTATCAAATCATTTATTTCCATCTCTTTATACCCTCGTGAAAAGGCTCTCTGATTATACCACGCTCGGTGATGATGGCGGTTATGTAGCGGTGGGGGGTGACGTCGAAAGCGGGATTTTCTACTGATGTGTTATCAGGTGCTGTCTGCACTCCCTGGAAATGGGTAATCTCTTCCGGATTTCGCTCCTCGATCGGGATATCGTCGCCGGTTTTCAGCGAGGTGTCGATTGTGCTGAACGGGGCGGCGATGTAGAAGGGGATATTATGTTCTTTTGCCAGCACCGCCAGGGTGTAGGTGCCTATCTTGTTGGCAGTGTCGCCGTTGGCGGTTATCCTGTCGGCTCCGGTAATTACGCAGTCGATCCTGCCCTGGCTCATCATGTATCCTGCCATGGAGTCCGTTATCAGTGTCACAGGCACGCCGGCCTGCTGTAACTCCCAGGTGGTCAGCCGGGCTCCCTGGAGCAGGGGACGGGTCTCATCAGCGTAGACACTCACGTTCTTGCCCTGCTCTTTTGCCCTGATTATTACGCCCAGGGCAGTACCGTAGCCGGTAGTAGCCAGCGGTCCGGCATTGCAGTGGGTGAGAACGGTGAAACCGTCTTCGATAAGTTCAGCGCCATAGTCGCTGAGTTTTTCCGTAGCTTCCGCTTCCTCATTGTGAATTTTCACTGCTTCATCTACAAGAGCCTGCTTAATCTCTTCCACCGTGCCTGCTGTCCCGGCGACTTTATCCATTCTCTCGACGGCGAAGAACAGGTTCCTGGCGGTAGGTCTTGTTGCAGCGACAGTCCGGCTGACAACCTGGTATTCTTTTATAAATATATTGTTGAACTCAGATTTTATCTTTAACGCACCGAGAGCAATCGCATACCCTCCGGCTACGCCGATAGACGGCGCGCCGCGGACTACCAGTTGCTTGATTGCAGTGCATACTTCAAGGTAATCATGCGTCTCCAGGTATACTTCCTCGAGCGGAAGTCTCGTCTGGTCGAGGATCTTTATCCTATTACCAAGCCATTCGATAGGTTTGACTGCCATTTAGCTGCGCA
>DUFA01000117.1 GCA_011191975.1 Dehalococcoidia bacterium
ACAGGTCATCACCAATGTTTCCAGACTTCACTGTGGGAAGAGCCCCCGGCCTGGAATAAATCTCGGAACGGGCGGTAGCGAAATCAATTCTCTTGCCTTCCCATTTCACAGTGGCGGTGCGGAACCGGGTATGAACCGAAACATTACCCTGAAGAATATCGGCAAACCGGCGAGCAATATCCACGGCATCGCCTTCGACTACGAGATCAAGGTCAAAACTGGAACGTCCAAGAATCAGGTCGCGTACCATCCCGCCGACCAGGTACAGTTTATATTGTTGTTCACCGGATATCCCACCGGCGATTGAAAGAATTTTCTGCATTTCTTCCGGAAGCTGACTCTTTACCAGTTCCGAAATGTTCTCAGCGTATTGCATCATTGTCCGCCCTTTGCCATGCAGTCAGAATTATATCACATCGCTGTTTATTCAGTTGAGGTAATTATGGATCCAACAAAGATTCAGACATGATTTTACGGTTTTTCTAATAATTCTATTGACCGTGAACCTGTTTGCTGTTAGGATGAAGAGCGTATGTAATTTTACTACAGGAGAGAAAGAGAAAACTGAAAGATACTACCGAGCGCCTTGGTTACGCTCCACTGGGGAAACTTCTTCTCAGTATGAGCCTTCCCGGTATTGCCTCACTGGTAACCATGGCGCTTTATAATATTATAGACACCTTCTGGGTGGCGAGATTAGGGCATGAAGCTATTGCGGCTTTAACGATCGTTCTTCCTTTTACCGGACTGGTACTGGCGTTTGGGGCAGGGACGGGAGTAGGAGTCAGTTCTCTCGTTTCTCGACGATTCGGTGAAGGTAAAATAGAGGTTACCAACCACATAGCGGGGCAAATTTTCCCGTTAACGATTTTTTTCGGCGGAATACTGATCGTAATGGTGGTGTTCTTTCCCGAGTTCATACTCCGGTTATGCGGTGCCACGCCTGATATTATGGCTTTAGGCATCGACTACCTGACGATAATTGGGTTTGGTCTTCCTATAGTTTTTTTTGCTCTCGTAGGTACCGAGCTTCTCCGTGGTTCAGGGGATGCGTTAAGGCCTATGATATTTATGGTTACTGCTTCGGTAATAAATATCATCCTCGATCCTTTCCTGATTTTCGGCTGGTGGATTTTTCCCGAGATGGGAGTAAAGGGCGCCGCTCTGGCTACTTTGATAGCCCAGGGAGTCGGAGGTGGTCTGGGATTACTATACATACTTTCCAGGAAATCGTCCTACAAGATTAAACTTTCTCATATTGTGCCGGACTTTGACATCATTAGAGATATTTACAGGGTAGGGCTCCCTTCGATGCTGGTAGAGATTTCCGAGAGTGTCTGCTTTATCCTTCTTAATAACGTACTGTCACAGTTCGGGTCGATGGCGATAGCCGGGGTTGGAATTATTATTCGTGTGGTTGATTTTGCTTTTATGCCGATAATAGGGGTTGCTCATGGTCTACTGCCGATAGTCGGCTACAATTATGGAGCCCGAATATGGAAACGGTTGTGGGGTTCATTAAAACTGGCTGTGACATGGCTGGTGGTATTAATGGGTGCTGCGACTATCGTGATGGAAATACTTGCCCCGCAGCTTATCGGGATATTCAGTAAGGAACAAGAGATGCTGGAAATGGCTGTCCCTGCAATGAGGATTGTGATTGCCGGTATGTTTCTTATAGGTCCGACAATACTCTTTATCGTTACTTTCCAGGGACTGGGCAAGGGAAAAGCCGTCCTTTTACTTTCAACGGCGCGTCAGTTCCTGTTCTTCGTTCCTTTTTTGTATATACTATCGAATTTAATGGGACTGACCGGCGTTTGGATAGCTATGCCTATCTCCGATGTATGCGGTTTCCTGGTAACCGGTTCCTGGCTGTTACGCGAGTATAGATATCAGCGAAGAACCGGTGGATGGAAGGATCTTCATGAAATGGGCGGTCTTGATATCAGAGATTAAACTTTAGGCAGTTAGTCTGATTCTACAGCCTGTTTTTGTTTCGTCCTGTACCTCTTGATACTGTCAAGGTGTCTTTTTTTCGCTTCATCACTCATATTTTTATATTTATGGCTTTCTGTATAACACCTTAAAGAGCAGAATGCTCTCCGGTTAGAGGGAATACCGACACCGCAGTGTTTACACACTTTTGTCGCATTTTGATAGGAGTTTATCTGACTGATTGCCGTAACTGACCACAGGAGATATTGACCGTTGCTGGCTTTCCATTCCTTTACAGGAGTAATTACCCCGCTATTGTACAAATCCAGGATGTGATGGCGGGAGAAGCCGAATAGCTTTCGTAGTTGTTCGGTTGACATCAACTTATGCTTGGTCGAGCCATAATTGCTGATAAGTATCTGTCTGATTCGTTCTTTCGATTTACCTGATTTATCAGCTATCTGCTGAAGTGTCGAGCCGGATCGACGCATTGTGTAGATAGCATTGATGTTAACATTGCTTCTGGTTCTTATTGATAGTTCCACAATCGTACCTCGAAATATCAGGCGGTATGCCGTATATTAAGGAATTATTATCCGGATAGTAGTAGTACATATTTTGCATCTGGAACAATCATCCCCTAGTGTATAATATGATATTACTGCAAGCCTGCCATCGGTATATATACCGTTTTTATATAGATGTATTTCAGTGAAATATATATTACACTCAAGTGAAAACACCTGTTGTTCCAACAGCAGCGCGTATAAATAGTGACACATTCTTAAGGGAGGTGAGGGTGGATAAAGAGTGTTAAAAACACCCGTGGTGGATATCCACCCTCTGTATGAAGAAGGGAACCGTCTAATTTATTGTCTGGACAAGAAGGAACCAATAGGAAGAATCCACCGACCATACTTGGTATATACTATTATCGCAGCTGAGCCGTATACGGCTGCCCCTCCACAGATAATACCTACTACACCCGGTATTACCGCAGGGATCAGATCATAAAAATGTAAAGCCAGCAGGCCGAATAAGAGAACCAGACTGAGAAAAATGAGTACATGAAGGCGTGATGTTCTAAAGGTACCTATACTCATGTAAGCGGAGAAGACTCCCCAGCAGATGCAGAGCCATGCAAGACCGGGACCGTCCAGCTTGATCAGTCCTATCCATTGCAGGAGAAATCCAAGACTTAAACCAAGCCAGAACGCCCCGTATGAAGCGAAAGCGGTGAAGCCGAAGGCGTCACCGCTCCGCGCGTCGATGATGCCAGCAATAATCTGGGCGATCCCTCCCCAGAACAGCCCGTAGACCAGGGGAATAGTGCTGTCAATCAACCCGATATTATGTATCTGCAGCAGAATAGTATTGAATCCGAAACCTGCCAGTCCGACAGCTCCGGGATTAGCCCACTGGTTTATTTCAATTTTGGTGATTTCACGCTCCATATTGAATTAATAATACCTGTTTGTGATCGGGACGCCATCAGCAATTATGCTTATTTCTATATTGGTGAAAATACGGGCGATAATACTTTTAATAACGAGTCGATCAGAGCGATTGATTGCCATATGTCCCGGTAATTCATATAATTAATCAGGCAAATGAAAGTAGCAGCAATCGTCGGGATGGCAGGTTCCGGTAAGTCAGAAGTAGCCAACCGATTCGAGCAGAACGGATTCAAGCGGATACGATTCGGTGATATTACGGACGAGGAAGTGACTCGCAGAAGTGTACCGCTGAATGAAGAAAATGAACGTGCGGTCAGGGAAGCATTACGCAGTGAGAACGGAATGGCTGCCTATGCGATTCTAAACAAACCAAAAATAGATGATGCATTAAAAGTTTCCGATGTAGTGGTCGATGGACTATATTCCTGGGAGGAATACCTGTTTTTGAAAGAGTCCTACGGTAATGATTTTTTTGTTATTGCAGTGTGGTCGTCTCCGGACACAAGGTATTCACGCCTTGCCGCGAGAAAAATACGAGGATTGACCAAGGATGAATCTTACAGTAGGGATAAAGCTGAAATAGAGAACGTCAATAAAGGCGGACCTATCGCTATGGCGGATTTTACTATTATCAATGAATCGACCATGGAAAATCTGATTGCTGAAGCAGACAGGATAATACTGAGGGTAAAAGGATGACTAATATAACCAGACCGGACTTCGATGAATATGTACTTAAAATAGCCTCGGTGGTGGCTGAACGCTCGACGTGCCGTCGTCACCATATGGGCGCGGTAGCGGTAAGAGACAAGCATATCCTGACTACCGGTTATAATGGAGCTCCCGCCGGACAGAAGGACTGCCTGGAACTCGGCTGTATCCGGGATGAAATGAACATAGCTTCTGGTGAAAAGCAGGAAACCTGCCGGGCTATTCATGCCGAACAAAACGTGATAATACAGGCCGCTCTCCATGGTATCAGTCTTGAAGGCAGCACTATTTACTGCACCCATACACCCTGCATCCTATGTGCCAAGATGCTGGTAAACGCAAAAATCAAGAGGTTTGTCAGCTTCAGCGAGTACAATGATGACAGGTTTATCGACCTATTCAGGGAGGCCGGTATCGAGATCGATATAAAAGACAGGCCGCCTTCCGAAATCACTTACCTGGACTAAGCAGGTACGATACCGTATACTACACGGAAAATCTGAGTGTATAACGAAATGGTCAATAGATGATAACCCGTACCGAAAGGGAATACCCGAAACGACCAATAGCCTCAGTGGCAGCCTGCGTATTCAAAGATGATAAAATCCTTCTGGTGAAACGCGGAACTCAACCGAGTAAAGGGAGATGGAGTGTTCCCGGCGGCGCAATCGAACTCGGAGAATCATTTGAAGATACCGCAAAGCGGGAACTGGATGAAGAATGCGGTGTGGAAATAGAGACCGACGATATCATCGATGTTGAGAACTTCGTTATCCGTGATAAAGACGGAACTATTCAGTTTCATTATATTGTGACATACTTGATGGCAAGATATGTCTCCGGTGATATCAGACCGGGCGACGACGAAATGGATGTCTGCTGGGTAACCAGGGAGGAACTGATGAATCTTGACATGAATCCTGTCACCCGGGACTATATGCTTAAAGCCTTCGAGAAAGTAAATTCCGTTAGTTAAAAACTTGACATCGGTGATACAATTAGTAAACAACACGGGTAGTAAATGACTGAATCAATCGTAATCGACAGCCTGACCAAATACTACGGCAAGTTTCTTGCCCTGAACGGACTGTCTCTTAAGGTTGAAGAGAATACCAACATCGGGCTTCTCGGTCCGAATGGTGCGGGAAAAAGCACAACGTTAAAGATACTCTGCGGATTGATACGGGCTTCATCGGGCAGCGTTTATATTCACGGGATTAATGTTGCTGAGAAACCCGAGCAAGCTCTGGCGAAAATCGGTACTATAATTGAGACCCCCGAGTTCTATACCTATCTTACACCTGAGGAGATATTGGGTTACCTTGGAAAGATTCGAGGTATGAAAGGCAGTTATCTAAGACAGCGAATCAAGGAAGTGATCGAACTGGTCAGGCTTGAGCAATGGAGTAGACAAAGAATCGAAAAATTTTCTAGGGGAATGAAGCAGCGCCTCGGCCTTGCCCAAGCTCTACTCCATGATCCTCCGATCCTTATCCTGGATGAACCTGGTCTGGGGCTGGATCCACGCGGTGTGGTGGAATTCAGAGCGATAATCGAAGACGTAGGAAAGAACAAGACAGTGTTTTTTGCTTCGCATCAACTTACGGAAGTATCCCAGGTGTGTCAGGAAGTGGCAATCATCGATCATGGAAAGCTGCTTGCTTATGACAGTATTACGGAACTTGAGAAAAAGTATGAATCACTCGAACAGGCATACCTCCAGCTAACCGGAGGGGAATTATGATAGAGTTCGAGAAACTAAAAATAGTAGCTGCGTATGAATTCCTAAAACATATTCGTCGGAAGCGACTGTACGTGATTCTTGGTTTAACTCTTATTTCCGAATTAGCGGTCATCATACTTCTTCCATTATTGATGGATGGTAAATACCCAGATAATGTAATAACGATGGCCGCCACACTTACTGTGGGTCCCAGCCTTGCTACAATCGGAGCCGTCTTTTTTGCCGGTGATGCCATAGCCGGTGAATTTGAAGGAAAAACCGGTTTTATACTTTTTACCAATCCTGTGAAGCGGACTACCCTTATCCTTGGTAAATACCTGGCAAGCTGCATTGCGGTTATCATACTTGTCATATTTGGATATGTTATTACTGCCATTACCCTTTTTGCGATATATGGAGAAATCCCAAGCGAGATACTCAATTCTTTCGGCCTGTGCCTTCTTTTTGGTGGCGCCGTGTTATCGATCACTTTCTTCTTCAGTTCCATTTCCAAGGGATCGATGGGTGCCACAGTAATTACACTGGTACTGATAATGGTGATTTCTGGTATAGTGGAAAGTGTCCTGATTATGGCAGGAAAGCCATATTTTTATCTTCCTTCTGTTGGTGGCGATGCTATAGCGCTGGTCTATGGCGGAATGGATCTCTACGAGAATTTAATACCGGCAGGAGCTGCCGGCATGGGCGGTATGGAAATGTTCCTCGACATGAAGCTGCCGGACATAGGACATATCGCATATTCTACGGCCGGGTACCTGATAGTCTGTCTCGGTCTGAGTTTATGGATTAGCAGGAGGCGCCAGTTAGCCTAGGTGTTATAAGGAAGTGGTGGGTGGATAAAGTGACGACAGTACCTCGGGCAAAGGTTATCGTTAATCCGGTAGCAGGGGCCAATAAAACTTACAAGAAATGGCCTCAATTAAATCGTCTGCTCGACCATATCGGGCTGTCTTTCGATCACCAGTATACGGAAGGAGCAGGCCATGCAATCGAGCTTGCTCGTGATGCTGCTTCAGATGGTTACCGCTATCTTGTTGCCGTAGGAGGTGACGGAACGGTTAATGAGGTTGCCAATGGCATTCTCAATACTGGAAGTGCCGGTGATGTATCATTCGGTGTGATAAGTACCGGTACGGGAAGCGACTTTGCCCGTTCTGCCGGTATACCAATGGACTCTATTAATGCTTGTTCTGTATTGACGAGTGTAAAAAGACTGGTAATTGACGCAGGAATTGTTGAATACCACAAGAATGGACAAAAAACTCAGCGCTATTTCGTAAACGCAGCCGGTATCGGATTCGATGCCGCGGCGGTCGAATCCACGGAAAAGATCCCGAAGTACTTCGGAGGAACGATACCGTATTTAGCAGGTTTACTCAGGACCCTGATCGGCTACCGGAACAAGTCTGTTGTCATGGATATAGACGACAGGAATCAACCAGCGAAAATCCTCAGTATGATCGTAGCAAACGGTAATTACCTGGGCGGGGGTATGCACGTAGCTCCCGATGCAATGATGGACGACTCACTCCTGGATGTGGTGGTCATAGGCGATGTCGGTAAACTCGATCTGCTGAAATCATTACCGATGATATACAAGGGAACTCACGGTAACCATCCAAAGGTTAGTATAGAGAAAGCTGTAAAAGTGTTCATCAATACCTCTGAACGAGTCCTTGTTCATGCAGACGGCGAACTGCTGGGTGAGGGTCCGGCGTTATTCAGACTTATACCATCGGCTTTAAGCCTGGTGGTGTAGCCGATTTATATAACATGAATTGTTCTTCGTATCTGATGACCAGTAATTATTTATAGAGAGGATTTACCTGTGAAAATTAATCTTAGTGATGAAAAAGCCAGGGAAATGCACCATATACTGATGAGTATAATCGCGCCGCGTCCTATAGCTTGGGTTTCGACAGTAAGTGAAGACGGAATATATAACCTGGCACCGTTCAGCGCTTTTTGTGTAATGAGCGTTAATCCTGCAATTGTCGGTTTTAATTCGGCTGCGTTCCGCGATGGGCGGAAAAAAGATACGTTAATAAATATAGAATCGAACGGTGAATACGTGATTAACATGGTCGATGAGTCGCTTGCTGAAGCGATGAATATCACGTCAGCATCTTTTCCTCCCCAAACAGATGAGTTTCAAGAAGCAGATCTGACAACGGTCAAAGCTGATCTGGTAAAAGTTCCAATGGTAGGCGAATCACCAGTCAATCTTGAATGTCGGTTGAGACAGATCCTGAAGTTCGGAGAAGAGCCGATGACAAACAACTTTATCATTGGCGATGTCCTCCTCATACATGTGAAAGACGAATATTATTCTAATGAAGAGATAAACGCTTCGGCATTAAAGCTTATCGGAAGACTGGGAGGTAGGGGAATAGACCGGTATTGCAGAACAACGGACAGTTTTAAGATGCAGAGACCCGTTTAGGTTCCCCTATCACTCACTGATGTTTTCATTCTGATAGGTACCGCTGTACCCTTCGGTATTTTCCGCTAATCTGAAAAAGACAAGCTGCACTACCCGTGAGTTCTTCTGTATCCGGAAACCGCCCGGGTGGTATACATTGAGAAGTGACTCGGAGCGCCCGGAGTATCCGGCATCCCAGACCGCCGTACCTACCGTTACTCCGCATCGAAGCAGGCTTGACCTGGGTCTGGCCAATGCCATAACATTGTTAGGCAGGTGGACTATTTCGTTGTATGTGATCGAGTAAATACCGAATTCGAGTTTGATAAATCCGTTGCGGTCAAATTCAAGAGGAGATAATTCGGATACTGCTCGCTCGGTGTTACTGACGGCAATCTGCCCCGGAGTCTGAAGTATGAAAATATCACGTAACGTGATATCGAAGCCGTTGGGCTGGACCTGTGATTCAAGGTCAAGATAACCTTCAACCAGGGGTGGATCCCGGTCGATCAGTTTTCGAATATCATTTGCGGACAGGACGGCTGTCATAGTACTAAGGTAGTATAACATTTTGGGGTGAATGCAGCGATAATACGGGAGAAAATTGATTGAAGAACAGTAAATACAAGCTGCTGGTTGTGGATATAGACGGGACGATTCTTGATATCAATAACAGAATTTCGGATATCGATAAAAGAGCATTGAAGGATGTGGTTGATTCAGGTATTCCGGTCGCTCTCTCCACGGGACGGGTAGTGCAGGCAAGCCTGAGATTCCTGCAACAGCTTGAACTTGACGGATACCATATGTTTTTCGATGGAGCCCTGGTATACAGTCCTGAAAAAGATGAAGAAGTATATGTCGATCCGATCAGCGCTGAAATTATCGGGGAGATGATCGAGTTTTCACGCCTGGTTCAACTTGATTTCGACCTGTATTCAATCACACATTTCTTTGCCGAGAGGGAATCCTGGGCAACCGATATACGGCGTGATTTCTTCAAACTGGACGCGACAATAGTCGATTTCAGCAAAATTCAGCATAAAGAGAGATTTATTAAGGGAACTCTTGTGGTTTCATCTGCCGAGGAGAAACAGAAAGCCCGGGATTTCGTCGATCACTTTAATAGTAAACTGAATTTTTCGTGGACGAAAACACCGGCGTATCCTGATGTCGATTTCATAAACATCATTGCCAATGATGTATCGAAGGGTAAGGCCCTGAAAGCACTGACATCATTTATGGGAATATCATTGAACGAGGTGGCGGCTATAGGTGACGGAATGAACGATATTCCTTTGCTTACTTCTTCAGGCCTGGCAATAGCGATGGCAAATGCTCCCGACGAGGTAAAGGCAATTGCCAATCATGTCACACTGGATGTCGATCACCAGGGAGTAGCCGAAGCCGTGAGGAAGTATATTCTTTAAAGCTATCAGATCAGCGGCATGGTATTGAGGGAGGTACTATGAAGATACTGGCAGCGGTACAGGGAGAATATGGAAAACGAATAGCAGAGAATGTTTCTGAAAGAATGCCCGACGACTGGAACCTTGAGACGATCACACTTCCACCGGCTTTACCTGTATTGATCGATGAACCGGAAGAATTCCTGCCTTCCGATATACCATCGGCTGATCTTTTACTTGGACTTATCGAGTCTGACGGTGCTGCTCAGCTTGTTCCAGCCATAGCACGTATCAGTAGATCAAACTCAGTGATAGTACCGGTGGATAATCCCGCCTGGCTGCCGCTGGGTCTTCAGAACCAGCTAGAACAGGAGATGGCAAGAGATGGCATCAAGAGTGTTTACCCCAAGACTTTTTGCACATTAATGGAGAAGTGTACAGGATACCGAAGTAATACAGTACTCTATGATGATGAAATGATTTCCTTATTTACTCGATATTTCGGTCGACCAAAACTCGGTATTACTTTGGACGACAATGGTGAGAAAATTACCAGCGTTGTTGTCGAACGTGGCTCTCCCTGCGGCTCTACCCATCACACAGTCGAAAAGATGGTAGGAATGTCAGTTAATGATGTAGTACCCCGTGCAGGACTTATGGTCCACCAGTTTCCTTGCCTGGCATCCATGCAGCAAGAAGAAATCGATAAGGGAGTGTTCGAACCCCTGATGAACATATCTGGTTACGTGATGAATGAAGAGATAGAAGCCGAGTTGAAATCATCCGGTTAATCCGTAGCCGGTTTTTTATTTGGTTGCCGTAATTCCTATTATCCCGCTCATCCTGAGCCTGTCGAAGGATGAGCTTGCCGAATGACGCCGTTGTGGTTCGACAGACTCACCACGAACGGCTTGGTTATCCCACTTATTTGAGAAACTAGGTAGTACCTTTAGCCGGACTCCCGCGACGAAGAATCAGGACAACGACCAGAAGTATTATCAATACGAGACTGCCGATAGATGTACCGATAAGCCGCCAGTCGACTTTAAAACTAGCGGCTATGGTTTTATTGCAGTCTATAACGACAAAAACCGGATTATCCATGGTCGTGAGTTGTTTTCCCCAGCCATTAAATGTGTACCCAAAAGAAGGGATCGCCTCAACGGTAACGACAGTTCCCTGGCTGTAACTTTTTGTAAATGGGAAAGACCAAGGTTCGGTAAGATCGATCTTCACGGTGCCACCGCCGGTGCTGACATCCACGGTCAGACTGAAAGAATCCCCTGCTCAGCCTGCTTTTGCAGGTTCCGGGATGGTTATAGTAACAGCCACTAGTACCAAAATGGGTGCTATGGCTAGTACTGAAAGAATCTTGATGATTTTACTAACGATTCTAGTTTGATTATACATACTAAGTTATCTCTTAAATAGTTTTTTCCACCAGGGTATGTTATCATCGAATCCCTGTATGACGAAAGTGTGTTCACATTTACCACAACGCCACGTTCGGTATTGTTTGTTATAATATGTGTTTGAACTTCCACAACGAGGGCAGGTGGACCTGATTTTCTTTGCCGTTTCTTTGTCCATCTGGTCCCAGTATTCGTCATGCCAGCCGGGACGTCCGGGCATTGCATCCTCCTGGTAGATTATGAATTCATTATAACATTAATTATAAATGTCGTAATTACATTCTTACATATGAAGTTCTATGATATCACCATCCTGAAGGACATGATCTCTCTTTGCCATTACACCGTCATGCTTGCCTGATCCCCAGATACGGGCAAATTTAAGATTGGCGGCAAAATCCTTGTGGACTTCTGTCGCGGCATCCGACAGTGCGCTGCCTATCGGAAGTACGATTGGATCGTCCAAATCAGGTTTTTGGCCGGGTGTTTTGGTGTAAACACGGATAATCTCCAGGAGTTGGAATATAGCGCGTTTCAATTCTTCCAGACCTGTTCCCCTGGCTACCGAAATAGCCTGTAACGGAAAATCGTTGCGATACAATTCGTCCAGCACCTCGTAATTTTCACTAGCTCCTTCTATATCTATCTTATTTCCGATTATCAGCGCTTTTTTATTATGTCTGATTATTTCTTCTTCGTTACTTTGACCTACTGGTTTCCCAATACCTATACGCATACCGGACAATTCGGTGGTAACGGTTTCCATCTGGGAAAGCGGATCTTCCGAGAGGTCTATCACTATGAGTAGGGCATCCGCTCTGACAAGGTTGGGCGGGAGAAGAGCAAGAGTAGATCCGGACACCAGTGGAGGAGTATCAAGTAACTGGATCTGGATATTCTCAAATTCCATCATTCCGGGAATTATTGTATAAGTTGCGAACGGATATTCTGCAACTGTGGGTGAAGCGTTTGTCAGAGCGTTGACAATACTTGACTTACCCGAATTCGGTGTGCCGATAACAGGAACCTGGGCGGCGCCTTCTTTCTGAACCGTCATCGCCGCTCTCTGGATTGCCGCTTTTTTCCCACCAGACTGCATGAGTTTGGCAATTTTCCGTCTGAGGTCTGCTTTCAGGTGGTCGGTACCCTTATGCTTTGGCATAATAGCCAGCATTTCTTCAAGCGCGGCAATTTTATCAGGGGCGGTTTTCGCCTCGCGGTAGCGTTTTTCGGCATCGAAATAATGCGGGGGCAGGTTGGTCGGCATCTTTCTGATTAAACTCCGCTTAATTTCTTTACTTCTCAATTATACATTATCGCCTCTGTTTTAATGAATCCTGTGCTGAACCTTTTACCGCCGGGATACTTTTATTGTGCCAATTAGCCTGGGGTGATACTATGAAAGAGAGATGAAAAAGAAACTGAAGAAGACACTTTCAGAGAGAGACAGGCTCGAGATCGAAGATAATTCGCTGATATCGGCTGCTGTATTAATACCGCTGCTGGAACAAGATGGTGAGTACCATCTGCTGTTCACCAAGCGGACAGATACATTGAGGGATCACAGGGGACAGGTATCTTTTCCCGGGGGAAGATGTGAGAAGGATGATACGACACCACTGGACACCGCTTTAAGAGAGTCTTATGAAGAAATAGGGCTTTGTTCCGATACGGTTGAGATTCTAGGAGCACTCGATGACAGACCGACCATGCATACCAATTACCTGATCACGCCGTATGTCGGCGTAATACCTTGGCCGTGCGAATTGAACATCGATCCGGTAGAGGTCGACGAGGTATTCACGGTTCCTGTTTCTATTCTCATAAACAAAGACACCTTGCGACAGGAAGATGATCCTGCGAATGACGGCACAAGCGAGGGCTATTTCTACTATTGTGATAACCGCATAATCTGGGGGGCGACCGCCCGGATTATCACTCAGTTCCTGGATTTATGGTCGAGGGCGGCGAACAAAGACTAATACACATTTCCCGAATAAGCCTGCTTCCTCTTGATTGTTCACGCGTTTCACAGTATCCTTTTAAGTGCATCATTTGTGATAGAATATCCTTCTTAAAGAGTATTCAAATGAAAGCTGCTGTAATCATGGATATGTATGGTTGCCCGAACCGGTGCCGGCATTGCTGGCTGAGACATGACAGGAATGCGAATACACCGGTGGAAGAGTTTACCTGGCTGGCCGAACAGTTCAAAGAATACGAAAGGGATGGAAAACCTTTCTTCGAAGAACTTATATTCAATACCTGGTACCGGGAACCTGATTACCCGGATAATTACCGGGAATTATGGGAGCTTGAGAACCGGTTGAGCACCGGTAAGGTCCCCCGATTTGAACTGGCGAGTGTCTGGCGATTAATCAGGGACAAGGAATATGCCCCCTGGCTGAAAGAACTGGGAGTTGAGATCGTCCAGTTATCCCTTTTCGGCACCGAGAAGAATACGGATTATTTCAGGGGAAGAAAAGGTGCCTACAGGGAGCATATGCAGGCGATCGATATCCTGCTTGAAAACGGAATAATTCCCAGGATACAGATATTCCCGTTTTCGACGACTATCGATGATATTAGCAGGCTGTACCAGGTCCTCAAGGATATCAGGCTCGAAGAAAAGGTAAATGATATGGGAAAGGAATTTCCCTGTTTTCTGAACACGACGGGTCCGATCGGAGCCGGTTTCGACCTGGAGGATATCAGGTTCAGAAGAAGTGATATACCAAAACTACCGGAGTACCTTATCGAGAAAACAATGAAGCATTTTAGAACCGAGAGTACGGATACGCTTTGGAAAACGGAATCCGAACTGCTGCCTGAACTTCTCGATGAAAACAGTCCTCTGAACGAAGAATCTGAAATTCTTGCTTTCATGGTAGATGGGGACTTTAATGTCTATCCTAACTTTGGTGAAATTGCCGAATGGTGGTGCCTGGGAAATGTAAGGGTAGACGGAGTGGGGAGAATTATCGATAATTTTATCAGCCGGAACAGTCCGGGAATGAAAATGAATTTCGAGATTCCGGTCAGTTACTTCGCTAGGAAATACGGAAAACAGGATAATGAACGACTCTGGGCAAAGGTCGACCTTGTCCAGAAATGGCATAGACTTGAGGCGATGAATAACAGGGAAGTGTATTCGTAGTTTTTTCGGTATTTTTCGTATACACTATACTGAAACTCACGTATTGACATCCGCGTTAACCCGATATATAATATCAAGTATAATTGATAATACACAAGTAAAATAGATTTAATTGATACAGCTTTATTACCAGTACGAGGACATATGACAGAGAAATCGATCCGAAAAACTGATGAAGAAGAATCCGGAAAAGATCGTGGCCTGGTATTGATCAATACCGGAAAAGGCAAGGGGAAAACCACTGCCGCGATGGGATTGATGCTGCGTGCATGGGGACATGACAAGAAGGTAATAATGCTTCAGTTTGTGAAGAATACCAAGGCGAATTTTGGCGAACATCGTGCTGCCAGGCGGATAGGTCTGGAAATAATTGCCGGCGGCGCCGGATTTGTCGTGCCCGGAGTTACCGGCGATGTAGAAAAAAGTATCCGATTGTCGAGAGAATTGTGGAGTCGGGCGGCACAAATTATCGCTTCCGGCGAGTATGATGTGGTCGTCTTGGATGAGTTGAGCTATCCATTAAAATATGAATGGCTCGATGTGCAGGAAGTTATCAGCGTATTGAGAAACAGACCGGATAATGAGCATGTGGTGATCACGGGGCGGGACATGCCCGACGAACTAATCGAGTTTGCCGATATGGTAACCGAGTTTACCGAGATCAAGCATCATTTTAACGACGGCATCGAAGCTCAACCGGGAATAGAATTTTAATAACTGGCGTTCACTCATTCCATTCACCTCGCTTCCCTTCCCGGGTCGATCGGGAAGGGAAGATATGGGGTGACGGTGACCTATCCTCCATGGCGATCAGATACCAAGACTCATTGTTGCTAGTACTCCACAATTGCTATAATGAGAGAAAATCTACCAGACTTGTAGTTCAGTCAAGCGTGGTGAATTATGATCGAAGTATTGCGCAATAAAAACCTGACGACCAAGTTCCAGATTCTCGCCGAAATAGCGGACAGAGGACCTGAGATACAGCAGAGAGAAATCGCCAGAAAACTCGATATCACTCCCCAGGCGGTATCTGACTATATCGCCCAGCTTATCAAAGAAGACATGCTTATATCGAGAGGTCGTTCGAGTTACAAGGTTACCAACGAAGGTATAAACTGGGTAATCAAGGAATTGAAAGAACTGAACAATTACAGTATCTCGATACAACGAGCTGTGAACAGTATATCCGTCAGTGCCGCGATAGCGGCCGACGACCTGAATAAAGACCAGCAGGTCGGGCTCAGGATGAAGGACGGATTATTATTTGCCACTACTGATACCGATGCGAGTGCCACAGGTATTGCGACCACTGCTGCCAAGGCAGGGGATGATATCGGGATATCGGATATCAGGGGAATAGTGTCTCTAGAGATAGGTAAAGTAGTGATCGCGATAGTTCCGGGAATCGAGAAGGGCGGTTCCGGAAAAGTGAATTACGATGCGTTAAACAGGCATATCAAGGGAAGCCAGTTCATAGTTTCGATGGGGCTGGAATCTTATGCCGCTCTGAACAAAGCCGGCGTGAATTTTCACCAGTTCGGCGCGATCGAAGCGGCGATCGAGGCGGCGAAGTGCGGACTTAAACCGCTTGTCGTCTGTGTTGAGAATGAAGCATCCAGGCTTATATCAAGACTGGAACAGGAACGTATTAACTACGAATTGAAAGAAGTTACAAAGAAATAGCCGTCTGTTCTAAACCTGACTCATACCGAAAAGCAACGGGACACGATTCATTGCGGCTACTGTCAAGGAACATCCGTTATGCTTGAATATCTTTACATTTTACCCCTGGCGCTGGTGATCGACCTGGCAGCAGGAGAATATCCTGATTTTCTTCATCCGGTAACCTGGATAGGAAATGTTATTTCATTCCTGTTGAAAGCAGCCCCAAGGAAAGGATCGATGCTGCAGTTTATTTACGGCGTATTGATAGTTGTTTTTACGGCTGCTTTATTTTCTGTCCCCGTGGTCTTCCTGCTTCTTTACCTCAGGGACTGGTCGACCATTGCTTTTATCATCGTTACCGCGCTGCTCTTGAAATCCACATTCTCAGTCAGAATCCTGTACAAGCTGGCTACCAACGTAAAACGACTCATTGATGCAGGTAACCTACCAGCTGCAAGGAAAGAGACGTCATACCTGGTAAGTCGCGATACAACCAGGCTGAACCAGGAACAGATAACATCGGCTATCGTCGAAATGGAGACCGAGAGTATAACAGACAGCCTGGTGGCGCCATTATTCTACTGGCTGATTTTCGGTGTACCGGGTGCAATTGCGTATCGCGTGATAAACACGTTCGATTCGCGAATAGGGTATCACGGGCAATATGAATATACAGGAAAATTCGCGGCACGACTGGATGACATCCTGAATTTTATTCCGGCACGTTTAGCGGGACTGCTTCTCGTGGTGGCTGCCTATATTTCGAGGAAAAACGGAAGGAAAGCCTGGAGGACCCTGGTAAGCGACCATAATAAAACAGCGAGTCCGAATGCCGGATGGACGATGTCAGCAGCAGCCGGAGCCATGGATATACGACTTGAAAAACCGGGTCATTACAGACTGGGACATACAGGCAGAGAACCTGATTCGGCATCGATATCCGGTGGTTTACAGCTTGTAATAGTAACATGCCTGTTGTGGAGTTGCATCTGCATTGGGATAATTGGAGTACGATATGCCCTTGCAGCCTAGAAAAGCCGTTTCGAATCTTAAGGCGGGAATTCACGGCGGGTTCGATCAAGGGGAACTGGAAACGCTTAGAATACGACCCGATGAGATAATCGATTTCAGTGTGAGTACCAATCCCGCGGGAACGCCGGCCGGAATGTTGCGACAGGTTTCGGTCAAGGATTTATCAAGGTACCCCGATTCACAATCTACCCTTTTGAGGAGAGAGATCGCCCGTATTAACGGAGTTTCTGAGAGTAACGTGCTTGTATCCAGCGGTTGAACCGAGATAATCCGCCTGGCGGTGACAGCGTATCTTAAAGAAAAAGACAGTGTACTGCTGGTAGAGCCAACATATGGTGAATATCGTTTATCCTGCGAGATCGCAGATGCCGAAGTTATATCATTTCTCACATCGGCAAAAGACGATTTCAGACCGGATATAAGTGCATTGACAAATCAGATCAAGAGTGAGAAACCTAAGATACTATTTCTGTGTAATCCGAATAATCCGACGGGCTACTACCTGAAAAGAAATGAGTTCGAGAAAATACTCTCAGCAGCATCAGAATCGCTGGTAGTCCTTGATGAAGCGTATATTTCCTTTGTGGACAAGGCCTGGAAATCTGAAGGATATATCGACCGAAATAATCTGCTTATACTGCGGTCCATGACCAAGGATTATGCCCTTGCCGGACTGCGTCTCGGGTATGCTATTTCAAGAGAAGAGATAATCGACGTGTTGAGTCGGGTTTGTCCACCGTGGAACGTAAATGTGATAGCGCAGAAGGCCGGCGTTACGGCTTTAAAGAGTAAGGAATATCTCGAAAAGAGCCGGAAGTCAGTATTCAGGGAGAAACGATACCTTGAGTCCAGCCTGGAAAAGTTGGGATTTCTCTGCGTTCTCTCCGAGGCTAATTATTTCCTGGTGAAGGTTAACAAAGCTGCCGAATTAAGAAAACAACTTTTAATTAGCAAGAGAATACTCATCAGAGACTGCACTTCGTTCGGTTTACCGGAGTACATACGTATTGCTCCTCGTTCTCATAAAGAAAACCGAAGGCTGATAGCCGCAATAAAGGAACTTGTTGATGATAAGTAAGGAAAATAAAGCAAAGGTAGTAATGGTGCAGGGGACTGCTTCTTCAGCAGGGAAAAGTATACTGGTAACTGCGTTGTGCCGCATTCTAAAACAGGATGGATATAAGGTTGCACCGTTTAAATCACAGAATATGTCACTGAATTCTTTCGTCACCAGGGAAGGCGGTGAGATCGGGCGTGCCCAGGTAGTCCAGGCTGAAGCCGCGGGAATAGAGCCGACAGTCGATATGAATCCTATACTCCTGAAACCGGAAGCCGACAGCAAGTCACAGGTTATTGTTATGGGTAAGGTGATGAATACCCTCCAGACCAGGAAATACTATGAACGTAAATCCGACCTGCTGAGAATAGCCTCGGAAGCGCTGGATCGTCTCAGGTCTGCTTATGACGTGGTGGTTATCGAGGGAGCCGGAAGCGCCGCTGAGATAAATCTTAAGGACAGGGAAATCGTCAACATGCGGATAGCAAAGCTGGCGAATTCACCGGTACTGCTTGTCGGCGATATCGACAGGGGAGGAATATTTGCGTCTCTTATCGGTACCGTTGATTTGCTAGAACCTGACGAGAGGAAATTGGTCAAAGGCCTGGTAATCAATAAATTCAGGGGAGACATTTCTCTGTTTGAGTCGGGCATCAGGTTCATCGAGGAAAGATCAGGTATACCTTGTGCCGGTGTTATCCCGTATTTCCGTGATATCGCTATAGCTCAGGAAGACTCGGTTTACCTGGATGAGAGACCAGATAACGGGACGAATGCAAATCTCGATATAGTGGTGATCAGATTACCGCACATATCGAACTACGATGACTTCGATCCACTGGAGAGAGAAGGCTGTGGCGTACGTTATATCACGAATCGTAGAAAACTGGGGAATCCGCAGTTGATTATTATACCTGGCAGTAAGAGCACTGTTGCGGACCTTCATTTCCTGAGGGATACAGGACTGGCTGATGAAATTATCCGGTTGAATCATAGCGGTACTCCGGTAATGGGGATATGCGGAGGATACCAGATGCTGGGCAGGCGACTGGAAGATCCCTGTGGAGTTGAATCATCAGAAGGTTCGATCCAGGGCCTGCAACTCCTAGACGTGGTGACTGTTTTCAACCGGGGAAAAACCACCACCCAGGTAAAGGGAAGGGTGAGTAATGGCAGGGGCATATTATCTGAAGCTAATGGAAGAGAGATAGAAGGCTATGAAATTCATATGGGCGAATCCGTCGAAAATAATGAGGAGAGTCCTTTCTTAATACTGCAGACGCCAGGAGGAAAAGCTGCCTATACCGATGGAGCTATAAACAGTCAAGGTACTGTCCTGGGTACGTATATACACGGTATTTTTAACAAAGACGGTTTCAGGGTTGGTTTTCTGGGTTCACTGCGGAAATACCATCGGATGCCGGTGCACGAAGCATACAATGTCGAAGAAAAGGAAAAAGAGTATGACAAACTGGCTGACCTGGTACGCGGCAGTCTTGATATGCAGTTAGTGTACCGGATAATCGACGAAGGTATCCGGTAAAATACGTTTCCCCAGTGATCGATTTAGACGTATACGAAATTGCGTTAGCGTGCTGTAAAAACCTATAATAAAATCAGTACGGTTGTGGAAAGGTATATATCATGAGTCATCTCGAGCACAAGGAACTATCGCCAAAGGCAATAACCTGCAACGTCCTGATAATATCCGACAGCAGAACGGAAAAAACGGATGAATCCGGGAAGTACCTGGTCGAAAACCTGAAGGGTTGCGGTCATACGGTAGTTGATTTCGCATTTCTGAAGAACGATCAGGAAGCGATAAAGAACAAGCTAAAAGAATACCTGGCTCAGGAAGAGTTGCAGGTAATCATTACCAGCGGAGGAACGGGTGTCAGTATGCGTGACGTCACGGTAGAAACAGTGACACCAATGCTGGATAAGATGCTGGACGGATTCGGCGAACTGTTCCGGACGTTGTCTTACACGGAGATAGGCACCGCCAGTATTATGAGCAGGGCGATAGCAGGAGTAATCAGCGGAAAGGTAATAGTATGTGTTCCGGGATCACTCGCAGCGGTCAAGTTGGCTTTGGATAAAATTATTCTACCCGAAATCGGGCATATGGTCAGGGAGGCTACAAGATGAGACCTTTAGTGTCACTACTACCCTTTGATGAAGCACTGGATACGGTAAAAAAGAATATCAAACCGATTAACGAAACAGAAATAATACCGATCGACCATGCAATGGGAAGAGTTTTAGCGGAGGATGTAATCGCTACCCAGAATACCCCACCTTACGATCGCGGCTCAATGGATGGTTACGCGGTTATTGCTGAAGATACAAGAGGTGCAAGCGACGCCAACCCGGTGGTACTGGAAATGATCGCTGTTATTCATGCCGGTGATTCACCCGACGTAGCCATCAGTTCAGGAAAGTGCACGCAGATTGCTACGGGGGCAATAATGCCGGAAGGAGCCAATGCGGTAGTGAAGGTAGAAGAAACAAGTATAACCGGCAGTACTGTTTCGATATATAAAGAAATCGCACCTCTTACAGATGTGGGAATGAAGGGAGAGGATATTAAGGCAGGTGAAACAGTATTGAGTAGCGGTGCCTATCTTGATGCTGGAAAGATAGGAGTACTTGCTTCCCAGGGACTTGAAAAGGTGAAAGTTTACATAAAGCCAAGAGTTGCCGTAATGCCCTCCGGTGAAGAAGTGGTCGAGCCTGGCAAAGAACTCAAGCCAGGACAATTGTATGATATTAATTCATATACCATATTATCGGTGGTAAACGAGAATGGCGGAATACCCGTCAGACCGGGAATTATCGGTGACACCGTAGAAGATATCAGGGCGAAACTTACCAAAGCACTTGAAATCAGTGACTTCCTGGTATTTTCCGGAGGTTCATCGGCAGGGGAGAAGGATCTGCTGTCATCGGTAGTAGCAGAGATGGGAGTTATCGTATTCCACGGCGTCGAGATAAAACCTGGAAAGCCGACAATGTTTGCCATTATTAATGACAAGCCAGTTTTCGGTATGCCAGGGCATCCGGCGTCATCACTGGTCAATTCTTACCTCTTCTTGGCGCCTGCTTTGAGAAAAATGGCACGATTGCCGGAGAAACGCCCACAGACTGTAAAAGCAAAAATGAGTAAGACCACTGCAGGGGCAAAAGACAGACCCCAGTTTATGACCGTGAAGATCGAAGGTGATGAGGTAGTGCCGGTGTTTACGGTATCGGGTGCGATAATGAGCATTGCCCGGGCTGACGGATATTTCAAGATAGAAAAAAATGGATTGGTCGAAAAAGGCGAGGAAGTTACCGTTACACTTTTTTAGTCAGGGAAATGGATATTTCCAACCTCAGGATAGAGATTAATCCGGTAATAACCGATGAAGAGCTATTCTCTTTTTACCAGCGGAATCATATCTGCGAAGAGGGCTATGGCAGGATTGAATATCCTTACCTGCGAAAAAGTAGCCTCATAGTCGGTGCTTTCGAAAGTGAAAAGCTGGTAGGTATCGCTAGGGCGATGTTCGATGGTATGACCGGCGTCATTATGGAGTTCTGCCTTGAACTGGAATACCAGGGAACCAACCTTGCATATGAAAACGGTTCACTCATAGGTAAAGATGATTACGGGTTAGGTAAGAGGATAGGTGATATTCTGATCAACGAATTATTCCAAATGGGAGCTGATTTCATAGATGCTCCCTCTATAGTGGAAAACTATGAAGAGACTTTTTACGAATCTATCGGATTCGAAAAAAAGAATAATCATCTTGCTTATTATATCGATAAAAGACCCTATAAAGATGATGAACGATTTATGACAACACGTCGTACTTTTTCTGATGAAGTAAGTAGCTAATTTTCAATGTACAGGATCTGTTCGTAATCTTGAAATCCCTGTTCCCGCCAGAATGAATTTCCTATCGTGTTTTTCGTGACCACGCTTATCTCGATTCTCTTGATATCACGCTCTTTAAACCAGGCTTTTATACGATCCAGCATCTCTTTCCCGATCCCTTTTCTCCTGTGACTGGCGGTAACGGCCATGTCATAAATGACACCGATATTTTTTCCCCGCGAGAAGGGTGGCATCCGTGTTATCTGCGATATCGAATATCCAACCACGTTTTGATCGTCCAGAGAGACCAGGACAAGTGAATCGTCCGACCTGATCTTATTTCTGAGATGTGTTTCTACCTGTGTAAGGACGTTGTCACCACTGGTATCAAACGGTTCTATTTCAGCGTTGAAATACATGAACTCCATCCAGAGTTTAGTAATTTCAGGGATATGCTTTTCTGAAGCTTCTTTGATCTCCATTACAGAATTCTTCAACTTAAGATTAAAGGTTAACCTCTTATATATGTCCCACTCTTACCACCCGATTTACTCTCTAGGCGGATATCGGTGATCGTCATTCCGCGGTCGACTGATTTGGCCATATCGTAGATTGTCAGGGCGGCGACCGATACGGCGGTCATGGCTTCCATTTCTATGCCTGTCTTTCCGCTGCACCTGGCGGTTGCGGTAATTTTAATATTATTCTTACCGGAAAGATCGAAATCTATCGATATTTCATCGATTAAGATTGGATGACAGAGAGGAATCAGGTGAGGAGTATTTTTGGCCGCCATTATTCCGGCGATCCTGGCAGTTGCGATTACATCGCCCTTTTTCAGGCTGGCAGACCTGATCTGTTCAAGAGTTTCGGGTTTCATTATCACTTTTCCGCTGGCGGCGGCTTCACGGAAGGTGATATCCTTGGAACCGACATTGACCATCCTAGCTTCACCGTTAGAATCAAGGTGGGTCAATTCACTCATTATTCTCATCCCCTCCTGTATCCCTTATAATACCATTTAACCACCAATCTGGCACATAGGGCGATCGTCAGTGTCAGGAGCCAATCTGCCAGCAAGATTGTGCTGCTCTCTCTTGATGTTAACGGCTTTCTGGATGAGCTCCTTGAGATCATCGGTGTCTGCACCGCTTCTTAACGCATCTTTAACATTGATCTCCTCACGGGCAAGTAGACAAGGACGAAGATTACCATCGGAAGTTACACGCAGACGATTACAGCTGTGGCAGAAATGTTCTGTCATGGGAGTGATAAAGCCGATTGTCCCCTTTGTCTTGGGAAACTGATAGTATCTTGCCGGGCCGTTACCTGTAAGCCCGGAGTACGGTTCTAGTTCACCCAGTGACTGAATCTGCTCTTTAATCTCAGCAGTAGTTACCATACCGGAAACATCGCCGTTAGGAATACCGATAGGCATGAATTCAATATAGCGGACATTCCAGCCTTCTTCGATGGTCTTTCTGGCGAAGTCGATTATCTCGTCATCGTTTATCCCTTTCAGGGGAACCATGTTTATCTTGATGGGATTCAAACCTGCCCTATCCGCAGCTTCTATACCGGCAAGCACGTCTTTCAGTCTGTCATGGCCGGTGATCCGTTTAAACCTGTCGGCTTGCAGTGTGTCAAGGCTGATATTTACTCTTTTCAGTCCGGCTGCTTTAAGCTCTTCAGCGTATCTTGCTAGAAGAATGCCGTTGCTTGTCATTGATATATCATCTATACCATCGATTCCGGCAATCATACGCACAAGAGTCGTGAATTGAGGTCTCATAAGAGGTTCACCCCCGGTAAGGCGTACTTTGTTTATACCCATATCGGCGGCCACACTGACGAGTGTTTCAATTTCCTCGTAAGAAAGAATATCTTCATGTTTAAGGGGAAGCATACTGCTGACCGAGCAGTAAATGCAGTTAAGATTACAGTGGTCGGTCACCGATATCCTCAGGTAGTTTACCTGGCGGTGCCAGGAGTCATAGAGGGCCTGTTTTATCCTGTTTTCCTGTGATTGTTGAATTTTACTCATTACTGATCCTGTCTGAATACATTTACATCCGATATGTCGAACGTTAAAAATATCCTGTCGTTCTCGGATAGATCAAGTTCCTTCAACGTCCGACGAAGAGCAAGGCAGGTAAATTCTGGCGGAATGTTCACTTTAATGTGAGTAATCGTTCCCCGGTCGATAATTCGCGTAACGGTACCTTCAATACAGTTATTCCCTGGTGAATCTATCGGTTCTCTCGAAAGCAGAATGTTTTCCGGTCGTATCGAAACGTGCGTCTTTCCTTCCAACTCGGTATTCACGAAAATCCTGGTACCATCAATGGTAAAAACCTTGTTTCCGTTCGATTCAGGGGTGATCTCTCCTGAAAAAACGTTGCGTGTCATAAGGAAACGTGCCAGTTGTTCAGATTGCGGGTAGAGGAATATTTCTTCCGGTGTTCCTACCTGGAGTATTTCTCCGTCAATAATAACGGCGATCCTGTCGCCGAGTGCGACTGCTTCCTCAAAGCTGTGAGTCACGTGTATGGTGGTCAATTCCAGGTGGTTATGGAGTTCTCTTAACTCCCGTTCATAATCTTCTTTAGTCTCCGCATCTACCGCACTGAGAGGTTCGTCAAGTATAAGAAGATCGGGCTTGATAGCTATTGCCCTAGCCAGAGCTATCTTCTGGCTTTCGCCACCGCTGAGTGTCCAGGCCCTTTTATCTAAGAGATTTTCAAGGTGCAGTAACTCGACTGCTTTGTCTACCGCTTTATCGATATCTTTCTGCTTCTGATTTTTCCACATCAGACCGAAGGAAATGTTATCGCGTACCGAAAGATGCCGGTAAAGGGCGTAATCCTGGAAAGCAAACCCGATTTTCCGTTTTTCCAGATTAAGGTCTGTCACATCTTTACCGTTAATCCATACTTCACCGCTGGTAACGGAGGTGAGACCGGCGATAGACTCAAGAAGAACGCTTTTGCCGGAACCGGTCGGCCCCAGGAGAACGAAGTATTCACCATCACGCACTTCCAGACTGACATTCTTCAGGAAAAACTTCCCTACTTGGACGCATAAATTTTTAACTTCAAGCATAGTTTACCTTTTTAAGATTGTTCAGGTTCCTAACGCTTGATGACGTGTATCGCAGTGGCTTTGAAGCTGGCAAAGACTTCTTTATCTTTCACCAGGTTGAGTTCGCTGGCAGACCTGGTGGTCACAAGAACAACCAGAGTAAATCCGCAATCTATAGTTACACGGGTGAGAGCGCCAAAGGAAACTGTATTTTTTATTTTACCAGCAAACGAGTTCCTGGCGCTAGTTGACGTCCTCGTTGTGGAAACGGTAATGTCTTCAGGTCTTATACAGACACTGATTTTATCACCTACAGGATAGTTAGTAACTGCCTCGATCACGCTGCCGTCTACCTTTATCGTCACCAGTTCATCCTGGGCAGAAACGATTTCTCCATCTATGATATTCTCGACTCCGACGAAATAAGCAATGTCTTTGCTACCAGGCGTATTAAAAACCTGGTGCCAATCTCCTGTTTGCAGGATTTCGCCATTCAGCATTACGGCTACTCTATCCGCCATTCTCTGCCCCTGGGACATATCGTGAGTGGCCATGACAGTCGTTGTCTTATACCGGTTTATGATATCCAGTAATAATTCTTCTGTTCTTGCTGATGACACCGGGTCAAGGTTGGCACCCGGTTCATCCAGTAGTAAGATTTCCGGCTCGCTGATAACAGCCCTGGCTATTGCCACCCTCTGCGTTTCACCACCCGATAATGTTCTGGCGTTCCGGTTTCCGTAGTCAGCCAGGCCGATCAGCTCAAGTATATTCGATGTTTTTTCTGTAATTTCAGTTTTGTTGTTTCCTCGCCATTTCAAACCGATAGCAATGTTGTCAAAAACACTCATATTGAAGACGACCGGTTTTTGAAGTACGAACGCCATTTTACGGCGGAGTTCCAATCGGACAATTGGTGACTCTGCGGTGTCTTTGCCATCAATGATTACTCTACCTGACGAGGGGAGCTCAAGGGTATTCAGCAGGCGAAGAAGTGTAGTCTTACCGGCTCCTGTAGGACCGATAATTGCCAGGACTTCTCCTTTATCAATACGAAGGTTGATATTTTTCAGGATATCCTGTTCGTTGAGTGTGTGAAATAGGTCGATTGTTTCCAGTAAGGGCATATTTACCTCTGCTGTACCCGGTTCATGATGATATTAACGACCAGGGCAATAAAAATAAGGATTATTCCCAGAGCTAAAGCCAGTTCAAGGTCTCCTTTTGAGGATTCAAGAGAGATAGCGGTGGTAATGACGCGGGTGAAACCTCGTATGTTCCCACCAACCATCAGAGATATACCTACCTCAGAGATCGCCCGACCAAAACCCATTATTACCGCTGCCATGACAGCGAATCTGGCTTCACGGATAACAAGAAGCGTAATTTGAATATTACTGGCCCCAAGTGACCGTGCAGTATCAATGAGGGTCCTGTCTACTCCACTGAGTGCCGATATGGTAAGTCCGAGTAATATTGGAGCGATCAGTACCACCTGCCCGATAATAATGCCAGTTGGAGTGAACATCAACTCCAATTCACCCAGGGGGCCTTTTCGGGATATGAAAACGAACACAAACAGACCGATGACGACAGTGGGCATACTATAGAAGGTCTGGATCAGATTAATTAACGTTCTTTTACCTGGAAACTGCTTGAAAGCAATAATACTTGCGATAGGGACAAAAATGATGGAACCAATAATCGCTGAAGTAATGGCAATCCTGAGAGATCTCCCAGCGATTTCCATTACTTCGGGATCAAGGTTAATTATCAGTTCGACGGCTTTGACCAGGCCCTGCCAGAGTTCAGTCAATTTTGCTTTCCTCTAGTGAGTGTAAGTGTAATAAACCAAATTCCTGTGGTAAATAAGGTTTTATATTATATCTTAACATTGAAAGGACAGTAGCCAGATATCTGGCTACTGTTCCTTTCAATGAATCAGACTTTTTAAACTATTTCACGTAATCTGGAACAGGAGTCGTCCAGTCCGTGGAGGGAGGACAACCTGGTATATCACAGCCGGCGATAGGATAGAAGAGTGACCTACCGTATTCGGCTTCTCCGTAGGTTCCGATTATCTCTTGAACCTCATCTGATATCAGCCAGTTGATGAATTTATTGGCTATATCTATTTTGGCCGCGGAGTGTGTTTCAGGATTGATTGCTATGGCGGCATACACATTGATGAATATGGAGTCTTTCTCAACCAGTGACTTTATACCCAAGTCAGATTTAAGACTGTATGCCAGGAAGGTCGAGATATCAGCCATGGTGTAGGCTGACATCTCATTGGCCATCAGGAGAGTCGGCCCCATACCTTTACCGGCTTCCACGTACCATTCACCAGAATTACGTACTTCTTCGTAATCAAAGCCGGCTTCTTTCCAGATCAATTTCTCCTTGGCGTGAGTTCCGGAATCATCACCTCTGGAGACGAATTTGATGTTACCTTTCATACCTTCATCGTATATTTTCTGATAGGCTTCTGCTGCAGACAGACCGACTATTCCAGCCGGGTCATCTTCAGGACCGGCAATTAAAAAGAAGTTATAGCCGAAGTTCCTGCGGTTTATGCCGTAACCATCAGCTATAAACTGGTCTTCCCTTGCCCTGTCATGGACGATTATGGCATCTACATCACCTCTTTTACCCCATTCCAGGGCAATCCCGGTTCCGGCGTATACGATGTCCATTTCAACATTAGCCAACTCTTCGAATATTGGCTCCAAGTGATACCAGAGACCCGTGTCGTAAAGGCTGGTGGTAGTGGCGATCTTGAACCTGACCATCGGGTCATGAAGTTCATAGGTCTTTTCAGCAGTTACTTCTTCCTTAACACCAGTTTCCCCTTTGGCATCCTCTGAGGAGCATCCCACGATCGCAAATAGCAAACTCGAAATGATTATCAGGCTTGATATAATGTATAATATTTTTTTCAAAATATACCTCTTAGTTTATATTCTTATTTACAATCCAATAAAAAAGCACCTCAAGGAGGTGCTCTGCTCGACAAAAGCCAAGTCATTGGGCTGTCTCCTTTCCTGAACGGGAGGCGCAGGCGTTTCCACCTGTACCCTATCGGTTGCTTCCCATAAGCCTAATGCTCTTAGGAGCGGCAACTCGGAAACTCCGTTTATTTAATTGTCCACGTGCTATGAAAAATCAAACATTACGAGTATATATGATTGTCTCGATGAGTGTCAAATCAGACGTTCGGATTTATTTATCTGCTGTCAGTTCCGCCAGTTTTTCCAGGACTTCCTGAAGGGCATCCCACTCTTTTCCGAAACCTGCCCAGTCTCCGTCCTGGACGTATTCCTGCGCTTTTTCGTAATGTGCCTGAGCCTGTTCGATCAGTTCGGCAATATCGTTGGTTACAGGTGTTTCAGGTTTAACCTCGACCGGGGGTGTTATATCAGGTTCTTCGACTACCGGAGTTTCTTGACCGAATATTGCTGCCAGACTTTCTCTTAGGCTGGGTGTCATGGCTATCTTTTCGCCGGCAGCGACAATGACCCGTTTCAGTTCAGGCAGACCGCCGCCTTCGGCTTGCAGGAATACCGGTTCAACATACAATATAGATTCTCCGAGAGGTATCAACAACAGGTTTCCCCGTAAGACGGTGGATCCTCCACGACCCCAAAGAGCAAGCTGTTCGGTTATGACAGTATCCTGACCGATGCGATTTTCTATTTGACTCGGACCGTCTACCCATTCTTCCTTGGGAAAGCTGTAAGCCAGTAGTTTTCCATAGTTTTCTCCGTCACAGCGTGCTGCCAGCCAGCCGATCGTGTTTTTCTTGTTCGCCGGAGTAAACGGAAGCATGAGCAGGAATTCTTCCATATCTTCTTCAGGAAGACGCATGATGATGTAGTACGGATCCATCGATTGCTCGGGGCCGAAATAGACTTCTCTGGGAACTTCCCACAGGTCTTCCTTGTTATAGAACACCCTGGCGTCTTTCATATGATAGGTGAGATATGTTTGGACCTGAACATTGAACATGTCTTCGGGATACCGCAGGTGTGATTTCAGTTCATCTGGCATCTGCTCCATGGGAATAAACAGGTCGGGAAATATTGCCTGGTAGGTGCGGATAAGCGCGTCCTCAGGATCGGCGATATAGAAAGAAACATCGCCATTATAAGCGTCGATAACCACTTTAACACTGTTGCGTATATAATTCAGACCGTTCGGGAGAGGTGTTGAGTATGGATACCGGTCACTGACGGTATAAGCATCCTGTATCCAGTACAGATTATCGTCCATCACGGTTATATATGGATCTCTGTCGAGCATAAGGAAAGGTGCCAGATGGTTCACTCTCTGCTGTATATTACGGTGGTAGAGTAATTTACTCTCGGAAGTTAATTCACCGCTTATCAGTATATTGAAATCTCCCATTTCCCATGCGTACATAAGTCTTCGGAAAAATCCGTTAAGGCTGATACCTCCGGTGCCTTCATAACTGCCGTAGACGTTTTCATCACCGGCAGGATAATCGAATTCCTGTGTTTCGGTGTTTACGATTACATAGTTATTTGTCTTTTCACCGTAGTAGATACCCGGCTGCGCGATTTTTATTTTTCCAACAGGGGGTATATCCTTTACCATGAGAACAGGCAGACCCTGTGTGGCGACTTCATTAACGGGACTGAGCGTGATACCGTACCCGTGAGTATAGAGAAGTCGACGGTTTACCCACGTCTGGGCTTCTTCCGGTAACTTTTCGGCTGAGAGTTCCCGAACCGACAGCATTACCTGCCGATAATTCCCGTCGATGGTGTAACGGTCGATATCAACATCATTGAAGTCATAATAGGGGCGTAATGACTGGATATGGTTGAAGGTGTCTTTCAAAGGGCGATGGTCCCACAGCCTGACATTACTAATCGTCACTTCATTTGCTGCGATGTCCTGAGGGCTGGGTGTATCATTCGCCGGATAGGGTTGCTCCACGATATCGTTCAGTCCGAAAGCTTCCCTGGTAAAGTCGATATTATATTTAATATATGGCGTCTCCTTCGCCAGTTCACTCGGCTGGACCTGGAAACGCTGGATGATAGCGGGATATACGGTGCCTACAAGAACAGCGGCCACTATCCAGGCGCCGATGCCGTATAATATCAGACGGTAATTTCGCCTGACTATTGAAAAAATTACAAGTATGATGAAGAGAATAACCACTGCCAGCAGGATCCACTGGGCCGGTAGCTTGGAGTGCATATCCGCATAGCTGGCGCCGAAAACGACGCCACGACTTGAATACACCAGGTCCCAGATGCCAAGCCAGTAAGCCCAGGCGAAAAATCCCAGGATGATGATAAAGAGTCCGCCGAGATGTATCATAACCGGCCGGGCGTAGTTGAATTTCAATCTCTGAATTCCATAACTGACCGCGTATACACCGGCGCTGCCGATCAGGCAGACAATGAATGCACCTGTCAACCAGCCCCGCAGAAGGCTCAGAAAGGGTAGTGAGAACACATAGAAACCGACTTCTTTTTGAAATACGGGGTCTACAATTCCAAAAGGCTGCCAGTTAAGGGCAAGAAGAATAACCTCCCAGTTACTCTGGGCGACAAGACCGAATATCAGGCTGAGGAATAAAGTAACGATGATGACACCTGTCCTGATTGCGGGTTGCAGTCGTTTAACCAGAGCCCATGGCCATAGACTGTTGTCAGTCTTGGGGACAAGACGGGTTGCCAGAAACAGATTTCCAGCGAATAGAATCGTAAAAATGATGGTAGCGATAAAGAAGATAAGAATCCGCGACCATAATATGGTAGTGAAAACTGAACCGTATCCAATACTGCTGAACCAGAGCCAGTCCGTGTAGAATCCTTTAGAAACACTGATTATTATGAACACTACTATCAGAATACCGAGTGTCCATAATATCCTGGAGGTTCTGCTGGCAGCGGAACCTCCCTTTTTTTTATCCTGATCTTCAGGAAACCATTTTTGCCATTGTTTCTCGAAAGAGCCCAATCCGGAGTCTCCTTTAGTCTTTGAGAATATCATAGCCTATGTGTGAAGGTCAATGATACATGGTTAAACCAAAACTCAACCACAGGTTGAATTTGAGCTTGATACGACTTGTAAAATCATGTATGGTAATACAATTCCGAAAAGCGGCGTGTAATACCGGCAGACTACGGACCGGAGGGAGAATTGGATGAGTAACAGTGATATTTCCAGTGTAATGCATGACCAGTGTCGGCGTCCCCTGAAGATGTTCAGGGATGCCGTCATAGCATTTCCTGCGGACGAATGGAAGAAAGGCGAGATCGACTATCTACGCCCCGCCGGGGTAGCATATCACGTCGTTGAAACACTCGATTTCTATTTAAGTGACCAGCCGCCGGATAAGTTCGGCTGGGGAGGCCGGTTTGGGGTAGACTGGGAAGATAAAGATTCTGAACGCCTGCCAGGTCAGGGAGAAATTATCGGCTACCTGGATGAAATGGAAGACAAGTTCCAGCAGTGGTTGAAAAAAGCAGACTTAATGGCAGCAGAGGCAATGTATCCTTGGACAGGATCACTGGTGCTGGGCAGAGTGGTATACGTAGCAAGACATCTCCAGCATCATGTATCCGAGATGTCCCTGGAACTGACCAGGCGGGGTCTCCAGAGTCCGGAATGGTTGTAAAACAAGATCGTTTTCCTTGACTCGTAGTACTACCTTTACTAAAACTGAATACCTTCTGTTGTTCTTCCTGGCATCATCCGAATAGCTTGCCCCTGTTTACCGGGCTGGACTATAATCGAAACAGGGAGATTTACGGAATGGCGAATATTCCCGGGACAGGGAATGACATAGATTTCTCAAAACTGAAGTCATACTCGTATGAAATTGGTCCTATCCGTCCGCCCAGCGAAGGCGGCAGTTTTTCACTGTTGCTGCGTGTTACCGGTAACTGTCCCTGGAGTAGATGCACCTTCTGCTACGGCAGGTTCTATAACCGCGAGAAATTCAGGCTGAGACCGGTCGAGGAAGTCAAGGCTGATATCGACGCCGTGAAGGGAATTGCCGATGAACTTGCGGCTATTTCACGAAAACTGGGATACGCGGGAAGCCTCCAGCCGATCGGGGCAATTATTCAGAGCAGCCTGATCGAAGGCAGGGATCGATATGCCCTGACGGAACACGATTACTATAACATTCAGAGTGTAGTAAATACCTACAACTGGCTTGTTGCCGGCGGCAGGACCGTATTCCTCCAGGATGCAGACACTATTATCATCAAGGCTTCACAGCTTGTTGAGATTCTGAGATACTTGAAAGAGCTGTTTCCGAGTATTACCCGGATTACCACCTATGCCCGGTCGAAATCTATCTCTCACAAGACGCTGGAGGAGCTGAAGGCATTGAAAGAAGCCGGGCTGACCAGGCTGCATGTCGGACTTGAGACAGGAGATGACGAACTGCTGGAACTGATCGACAAAGGCGTGACCGCGGAAGAACATATTTCTGCCGGAAAGAAAGCACTTGCCGCCGGATTTGAGTTGTCCGAGTACGTGATGCCGGGACTTGGCGGTAAGAAATTATGGAGACAGCACGCTGAAAACACGGCGCGGGTACTGAATGAGATAAATCCGAATTTTATCAGGTTAAGACCATTCGTTCCCAGTGCGGATACACCGTTACTTGAATCGTATCGGAATGGCGAATTCGAGATGCTTTCGCCCCATGAGATACTGCGAGAAGTAAAATTGATGATAGAAAACCTGGAGGTTGATTCCGGGGTATGCTTCGATCATAATCTCAATACTTCATACCAATCCGGGAATGTTGTGGTACCCTTGATGAAACAGGACTATAACGGCTATAAGTTTCCTGAGGAGAAGAAAACAATCCTTGAGTTGATAGATAAAGCGCTTGGTCTCGATGAGAAGTTGTTCGTCGACCTGCGAAACAGCGTCGGCGCGACAAGCATGTAATGAGGTTGCAGATTGACCACTGAAGAAGTTGAAAACAGGCAGGAAACGAAAAAGGTGCTCAAAAGATTCGGAAAAAAAAGGGGGAACCTTATCCCGATTCTTCAAAAAGTCCAGAGCAGACTCGGTTATCTTCCTGTTGAAGCGATGGAGGAGGTCGCCGGTTTCCTTGGTATTTCAGAAGTTGATGTGTATGAAGTGGTTACTTTTTATAACCAGTTTCGCCTGAATCCCCCGGGAAAACACTCGATAAGGGTATGTCTCGGGACTGCTTGTCATATGAAAGGCGGCTATATCACGATGGATGCCTGGAAAAGACGACTTGGTATCGATGTACGGCAGACTACGCCTGACAGGGAATTCGACCTGGATAGTGTCGCCTGTGTTGGCTGCTGCGTTATGGCTCCGGTTACGGTTGTCGATGATAAACCAGAGGGTAACGTGGAACCAACCAAGGTTGACGGTATACTCCTCTCCTTCGAATTGGAAAGGGAAAAAGAGGCTAAAAAGAACAGATGAACAGGATGGATCCAGCCGCTATCACTTCTACATATGGTGAACTCAGGGAAAATGCTCTAACACGCTGGAACGAATTATGGAACAGCGGTAGCCCCGTAATTCTTGTCGGCGCAGCTACCTGCGGAAGAGCAGCTGGTGCACTGGAAGTGGAGGATGCCCTCAGGCAGGAAGTAAGGAAAAGAGGACTTGAATGCCCGGTAATAGAAGTCGGCTGTATGGGGCATTGTTATGCCGAACCGCTGGTAGTTATCAGTAAACAGGGTAATCCACCGGTATGTTACGGGCAGGTCAACCCGGTAGTAGCTGAAAAACTGGTCAGAGACTATCTGATTGGAGACGACCCGTGCCTGGAATTCGTCCTTGGTGCAATGGAGTCGAACGATCTCATCCCGAGTTTCGATGATTTTCCAAGGGCAGCTTATGAACAAAAGATTCTTCTCGAGAACTGCGGCAGGATAGATCCCGAAGATATAGACCATTACGTGGCGATTAACGGATATTCTGCTCTTGCTACAGTGTTGACCGGTGAACCGGATAAAGTGATCGAAGAGATAAAGCAATCCGGTCTAAGGGGCAGGGGAGGGGCTGGTTTTTCTACCGGACAGAAATGGGAAACCTGCCGGAAATCAAAGGGCAGGACGAAATACATTATCTGCAACGGGGATGAGGGCGATCCAGGGGCTTTCATGGACCGGGATATCCTGGAGAGTGACCCACACTCGGTAATAGAGGGAATGATAATCGCCGGTTATGCAGTCGGTGCTCGAAACGGTTATATTTATGTAAGAGCTGAATACCCCCTTGCTGTTCACCGTGTCGAGATAGCTATCAGACAGGCCAGGAAAAAAGGATTGCTGGGCAGGAATATCTTGCAGAGTGGATACAGCTTCGATATCAAGGTGTTCCACGGCTCCGGAGCTTATGTCTGTGGTGAAGAATCAGCTCTGATAACATCCATGGAAGGTCATGCGGGAATGCCAAGGCACAGGCCGCCATATCCGGCTACGAACGGTCTGAATGGTAAACCTACAGTCATTAATAATGTGAAAACACTTGCCTTTGTACGCCATATTGTTAGCAAAGGAGTAGAGTGGTTCAGGAGTATCGGTTCAGACCAGAGTAAAGGAACAGCGGTATTTGCCCTTGCCGGGGACATCGTCAACACCGGGCTGGTGGAAGTACCGATGGGCACCCCCCTGAGAAATGTTATATATGATGTTGGAAGCGGTGTACCAGGAGGTAGGAAATTCAAGGCGGTACAGATAGGAGGTCCTTCCGGCGGCTGTCTTCCGGAGTCCGTTCTCGACCTGCCGGTTGATTTCGATTCTTTGAGTGAAGCCGGAGCAATGATGGGCTCAGGGGGTATGGTTGTTCTCGGTGAAGATAAGTGTATGGTTGAAATTGCCAGGTACCTCCTGGAGTTCACACAGAGAGAGTCCTGCGGGAAATGTACTTTCTGTCGACTGGGGACGAAGCAGATGCTGGGGATTCTGGACAGGATCACGAAGGGACAGGGAGAACCGGAAGATATCGAAATGCTTGACGACCTGGCGCGGGATGTAAAAACGGGTTCTCTGTGTAACCTTGGGAAGACGGCTCCGAATCCGGTACTAACAACTCTGCGGTATTTCCTGGATGAATATGAAGCCCATATAAACGAAAAACGCTGTCCGTCACTGATGTGTCCTGAACTGATAGCGTTTTATATACTCCGCGATAAGTGCGAACGTTCCTGCGATGCCTGTATCGGAACCTGCACGGTTGAAGCGATTTCTCCGGATAAATCCAGGATTAAAGTGATAGATCAGGAAAAGTGTGTGAAGTGTGGTACCTGTGTTACAAGCTGCCCTCCGCAATACAACGCGATTATCAAGGTTTCACCTCCGAGTAAAGTGGAGGAGTATGAAAAGAACCGATGAAATCTGTTTCGTTGATAATAGACAATAAGGAGATAATGGCTGAAGAAGGCGCGAACCTTTTATGGACAGCGCTGGATAACGGTATTTACATCCCTAATCTGTGCGCTATCGGCGAAAAAGAGGAGCCGTCTGCTTCCTGCCGGCTCTGCTTTGTCGAGATCGAAGGGTATCAAAAACCGGTCACAGCCTGTACCGAGAAGGTCAGGGAAGGAATGGTCGTCAATACCAGAGGAGGAGAATCTCTTCGGCTTGCGTCCACAGGTTTCGAGTTGCTGATGGCTTCCCACCCGGTCGACTGCGCCCACTGCCTGGCAAACGGCAGCTGCGAGCTCCAGAAAATCGCCGCCCACCTGAAGATAAGAATTACTACAAAACGGTTTCCCAAAATACTGCATGATTTTCCGATCGATGAAAGTCACCCGAAATATATTCACGATCCCAACAAATGCGTGCTCTGCGGCAGGTGTATTTGGATGTGCCGGAAGAACGGCAGCGGGGCATTTGGTTTTGCCCATCGCGGATTCGACAGGGTCATAGAACCGTTCAGGAACATGCCTTTAGGCGAGATTGATTGCACACTCTGTGACGAATGCGTTAATGCCTGTCCTACTGCGGCACTGGCGTTAAAAAACACGGATAAGGGATAGTTCCGTTAACGGATCTGTACGTGTACTAAGCGATATCGTTCGAACTGAATTCTTCGACTTTTTCGTCCTTTTCAGCTTCAATGACGGCACGCAGGATTTCTCTCCTGTTCCAACCGGAAACAGAGAGAATCCTTTCAATGAATTCCAGGCTGGCTTCATATTCAGGACTAATAAGTTCGTCAACACCCATACTTTTTAACAAGTCAGCTTCCCTGGTACGGTGAACTCTTGCCACGATGCGAAGTTCAGGATTTATCTCCAGGGCATTTTTAACTGTGTTTACGACCGCAAGAGGATCTGGAAAAGTAACAACCAGGATTCCGGCATTATTCAGGGCAGACTGCGCCAGCACATGAACATTGCTGGCATCGCCATAAATTCTCGGTTTCTTATTTTTCTTCAATACGTTAATTCTTTCCGGGTCGAGCTCAATTACCGTAAAGGGCAGGCCTGCGTCCTCGATTCCCTGGGCAACGTTTTCGCCGATTCTTCCATAACCTGCGATGACCACCCTAGTATTTACCGATTCTTTCTCTACTGTGACAGAAGGCGAAGGTTCAGGAGATGATGCGGTTTTTGGCACTGAAGGCGCAGTCGACCGTGAATACAGCCTTGATACAACATTCAATAGCAGCGGCGTCAGTAACATGGAGAGAATTGCGGTAGAAAGGATAAGCGAATAGAATTCCCCTGTGACGATTCCGCTACTGACACCTCCCTGGGCAATAATAAATCCGAATTCACCTATTTGAAACAGACCTGTCCCCGTTAAAGTGGCAATACGGTTGCTGTGCCCGAACAGGCGGACAATGCAGAAGACCACAAGGATTTTCACGATTAGTATAATAAGTACAGTGACCAGCACCAACGACCAATTTTCGAGGAGAAATCTCGGATCAAGCAACATACCCATCGTGATAAAAAACAGTGTAGCGAAGATATCTCTCAAAGGAGTGATCTCTGCTGTAGCCTGGTATCCGAACTGAGGCCCACGGAGTACCAGACCGATCAAGAACGCGCCAAATACCATAGAAAGTCCCAGGATCTGGGTTCCTACAGCGGCTCCCAGGCAGAGAACCAGAATGGTTAGTAGAAAGAGTTCTCTGGAACGCATTCCGCCGATTCTACCAAGTAGCCATGGTAGCAACCATAAGCCAGACACAACCGCTATTCCAATGAAGAGGGCAGCTTTTCCGAAAGCGATACCGAGAGTCAATAACAAATTCTGGTCCGAACCTGCTATCACAGGCATAATAACCATCATCAATACCACGGAAACATCCTGAAAAATGAGAATCGCAACCATAATCCGGCCATGGACTGAGTTTAATTCACCCCTTTCCAGTAGCAATTTCAGACAAACTGCCGTACTGCTCAGCGATATTATCAAACCGAAAACTATTGATTGAGAAACAGGCCATTTAAGCAGTGCAATACCCGCAAGGAATCCCAGGGCAAAGGTAAAAGTAATCTGAATTATCCCACTCCATATCCCTATTTTGCCCAGTTCGCGGAATTGTGATACAGATATCTCAAGACCCAGGGTGAACATGAGCAAGGCAACGCCGATAGTAGCAGTAGTTTCGATTAATTCAAGGTCATCGACAAGGCCAAGTGAGTGTGGTCCGACGGCAATCCCTATGGCGAGATAACCTAATAAGATCGGTTGTCTCAGCCGATGTGCTATCATCCCTCCCACCAGGGCAGCTGCTAAGAGGACAGCCAGGTCGATAAGAGCGTCAGATTGATGCATACTTTCCCCTGATACCTAAAAATTTCTCAGGTATACTGACTTATTCAGACGATAATATATTTTACTTTATAATATATCGGATAATAAATATTTGATGGATTTATTTAGATCGATTTTTCAGCCATTTGGCGATATATGCAAGGGTCTACTGCCAGTAGTGGATGATGATTAAAGAGTGCAAAGGGATCTCAGAATATCGGAAGTGGTTTTACATTCTATTGAACTAGGAAAGCGATTAAAGAAATAACCGATAAGTTGAAAAATATTGACAAGAAAATGTTATAGATGAAGATGTTTTTTATTATTCGGCCGGTTTCTGGGAAGCAATTACCATCCACTGGGGCAGGGCAGCCCGGGGATTAACGTGCCAGTCGAGGAGCCGTTCGTCACCGCCGTCTTCTCCGTAATATCTCCCTTCCCAATAAGACGGTTTCTCGGCAGGATCTTCTGAAATACGGCGTATAATCAGTCCGCTGTCAGCCAGTGCGTTTAGAAAATCACTCATCATCCAGTAGAAGTTATGGGTCAATCCTTTTTCTCCTTCGTTGGTATAGGGACCCGGTTTAAAGTAAGGTTGAGCTATTTCGAACTCCGGCTGATCTTTAAATGGACGGTTGAAGGGATGAATTTCGTGGAAAACAAAAAATCCACCCGGCTTCAGTACCCGGTACACTTCCGAATAGACTTTTTCAAGATCTGATATCCAGACATAGGTTCCCGGTGTGGAGATAACCAGATCGTACTTATCATCACGAACGGGTGATAAATTCGATGAATCGCACTGGAAAAAATCGATAACCAGTCCGAGTTCTGCCGCGCGTTCCCTGGCAATGTCAAGTCGTAATTCGGAAATATCCGTAGAGGTAATTTTCATGCCCTTTGAAGCCAGGGCGAAAGCGGCGAAATTATCTCCGCTGGAGATGACACAGGCTTTCTTCCCTTCAGGATTCCCGATGAATTCATCAACGATCTCCTGCATTTTTCTGTCCAGAGCAAAAGAAGATTGCTCTTTGCATGTTCTCCACATTTCCTCGTCCCGCTTTTTACAGTCCATCGAAGTCACGTCCCACCATTTTCTGTTTACATCGTGTATTTCGTTGAAATTATCCATGTGAAATAGTGTAACATATTTTCTTTTATGAATATATATACCCAAAGTAACAGTAGTGTGAAAATTGTTCAGGGATGTTTTTAATTTTCACAATTTATGATATACTAAAAATAATTTCTTAAAAGGAGGAGGTCCTTTGATTAACATTGAAGTAGGTAACCCAGTTTTTAATGCATACCATCTTTTCATGCAGACGGCAGATGCGGTCCAGAAGTACGCTGATTCTACCTTTTACAGGAGATCAGGTCTTTCCGTAAGTAAGTTTGGGGTGCTGCAGATCCTGGCTATCAGGGAAGGTTCGATGACGCCTTCCGAGATTGCGCGGTGGATATTGAGAGAAAGGCACAACGTGACAACCCTGGTCAGCAGAATGAAGAAAGAAGGATATGTCCGGGTTGAGCCAAGTGCCACTGACAGGAGATCAATCAATATAATTCTTACTGAAAAGGGTTATGAAAAACTCGAACAGGCGCAACCTGTTGCCAGAGACATAGCAAACCAGGTAATGGCATCGATGAGTGAACGCAGTCTGAACAGCATGACCAAAACCCTGAACATGGTCAGGAAAAATGCTCATAATGGACTGGATGAACTTACGAACAAGAGTAAGAAACGTAGAAAGTCTGCCTAGCTGGGATAACTTGTCTCCATCTTGTCTTAACAATAGATAAATAAGGGCTGCTATCAGGTATCTTTCACTTCAGGTATTTCAACACCAATATTGCACGCCACACTTCATGATGCAGATTTTGTGATAACATCGCGTGTGTGCTACAATAGCTTGTCTTAAAAAATATGTGGAGTAGTGTACATTAATGGCTAAGAAAGAACTTCCGGATGTTCAGGAATTTATAGATAACGTAAATAAAAAAGACAAACTAAACGGAAAAAAGATCAAATTTGGCTTCGTTAAGAGAAAACGGAAAAGCTAGTTTACAGCCTCAAACTTCTGGAGTTTCAAGTTTGTTCGAAGGGATTTTCTTTTTTTGAAAAATCTGGCAGGTAGTACTCTTTGGATTCCATTTCCTGTATCCAGCCATCTTCCAAACCGAGTTCATGTGCCAGGCTGACTACTTCCAGGTATTCTTCCATCGAAATCGATCTATCTAGCTGGGGTATCTTACGAGCATTGATGGTAGGATGGTACTGCGACATAATACTAACCGTGACTGACGGAGAGATCTCATTTGCCAGCCATCTAAGCGAATTATCACTACCTGCCAGCCGGTTAGGTAGAATAAGGTGACGTACTATCATTCCTTTCAAAGCAATCCCGTTTTCATCCGTTATGATGTCTCCTACCTGCCGGTACATTTCCTTGATCGCGGCACGGGAATGCTTGACATAATCAGGTGCTATTGAGAATTTATTGCTATTATCATTCGAAGCATATTTCAGGTCGGGTAGATAAATACTGATAATCCCGTCGAGTGTTTTAATGGTCTCCAGTGAATCATAACTGCCGGTATTATAGACAATTGGCAGTCGGAGTCCTAACGGTACCGCTTCCATTAATGCCCGGACTATCTGGGGAACATAGTGGGTAGGGGAGACGAGATTAATGTTATGGCATGCAAGTTTATCCTGGAGATAGATCATCTTTTCTGCAAGGGAATTAATCTCTATTTCGTTGTTTTTCTGTGTTTCAGGATCCTGGCTTATCTGGTAATTCTGGCAGAAAACACAACGGAGATTACAGTTGCCAAAGAAAATAGTACCGGAGCCCCATGTGCCGGAAAGGACGGGTTCCTCGCCGTGATGAGCGACTGCCGAGGAGACAGCGGGAAGATACACGGAATTACAGAATCCTCTTTCACCTTTCAGGCGGTTGACTCCACAATTCCGGGGACAAATATCGCAGGAGGTAAGTCTGGATTCAAGCCGTACCACCCGTTTCTGTAGTTCACCGGATTTGTACAGAGACAGATATTCCGGTTCGACTGTGCTGTCTTTGTTCAAAGTTACCTCATTTACTTTTATTACCTGCTCTTTGTTAATGGTATCTCTGCTTTTACACTGATTTCCTGTATCGATGATGTAGATTCCCGCTTTCGCGGGAGTAACGAGGAGGTTGCTACGATTTATCAGGATATATCTTTTGCATCAATACGACATCGAGTAATCTGCCGAATTTAATACCGACTTCTTTCATGACACCGATATGTTCGAATCCAAATATCTTGTGAAGATGAATACTTTCATCATTGCCGACAACTATTCTTGAAATAATCGTGTGAAGCCCTGCTTCTTCGCCTGCCCGTAGTATTCTTTCGATCAACTGCCTGCCGACTCCCTGTCCCCGGTATCCGTCTTTCACATACAAGGAAATCTCCGCTGTGTCGGAATAGGCGCACCTGTCCGACCATTTACTGAGTGACGCCCAGCCGACTACTTTTTCATTGGATTCAACGACCAGAATAGGGTTTCTTGAATCGTGGCTGTCGAACCATTCCTTCTGACTCTCGATTGTTTTTATTTCGGTATCGAAAGTAGCGTCGGTTGTAAGGATCGCTTCGTTATATATATCGGTGATTGCTGCAAGGTCGTCCGGTTTTGCCGGTCTGATGATAAGCATTTATCAATATCCTGTTATGAAGATATTTCGAAAACCCATTCGCACCAGTATTCGGGTGAATCGGGATTCGGAACGCAGGCATTGCACCTGGTAGTAATCCGGGGATCTACCAGTTCAGCGTACGCCTGGAATAGCATGGTACATCCCGGAATTCCGTCGTAAACACCTTTCCCATCTCGTATTCTTGCCACCTGTATCGGACATTCTGTACAGCGGAATACGGCCTTAGAATCAGTCAGTTCGATTACTTCGGGCTTGTGGACATATATCAGGGGATCGGCAAACAGCATCTGCATGAGAACCCGGAGTGGAGACTTACCTTTCGTGTCCAGGTTTTTCAGAATTCTTTTACCGATAATGGGACTGGCTTTTCTCCAGACGACCTGGTTCAGCTCGAAAGCAGCATCGAATCCGAATTTTTCTTCAACTGCCAGAAACCAGAGTCCGTCGATGGTGTAATAGGTCCTGGCAGCTACTTCTCTCAGGTCTTCGCCGGATATGGCGGAATAATCGAAATCGAGCATCGGGTGAACTCCTTCTAACTCTTGAGCTTTTTCAAGGCTGTTTCCATCCGGTCAAGGCAAACTTCTTTACCGAGGACTTCCATGGTCTGGAATAACGGCGGTGCCGCCGTACGTCCGGTGGTGGCGACTCTCAAAGTCCCGAATAGCTGCCCGGCTTTGAGTCCCAGTTCTTCTGCCAGCGGCCTGAGCAGGTTTTCCATCGAATCTATATCGAATGGTTCCAGCGTGGTCAGTCGCTCCAGAGATACTTCCAGGACTTTGACAGCGTCTTCTTTTGTCATCTTCTTTCCGATAAGCAAGTCAGGCTCATAACCGGATTCCTCGATATAGAAAAATTTAACCAGTTCAGGAACTTCAGCCAGTGTCTTGGCACGTTCCTGGACGAGTTCGAGCATCCGTTTCAGGTAGTCTTTATCCAGGGGACGTTCGACCGTTTCTGGTAATCCATTTTCAAGATAGGGTATCGACCTCTCCATGAAGTCATCCAGGCTGAGGTTACGGATGTACAGGCCGTTCATCCATTCCAGTTTTTCCCAGTTGAACAACGCTCCTGTTTTGCTAATTCTCTCCAGCGAGAAATTATCGATAAGTTCCTGTCGTGTCATAATCTCGGTCTTGTCATCGAGCGACCAGCCGATCAATGCCAGGAAGTTAAACAGCGCTTCAGGCAGGTAACCTTTTTCCCTGTACTGAAGGACTGCTACGTCGCCGTGTCGTTTACTTAGTTTGGCGCGGTTCGGTCCAAGAAGCATCGGATGGTGCACATAAAGCGGAGGTGTATAACCGAGAGCTTTGTATATAGCCAGGTGCATCGGAACGCTTGATATCCACTCGTCTCCCCGAATAATGTGCGTGATTTTCATGGCGGTGTCATCGACCACATTAGCCAGGTGATAGGTTGGATAACCATCCGATTTCAGCATTACGAAATCGGTAATCGTGCTGTAATCGAAAGTAACATCGCCGTATATCAGGTCACTGAACGTTACATGTCCTTCGAGTGGTATTTTCATACGTATAACCGGCTTGATTCCCTGCGCTTTATATTCGGCGCGCTGTTCGGGAGTGAGGTTGCGACAATGGCGGTCATAACCCGGCGGCTGCTTGTTCGCCATTTGTTCCTTGCGGACCTGTTCGAGTCGCTCCGACGAGCAGTAGCAGTAATAGGCGTCTCCCTGGGCGATCAGTCTATCTGCCGCTTCATGATATAGACTAAGTCGCTCCGACTGGACATACGGTCCGTATGGTCCTCCGATGTCCGGGCCTTCATCCCAGTCCAGTCCCATCCATTTCAGGCTTTCGTAAATTACATCTATGGCTCCTTCTACTTTACGGGTTAGATCGGTATCCTCGATACGAAGTATGAAAGAACCGCCGGTGTGCCTGGCCAGGAGCCAGTCGTACATTGCCGACTTGATATTAGCTATATGCATGAAACCGGTCGGGCTTGGAGCTATACGTACTCTCACAGGTTCAGTCATATTAAGTCCTCAACAATTATTACATTACGATTATAGCAGGAAAACGTAACAGTCTCATAACAGAATTCTATTCGGTTGAGTTTATAGTAGTTGCTGATGTTTACCCGACCTCTGTGTTTCTTAGGATAATCCAAAAATACAAATATATTGACAACTATCATAATGATAGATATAATAATGATAGTTATAATTAAAATAACAAAGGAGGATCAAAATGCTCTTCGAAAATGAGCAGTATTTCGAACTCGTGCAACTGGTAGCTGGTATCCATATAAACATACGGAAATATACAGAGAAACAGATCAAGCAAATCAATATGACATATCCCCAACTTGGAGCCTTAATGGCTCTCATTCGTAATGAGGATGTAACACAGAAGGAACTAGCCGCGTTGTTAGAGACAGATACCACGACGTCCAAGGTACTTTGTGATTCACTTGAAAAAAAAGGATGGCTTAAACGTACAGCGGATAAGAAAGACCGGAGAGTAAACCGACTACGTTTGACTGAAAAAGGAAAACTAATGTATTCAGAAGCGATGAATCTGATCCAGACCGGATACGAAAATGTCTTTAATAAGGTTCAGCCTGATGAACTGAACCGAGTATTACCGTTCCTTGGAAGGTTATATCACGACTTAAAAGAGATTACCCGCGAAAAAAAGGGAGGTTAATAGGATGAAACATAATCCACGGTTAGCTGGTTTGTTGTCATTATTATTTCCTGGGTTAGGTCAAGTCTACATAGGGAAGAGGACACTCGGTGCTGCCTTAATGCTAGCCTTTATCATTATAGGCAATCTTAATGTCATATGGCTTAGTGTTTATGCTGGGTTGCAGACAGAGATAACCTTCTTCAGTCATACATTTCCGAGATTATTGCACTACATTTTTGCATCATATGGCGTCGTTTTTTGGATTTGGCAAGTCTTCGATGTATATCGGTTAGCCAAACAGAATAATTTTAGGCAGGAAGACGTATGAATACAGCAAGAGAAATGACAAGACGTGATTTTATTAAAGCTACTGGTTTATTTACTGGCGGACTGGCTGTTGGCTCGTTAACATTTCTCTCCGGGTGTGGGTTTCCTGCGGCTCCTGGAATCGATCATGATGCTTATATATTGGATGGAGACCATCTTACGGTGAGACTGGATAAGACTCCACAATTGTCGCGTGTTGGAGATTCGGCAGCTGTCATTGATGAGAAGAATAATATTCGTTTGATAATTGCTCGAACAGGAGAAACGAAGTATGTCGTGGCTCTGAATGAGTGTCCACACAGAGAGAAACAACTGAGATATGACTCGAGTTCAGAAACCTTCCTTTGCGTAACTGGAAAGAGTGAGTTTAAACCTGATGGATCTTACGTAAAAGGGCCGGTGGAAGCACCGCTGAGGATATACAGATCAACTTTAGAAGGGAAAACACTGATCATTGACCTGAAAAATGGATAAGGCGAGTGAAAGATGAAAGCAATCATAGGGTTTCGTACAATTCTGTTTTCAACTCAAATAATTAACTCTACAATTAACGCTATAATTATTGATAGAAAACATATCGTAGCCATTGTAACACCTCCGATATTATTTGCCATCATGTATCCTGTCTTTCAGTTTCTGGCGGGATCCCTTGAAGACGATAGGATAGCCTGGTATTTAGGTTTGGCAGCATACTGGTTAATCTGGGGATCAATCTACCCGTTTTTCATGATTGGTTTTCAAACCATTAAGGAACTGATCAAGCCTAGGAAAATAACAAAACAAGTATTATTACTACTTTCTATCCCCCTGGTGGGAGCTGTCGGTGCTAAATTAGTGCCTGGTATGGGCGAGTATGAAAAAGATACTGTATTAATAGCGATATTGGTGATTTCAACGGCATTTGGTAACGGCTTTTTTGAAGAAATATTATGGCGTGGTGTCTATACAAAATTATTCCCATCTAATATCTTCTTCAGGATGATATGGCCTGCTGTATGGTTTGGACTCTGGCATTATATACCGGTTTCCATTAATAACAACGAATTAACAGGATTGATCGGGATGATGGTTGGGCCAATGATGATGGGTTTATATTTCAGTTACCTGACGAACAAGACAAGAACATTATGGTGGGCAATTATTGCCCACACTATCGGCGGATTGATCATGGTCTGCTAGTAGTATGATAGATGTTTATTCCGATTGACCTGAATTACAAAATAGACTTATTATTAAGTAGCTGGATGTACTTTTTCAGCAAGGAGGCATGAGGAGGTGGCTGTGCATGCTTTGAGTCTTCTTTCTATTCGGCAGAATATTTTATTCTCTGTGGATTTTCATAAGTAATTTTATCAAGAAGCAAAAATCGGCCCAGAAGGCATGGAGTACCTGACCTGTCCTGGGTACACGCCGTGAAGCGGACTAATAATTCCTCACTACTCATATCGTATAGTCGAGTTACAGAGATTCTACTGCATCTTTTCGAAAAATGATTAAGTACAAAGTTTACTGGATACCGGCTTTCGCCGGTATGGATTAATACATTCTATCCTTTATACTTTGCTTCCTCGGGTGAATGATTCCTCCAGTGGGCTATGCGTATCCTTTTCATCTTGCCTCCTTCGAGGTTGTAAAGGATGAAGTTGGTCATGATCATTGTCTCGCCTTTCCTGAGAGCCGGTCTGGCCGGTGAAGCTTCCATATCGTTGAAGGCGTGGAATTCAGTCCATAACTCGACAAACAGGTATTCGTCATCCGAAATATAGTCTCTGACTTCAAGGACTTCCACGACATTTTCGTGAAGTTTCTTATAGTTCTCAATGAATGCCTGGGGACCATGAAGCGTTCGGGCGGGACTTGTCGGATCGAGAGCATTGTCATAATATTCAACCGTGATATCAGACGCGAAATAGCTGACGATGTCATCATATCGCTTGTTGTTGAAATGATCTACATATCGTAGGAAGTCTTCTTTTTTCATTAATCTTCTCCTAATTATATTCAGTTCCGTACTCTTGTCATACCTTTAGTGATAAGTTATACTTGATTAACATTAATAATTCAATAGTAACGGGGAGCTTGGGGAACCGGGCTGAGAGGATGTGCTGGATCTGAAATATGGTCTCCCACATCGACCCAGAGAACCTGATCCGGATAATACCGGCGGAGGGAAAACAAAGCAAAAAAGGCTACCCGTTATTGGGTAGCCTTTTTATATGGAGTGAGTTCGGTGAATGTTTTAATACTTACCAACGGCGAATTATCCGAAACTGAGACACTGCGAAGAAGGATTTCCGGCGAGGTGTTTGATCTCGTAATCGGGGTTGATGGCGGTTCACGTTACGCATCTGAACTGAACGTCACTGCTGATGTCATTATCGGCGATATGGATTCCATTTCTTCTCATGTGCAAGATGAAAACAAGAATGCAAAGCTTATTTTACATCCCGAAGAAAAAGACGAAACAGATCTGGAGTTAGCACTACTATACGCCAAGAAGCAAGGAGTAGATAGGATCGTTGTGGTCGGGGCAATGGGCGGGCGCATGGATATGATAATTTCCAACATACACCTTATAGCCCATGCCAGTTCAGGTTCCTGTAAGATCGAGGTATGGCATGATAATCAGACTGGGTGGGTCATTCAGCCGCCGGGAGAAGATATACCTGGAAATCCTGGAGATACTATCTCATTAATCCCTGTAGGCGGCGATGCTTCAGGAATTATGACCAAGGGTATGAAATACCCTCTTAACAATGAAAAATTAACGATGAAATCAAGAGGGATCAGCAACCGGATAGAGAGCCCACCGGCTCATGTTGCTTTTGCTGATGGATTACTCCTGGTAGTACATACTCCTGGTAAATCACTCGAGAGGTAGAGAAGAAAAAATGACAGAAAAACGAACTATAAATGTTGCAGTACAGGTTTTACCTTTACACGAAGATGTATATCCAATCGTCGATGCAGCGATAAAGATAATACAAAACAGCGGCGTAAAGTATGAGGTTGGGCCGCTGGAAACAACTCTGGAAGGCGATGACCTGGATCAGTTAATCGACATAGCTAAATCAGCCCACAGAGCCTGTTTTCTCGCAGGTGCTGGCAAGGTAGTTACCATTATTAAAATTTGTGATGCACTGGAAGGTACAACGATAGAGGATAAAGTCAGTAAATATCGAAAGGTTAACCGGTGAAGTGGCGTAAAGAAATCTTACCTCCGATGGCTTTTATTGTCACGCTTATCATCGGCTGGTACTTTATAGCCGAGGTTAGCGGGCTTAGTTCGTTCATCCTGCCTACTCCGCTGGAAGTTATCAAGGCAGGCTGGGAAACGCGAAGCATACTTGGTAATGCCATTGGAAATACTCTCCTGGCAACAGGAATCGGACTGGTCCTGGCACTTGTAACGGGAACAGGGATTGCTGCTCTCATGGATTTCTGGCCCTTCATGCAACGTGCCCTGTACCCGATACTGGTCGTTTCACAGACTATCCAGATACTGGCCATTGCGCCTATTTTTATCATCTGGTTCGGTTTCGGCCTGACGCCTACAATCTTGATTGTGGTACTGTTCTGTTTTTTCCCGCTGGCGATAAGTACTGCCGATGGTTTAACCTCCTCTGATCCGGAGTTGATAGCATTACTCCATACGATGAGAGCCAGCAGGTGGCAGATCTGGAGGATGGTACGCCTGCCGTCGGCTCTGCCGTCCTTTTTTTCCGGGCTGCGTTTAGCCGTAACATACAGTGTAGTAGCGGCTACCATCGGGGAATGGGTAGGAGGTTCTTCGGGGCTGGGATTGTACATGCTTCGATCTAAAAACGCTCTGGCGACCGACCAGGTATTCGCCGCCATGTTTATCACATCCCTATTGAGTATTTGCCTGTTCATGCTTGTTTACTACATCGAACGCCTGGTTCTGCCGTGGTACCACTCCAGGCAGCGAACAGAAAAATGGGAAGGTTCAGGCATTTTCTAATTTAAGGAGGTAAAAAAATGAAACGTTTACCTGTAATTTTAACGCTTGTAATTGCTATTCTCGTGTTAACCGGATGTGGCAGTCCGGAAGAAGAGGAACTTACCCCGGTGACAATTATGCTGGACTGGGTTCCGAACACAAATCACACGGGTATATTCGTAGCGGAAGCAAATGGTTACTTTGAAGATGCAGGTCTTGACGTAAGAATAATCCAGCCAGGCGAAGTGTATGCAGAAGCAGCGGTAGTCAGCAGTGTTGCGGATTTCGGCATCAGTTTCCAGGAACAGGTGACGCTGGCACGGGCTGACGATGTACCCATCGTGTCAGTTGCGGCTGTACTTCAGCATAATACATCCGGTTTCGCTTCTCTTTCCGAGATAAATGTAACCGATCCTTCAGATTTTGAAGGCTTGCGTTACGGTTCGTTCGGTTCGCCTTTTGAAATTCCAACACTTAAAGTATTAATGGAGTGTGCCGGTGGGGATTTTACTAAGCTTGAAATAGTCAATACTGGTTATGCCGATCCTCTGGCTTTACTATCCGAAAGAAAGACCGATCTGGGCTGGATTTTTTACGGCTGGCAGGCTTTCCAGGCAGAACAACAGGATATCGATATTAGTGTAGTGATGATGAAAGACTGGTTTGACTGCATTCCCGACTACTATACCCCTGTTGTAATCACGAGTGAAGAGTTAATTACCAGTAAGCCTGAAGTGGTCAGAAATTTTTGTAAAGCTCTATCACGAGGGTATGAATTTGCTATAAAAAATCCGGATGATGCCGCCGACCTATTACTTTCGGCGGTACCTGAACTTGATCCTGAACTCGTAAAGGCAAGTCAGAACTGGCTCTCGAAGTACTACCGGGCTGAAGCGCCGCGCTGGGGAGAACAGAAGGAGACTGTCTGGCAGGGTTATGCAGACTGGATGGTGGAAAACGGTATTTTATCAACCTCAATCTCAGGTAAGGATGCTTTTACGAATGAGTTTCTGCCTTAGTATTTTGCCTTGGAAACACCTTTTTATATACTCATCCTTCGACAGGCTCAGGATGAGCGTAATCATGCTTTCTCGACCGCTTATGGTGAGTTTGTCGAACCATAAGCGAATTTAACGGAAAACATATGACTTGTACAATTGAGTTAAGATGACAATACCGCGTATTGAATTCAGGCATATAAGCAAGACTTTTACCGGTGTAACTCAGACCATCCCGGCATTGAAAGATGTCTCTTTCAGTGTGATGACGGGTGAGTTTGTAACCATCACCGGAACCAGCGGCAGTGGAAAGAGTACGATATTCAACCTTTGTGCCGGACTTATCGAACCTGATGAAGGCGAAATACTGATCGATGGCGAAAAGCCCGCCAGCCTTGCGGGGATGACGGGCTATATGCCTCAGCGTGATCTACTACTCCCCTGGAGAAGCGTATTAAGGAATGTACTTCTCCCCATGGAAATACAGGATGTTTCGAGAGAAGAATCACGCAAGAAAGCTCTTGAAATGCTTCCCTATTTCGGACTGGAGACATTCGAGAACGAGTATCCTTCGGCACTTTCCGGAGGGATGCGCCAGCGTGCCGCACTGATGAGAACATGGCTTACGGGATGTTCTACATTGCTACTCGATGAACCGTTCGGCGCCCTCGATGCCCTGACTCGTAAAGAGCTGCAAAACTGGCTGTTGAATGTCTGGCAGGAATTCGGACGGACGGTTCTGTTCATAACGCACGATATAGAAGAAGCCGTGTATCTTGCCGACCGGGTAATCGTGTTGAGTGCACGGCCCGGGAAAGTCAAAAGAGAATTAACCGTAAACTTACCACGTCCGCGGCACCAAAAAATGATTGCAGAACCTGAGTTCGGGAATCTTGTAAGAGAGTTACTTGATGAGCTGGGAGTAAGTTCCTGAAGCAGGAGGTCACATCGTTACATTGATAAGTAACGCGGCACCTATCGATTAAGCTTTAAAGCCGATTTTGTGATCATCATTTGTCACACCTGGGCATCAGAATACTTCCGCCACTCACCCCTGATAAAAAACTCCCGGGATTGTACGAGAAGCACATCGACCAGGTACTTTCGAAAAGATCCTCATCCTGCCAATGATCCTATTCCTGTCCAATCACGTTTTGAGCTTTCGTACAGATAGAACCAGTGCCAAAGCGACAGCCGCCGCTGCAGTACAAGCCCAGAAGGCCAGGCTATAACTTTCGGTTGTATCAAATATGTGTCCGGAAACAACCGGGCCAATAGCACCCCCGAGCGTACTGCAAAAAAACAGGATGCCAAAAAGGCTGCCGTGCGAACGAAGTCCGAAGAACTCGGCCACTACTGGTGAAATCGTTGTATATAGCCCGCCATGAGCAAATGCATACACTACCGCAAACAGGAAGAACATCCATTGTTCTGTGGCAACCTGTAACCAGAGGAAAGACGAGATAAGAAAGATATAACAAAGTACCATGGTCAGCCTGTTGCCGATGCGGTCTATCGCGATACCGGTTAGGAAACGGCCTAATATACTTGTCGCTCCAATAGTCGAAAGAATTCCGGTCGCTGCCGTTGAGGATAGACCAATGTCCGTAGCATGAGGAATGATGTGTACCGTGACACTGAACAGGCAGAACATGGTTACCAGATAGGCAAGACAAAGTGTCCAGAACTGCCTGGTCCGGAGGGCTTCCTGCAGGGAGAAACCGGACCCTGAAAAGGCTGGATTCATTGATTGGCTTTCTTCATCTCCATCCGGCAGGAGTCCCATGCTGCCAGGTTCACCGCGTAACGGCAGGCTGCTGGTTATAAGCAGAATGAGCATCGATATCCCAATAATCAGGTATGACGATTGCCAGCCATATTCCAGGATAAACATATTCGCCAGCAGGGGAATAGCGAATTGTCCAAGACCGGTGCCCATCTTCGTGATACCGGTCATTATCCCTCTTCGCCTGACAAACCAGCGCATCAATGTACTCAGCGGAATAATATCAACAGCACTTACCCCAATACCTACAAAGAAGCTGTAGAAAAAGTAAAGCTGCCAGATACTGCTGAGTCCCGACATCAATATTAATCCCAGCCCTGCACAACCGGTCAGCATTATCAAGATTCTCGGGCCAAACCTGTCATTAAGTCTGCCAACTACGATGCTGAAGAATCCCGCAAAAATCGCCATGATAGACTGAGCAGCCGAGAGAGTAGCCCTGGACCAGCCAAACTCGGAAAGTATCGGTTTAAAAAAGACACCGAAAGTCATCATGGTACCAATACCTAAAGCCTGTATAACAAAACTGGAGGCGACGATATTATATCCGTAGAAGTACTTCGGTCTCTTCATGACTGCAAACATTATAGATATTTTAAAGACTATATAGCTAATGGCTTTCTTTCGTATCCCAGAAAACCTATCACAAGCTATGTAATCAAAATCTGAGTCCTTGACTAACCTTGTGAATGCTACATTATTTTAAGGCTAAATGTATTTATGTAGTACGTCCATATTCTGACAATAAATTAAGATAGGGCTTCGATAGCTTCCAGCGCTTGCCGGAGGTCCTCGGGAAGGGGAGAGGTGAATTCCCTGTATTCACCGGTTGATGGCAGAACAAAACCTATGATAGCGGCGTGGACAAACTGTCTTTTCAAAGGGGCAGCTTTTACTCCATAAACCTTATCTCCGGCAACGGGAAAACCGATAGCTTTTAGATGGACTCTGATCTGGTGTGTTCTGCCCGATACAGGTCGCACTTCCAGTAAGGTGAAATTACCTACATACCTGATAACGGTATATTCAGTCGTTGCTTCCCTCCCCCTGCTTTCAGGGACGACAGCCATCTGCTGGCGGTGACGGGGATCGCGTCCGACCGGAGCTTCTATTACACCTTCTTTCGGAGTAAGGTGACCTTGTACCAGAACCTGGTAGCGTTTTACGACGGTACGGGCTTTAAACTGGTCCATCAGGTTTTCCTGGGCTGTTATGTTTTTCGCTATTACCATCACGCCTGAAGTGTCTTTATCCAGTCGGTGTACGATTCCGGGTCTTTCTTCTCCTGAATCCGGTAGTTCGGAAAGGTGTGAAAGAAGAGCGTTTACCAGAGTGTGCGATGAATGACCGGGTGCTGGGTGAACGGTAAGACCGGCTGGTTTATCGATTACCAGCAGTTCGTCATCTTCATATAATAGATTTAGAGGAATGTCTTCCGCTTGTAACGCAGAGGGTAGGGCTGGAGGTACCTCAATGGTGATTTTATCTCCGTTTTCCAGTTTATATCGCGCCCTGACGATATTACCGTTAACTTTGACATAGCCGTCACTGATAAGCTTCTGTACCCGTGTACGGGATACGTCAGGATAGTGTTGGCTGACATATTTATCCACCCGAACTCCCTGCTCCTCTGATACTATCTCACATATAGAAGGTTTATCGATATTCATAGGCAATTTCATTATACAGGAAAAAGGGAATGTTACCGAAAGGTGTCACTTATTTCACGCACCATTAAATTGACAACATACTGTTATAATTGATAAAATCCAACTGCTTAATTCGTTCAATTCCTAAGTGACCTTTATAAATTCAGGGATGAGGTGCAGAAATGTAGTGATGGATGAAAAACAATCTTGATTTTTAATAGGAGGGAATTATGGCAAATATACCGGATAAGATAGAAACCTGGCAGATGACAGAGCCGGGTAAACTAGCGCGAGTGAGTCTTGATATGCCTGAAATACAGGCGGGAGAAGTGGTAGTTGAGATTGCAGGTTGTGGCGTATGTCATACCGACCTTGGTTATTTCTACGACGGCGTCCCAACGGTAAACCAACCACCGATGACATTGGGGCATGAAATCAGCGGTACTGTCATAGCCGGTGATGAAAAGATGATAGGAAAAGAAGTGATTATTCCGGCAGTAATGCCGTGTAATAATTGTCCTATCTGTGCTTCTGGCAGGGGAAACAGGTGCCTTGCCCAGAAGATGCCTGGTAATAGTTATGGCATATATGGTGGTTTTTCAAGTCACATAGTTGTACCCTCACAGGACCTGTGTGTAATCGATGATAAGAAAGGTTTACCACTTGAAGACTTTGCGGTTATCGCTGATGCAGTGACATCCCCATATCAGGCGGCGGTACGGGCGGATGTAAAACCTGGGGATTATATAATAGTGTTAGGCGGTACCGGTGGACTGGGTGTATATGCAACTCAAATCCTGTCGGCAATGGGAGCCAAGGAAGTAGTCGTTATAGCCCGTAATCAGGAAAAGCTGGACAGAGCGATGAAGTACGGTGCAACCTATACTATAAGCACCGTAGACAAGAGTCCTCGTGACGTTCGCGATGCTTTCAGGGCGTATAGCAAAGAAAACAAGCTACCAAACTGGGGATGGAAAATATTCGAGTGGTCCGGCTCTGAAGCCGGGCAGGCAATCGGACTTGAGTTACTTTCATACGTTGGCAAGATGGTGATTGCCGGTTATGGTATGCAGAAGAACGAGTACCAGCTTTCCAGGCTTATGGCATTTGATGCCGAGATTATCGGTACCTGGGGATGCCTACCTGAATACTATCCTGTAGTCCTCAAGATGGTACAGGAAAAGAAGGTAGCGATAGAGCCGTTTATCGAAACCCGGCCAATGAGCCAGATTCAACAGGCCTTTGAAGATGGTCATAAAGGCGGAATGGACAAGAGAATAGTACTGATCCCTGATTTTTAAAAAATAATATAACAGGAGGTAATTAAATATGGCTTTAGACTGGATACCAAGAGAGGGTGGTATCAAAGATCATAATCTTTGGGGCGATGAGCTCTTTGGCACGGAAGCGCCGTGCGTAATTTATGAGGAGAAACCTATTATCGATCCGGAAGGAAATCCTGTAAAAGGACTATACTCGGCATGGGTTACGCTTAATAATCCCGATCAGCTCAACTCCTATACAACTGAGATGGTTAAAGGCGTAATCGCGGGTTTCCATCGGGCTCAAATGAACCGGGAAGTAGTTGCCGTGGTATTTACAGGAGCCGGAACAAGGGCTTTCTGCACTGGCGGTAATACCAAGGAGTATGCCGAGTATTATTCGGAAAAGCACTCGGAATACTACCTGTATATGAACATCTTCAACGGCATGGTTGATGCCATTCTGGGATGTCAGAAGCCGACAATCCGTCGTGTCAATGGCATGAGTGTTGCTGGCGGACAGGAGATTGGTGGTGCCTGCGATATAGCTATTGCTTCCGACCTGGCTATATTCGGTCAGGCAGGTCCGCGGCATGGCTCTGCTCCTGTTGGTGGTTCTTCCGATTTCCTTCCCTGGGCTCTCAGCAGTGAAGATGCAATGTGGAATTGTATTTCCTGTGAGATGTGGAGTGCTTACAAGATGCTGAGGAAGAATTATATCAGCAAGGCAGTACCGATACTCAAGGATGGTGACAAGTACATCCCGAATCCTCAGGTCATTACGGACAAGTGGATAGAGAACGGGCAGATTGTATACGGCGAATCAGTAACCGGAGAAGCGGCCAAAGAAGCAAGAGACATGGTTAGATCATTACCTCAGGACCTTACCCTTCTTGACAAGGAAATTGATAAGGTACTCTGGACATTCACCAACCTGTTCCCCAACTGTCTGATGAAATCGATTAACGGAATCAGGCAGAAAAAGAAATTCTTCTGGGATATGAACAAGAATGAACACCTGACCTGGCTGGCCGCTAACATGCAGGGTGAAGCATTCCTCGGTTTCACTGCGTTCAATACCAAGAGGATAACCGGAAAAGATACTATCGATTTTATTAAGTTCCGCCAGCTGGTAGCCGAAGCGGCTCCGATGAACTATGACATGTATGAGCAGGTTCTCGGTAAACCTCAGGAATAAGAGATTCATTTATAGACAAAAAGAACCGTCTCGAAGTTTATCGAGACGGTTCTTTTATTTTTACCTATTTAAGCCTTGATACCTCTGTAGACGAAGTCGAATATTATATCGGCTACTTCATCTGCAGATAGTCTCCCTTTGGGAGAGAACCAGATTGTACTTCTGATAATTACCGAAGATATAAGATAGACCGTTACTTTAATATCCTTAACAGCAAAATCACCAGATTCAATACCACGGGAAATTACCTTGCTCATTATCCGATCATAATCGTCTCGCAATACTACAATAACTTTGCGGTGTTCGCGCGTAAGGTTTTGTAAACCAGTATCGGAAATCAATACACTTGATTTTTTCATTTGTACAAGGACACCCAAGTGGCTGTCTATAAAAGACCTGAGCTGTTGTAGAGGACTGGTATTACTATCGTCTTCAAGATGTCTGACTGAGTTCACGGCCCGTTCGGTGATATCCTTAATCACCTCGAACAGAATATCTTCTTTACCTTTGAAGTAGTTGTATATATTTGCTGCTTTACAGTCACAAGCGTCAGCAATGTCTCTCATGCTGGTACCATGGTACCCTTGTTGCCAGAAAAGCATACCTGCTTTGTCAAGTATCCAACTCTTCTTAATGGATGACTTCAGTTCTTTGCGTTGACCTGCTCTTAACATTTCTGGTAACTCTCAATTTTTATATATTGGGATAAAGAATATCCGTTTATCCTGACATATTCTGTACTGCCTACTTGGACTATATAATATGAAGATGAATATGTCAATGTTAATCAGCGTTAATCAAACAATCTATGAATATACATAGCACGTTATACCTAATTGACCTATGGATATAGAGATAAGTGTATATCAAAATATCTCTTGACAGTTAATAAAGTGTATGGTATTTTGTCACTAGGTTAATGAACGTTAATTAATATAGTGCGGTTTCCACACATAAAATCACATGGAATTCCGATGAGATGATAGATTGACAAAAAACCGGTAAAAGGCTAGTATTGTATACTATACACGAACACCGCGACAAACGCATTATCTAATCCAGGTAAGAATGTTATTACCAGTCAATTTCAGGCGAGGAGGAGTTATGGCTTATACAAATATTATCGTTGATAAAAAAGAAGGTATTACGAAACTAACCATCAATCGTCCTCCAGTGAATGTGATGAACCAGGAAACACTTGGAGAACTATGTACAGCTCTGGAGGAACTAGCCAAAGATGATGAAACCAGAGTCCTTTTAATTCGTGGTGAGGGTGAAAGAGCTTTTTGTGCCGGTGTCGAAGTCGCTGACCATGTCGGTGAAAAAATGCCGGTAATGATGAAGGAATTTGGACGGATCTTTAAGCTTTTGAGAAACCTTGGTAAACCGACTATCGCTGTAGTCAACGGACTCGCTCTCGGTGGCGGTTGTGAACTTGTTCTCGGTTGTGATCTGGCTGTAGCCAGCGAAAAAGCCAAACTGGGTCAGCCTGAGATAATTCTCGGAGGGCTGGCACCGGCTGCCGCGCCGCTACTCCCCAGAATCCTAGGTGAGAAAAAGGCTTTCGAGGTATTGCTTCTTGGTGAAAGTATGAACGCCGTGGATGCGGAGCGATTCGGATTGGTGAACAAGGTTGTCCCTATTGAGGAACTGGATTCTGCTGCCGAAGAAATGGCCAGGAAATTCCTTAAGATGAGTGGACTCAGTGTTAAGCTTGTAAGGGAAGCATTCTACAAGAGTGCTGAAATTGCCGATCTCGATAAAGCTCTGGAGACTGCCGTTGAACTGGGAATCAAGAGCTGGGAAACTCATGACGGGCAGGAAGGTCTAAAAGCTTATCTGGAAAAAAGAGATCCTGAATGGACTAATACTTAGCGGTAAAGCCGAGTTTAATAGTGTGTGCTGTCTCCTTGTTTGCAAACAGGTAAGGAGATGGTATTAATCAAGAGGAGGTCTATAATGACACAGAAAGTTGTCAAGACTGACTGCATCATGTGCATCAACAGTTGCGGCATCAACGCCTATGTTGAGGATGGTAAGTTAGTCAAGGTAGAAGGTATGCCCGAGCACACCATCAGCGAGGGTTATATCTGTCCCAGGGGAGAAGCGCTTGTTGAGTATGTATATTCTCCGGATCGTCTGCTACATCCGATGAAGAAGGTAAATGGGGAATGGGAAAGGATTACCTGGGATGAAGCCCTGGACACCATTGCTGCCAAACTAAAGGAAATCAAGGAAAAGTATGGCGCCAAAGCGCTTGCCGTGTATAATGGCTCAATAGGCACCGAAAATATCGAATTGGCTGGTTTCGGTCAGAGATTCCGCGGAGCATATGGAACCCCTAATCTACTTACCGTTGAGGGTAACTGCTTCCGTTCCAGAATTATGGCACGGCAAATGACCTTTGGAACTCAGTATATAGAAGAGCCCGGGAAATCCAAGTGCACTATCGTCTGGGGGCGAAACATGGATAACTCCGGCGGCCTTGTCGCCGAGAAAATATACAGAGCACTGGATAACGGTACACTGGAGCATCTGGTAATAGTCGATCCCAAGCGTATCCCAATGGCTGCCAGAGGGACTTATATCCAGATACGTCCAGGGACCGACACAGCCCTAATGCTGGGGATGATGAATGTCATCATCGAAGAAAAGTTGTACGATAAAGAATTTATCGATGAGTATACAATCGGTTTTGATAAACTCGTCGAGCATGTAAAGGAATACCCACCGGAGAAGGTGGAAACGATTACATGGGTACCTGCTGAGGATATCAGGAAAATCGCCCGTATCTTTGCTAACAATAAGCCAGCGTGTAATGTTGCCGGTACGGCACCTATTGATCAGCATATTAATGGTTTTCAGGGTAACCGTGCCATGAATCTGCTTCAGGTTATTACTGGTAACTTGAACATTCCAGGAAGCTGGATAACCATACCGTTCATCCGCCTGGGCGACCTCAGGTTACCGGAAGTTGACGAACCAATCGGGGCGGAAGAACATCCTCTTTTCAGACGTTTCTGGGGCAGGACATCACCTTACGGCCAGCAGAACCTTTTTGCTGAGTCCGTGCTGGAAGGGAAACCTTATGCCTTAAAGGCTATGATAGTAAACGGTGGCAATCCCGCACTTACACTCCCTGATTCAGCCCGAATCCACGAAGCGATGGAGAAACTCGAATTCCTGGTAGTAACGGACCTGTTTATGACTGATACCGCCAAACTGGCGGACATTGTTCTTCCGGCTTGTTCCTTCCTCGAGAAGAGTGGTGTCGGATACGTTTATGGAGTTACCTTAGGTGAACCTTACGCTCTGCTGCGTAAAAAAGTGGTAGAACCTGTCGGTGAAAGCTGGCCTGACTGGAAAATCTGGACCGAACTGGGCAGGAGAATGGGCTATGACGAATACTTCCCCTGGAATTCTGACGAGGAGGTGGTAGATTTCTTCCTTGAACCTAGCGGCGTGACAAGGGAACAGCTTGACAAAGAACATCCTGAGGGTATGTATTACGTCGATGAGAATAGCAAATACCTAATCCCCAAATACAGGACTCCGTCAGGGAAAATTGAAATTTACTCAGAAACTCTGGAAGAGAATGGCTATGATCCCATACCTTGCCATATCGAACCTACCCAGAGTCCGGTCAGCTCACCGGAACTAGCCGAGAAGTATCCTGTAATTCTGACCACCGGTTCCCGTATTCCACAGTATACTCATACTCAGTATAGGACGTTGCCATCACTGAAAAAAGATGCTCCGGAACCGATCGCAGAAGTTAATCCGACGACAGCAAAGAAATATGGAATATCTGACGGTGATATGATGTCCATAGAAACGATCAAGGGGAAAATCGAGATGAAAGTTCACCTGATCGAGGAGTTGGCTCCTAATGTTGTCAGTATACCGCACGGCTGGACCGAGGCTAATGCCAACCTGCTAACTTCGGCTGATGTCCGCGATCCCATTACCGGTTATACCGAGATGAAAGCGCTGTTGTGTAAAATCCAGAAAGTGTAAAAAACGATCATAATATACTTAAGCTGTGCAGTTACCATGTCCGATAGCTGCACAGCTTTTTTTATTATTCTCAAGCTGAAAGCGTATTAAAAAGGAAATAGTATATAACTAAATACTCTGTTTAGGAAAAGTGCCAAGTAGTCTCTCTGCTGCCGCGTATTGTTTTGCAGCGTTCACTTCGGATGCATCGATGTAACGAATGGCGTTCGTCTCGCAGAACCTTACGCATTGAGGATCGCCGTCGCAGTAGTTACATTTTACGGTGATACCCTCGGCTTTATCGAACAAAGGAGCACCGAAAGGACAGGCAACGATACAGGTTTTGCATCCGATACACTTGTCCTTATCTATTATTACCCGATTAAGTTCCGGGTCCTTCCGGCAGGCTTTAGTAGGGCAGACTTCTACGCAGAAGGGATCTTCGCAGTTCTGGCATGTCATCGGGAGATAAATACCTTCCCACTCCCATTTGAACACTTTGATCCGGGCGCGGCTTGGGTTGCTGGCTCCGGTATGAAAAACCGAACATGCGAGCTCACATTCCCGGCATCCTGTACATTTTTCATGGTCGATGTATAGTACTTTTCCCTGCATATCAATAACTCCCTTCTGTATGCCCGAATATAATTATCTTAATTAACAAACTCAAGGTATCTATGATTTTCTAGCCAACGCTGCATAGGAGGTTCTTCTTTAATACCTGCATAAATCGTTGCGTACCTTATAAAGAAACCTCCCAGCAACAGGAACGTACCCGCCAGAAACAGCAGAAAATACTGGTCGTGAAGTCGTGAGTATATTCCTTCAAGGATGACGGGCAATAAGAATCCGCATATTACTATGCCCATCCAGAAAACGTATCTCAGGTTGCCGGACAGCAGTAGTTGGACCGAATACATCCCGTATTCTTTTAATCTGTATCGGGTAAAAAGGTATGAAGCCAGAATAACAGCTTCGATAATAACCATCACCTGTTCTATAGAGGTAAGCGTCTTTGCCATCTGCTCTGGAAAGCCGGTGGATGTGGTGAAGATATTATATGTTGTCGATAAAAGCATGACTGCCATCGCTCCGGTAGAGAGAGCCGATACAGTAAATAACAATGGCAGGAGCCAAGTATCCCAAAACGGAACATACCTTACGGACATAATAAGAATACCGGTATATATCGCTGTACTAAGTGCAAAGATGAAACTGATGATATCCAGCAACGTGATTAGCCATGGCCAGAGCTCAACATTGATATTCAAATACGGGAGAATGGATATGATAAAGTCGATACCACCGATAATTATACAGACAGATAGTATATAAAAACCTCGTGAAAGCCAGGAGGTCATCGGATTCATGATCGTGTTCAGAAATCTTCTTTTAACACCCAGTTTGAGGACAAGGAAAAGGGCACCTACAGCGACAAGCACAGGCCCCCACAGTATGGTATATCTTAATCCATCGGGGATATAACCCAGCCAGTGCATCAACAGGCCTATAGTCATTGAACCTGAACCTATTCCCGCAAGGTACAGATATACCGCTACCTGCCAGCCCCATTCATGTTGAGGTTTAATTGATCTGGATTTTAAAAACTCGTCGATGTTTTTTATCTTATTTTCTATTCTTACACCAGATATCAGGTATTCAGTGGTGAAATATCTCTCTATCCACCGGCGATCTGCATTAAAATATAGATCTCGTCGCCATTTTTCACTGGTTTAACCAGTTCGTCGGGATGGGCACTTTCATCATTAACGAAAATATCGATATATTTACTTAGTTTTCCCTTTGCCTCGAACAGCCATTCATCAAGCTCGGGAAATTCTGCAACAAGGTTTTTAAAGCACTCGCCGACATTATTACCATCCACTTCGACAACTTCCCGGTCATCAGTAATGTGTCGTAACGAGGGATGGATATGTATCTTAACACTCATATACGTAACCTCTACCGTGCAACCGAACTATCCCCCGGCTATAACGATAACCAGGTTTATATCATCTCCGTCTGTTACCTTTGTTTCCAGTCTTTCAGATAGCGTACTCTGCATATTGACGAACACATCAAACATAATATTCAGTTCCCTATCTTTAGTAAAAAGCCATTCATCCAGTTCCGGGTATCTCTCGACCAGTTTCTGAAGACATTCGCCAACGGTTTTCCCGTCAACCTCGTGAATGTCTTTGTTTTCAGCCAGGTGAATCAGGAATGGGTGAAGGTGTATTTTTACACTCATCTGTTATCCTGTTACGAAACAGCCTACAGACATAGGTTGCAGGCTGTTTTACTGTTACAGTTAGATAGTAATTCCGACTGCATTCTGTACGAAGGCTATGAATTTATCAGCTATCGCTATCTGCTTATCGATGCTCTGCTCGGTAGCATCTGCATATCTGATGGCTTTCGTCTCACAGAATCGAACACACTGTGGATCTCCATCACAGAAATCACATTTCATTACTTTCTGGGTTAACGGATTGTAAGACATTGCTCCGAAAGGACAGACAGCAACACATGCCCGACATCCGATGCAGGTATTGTAGTCGATTACCACCCGATTCAGTTCATGATCTCGTGATATTGCACTCATCGGGCATATCGTCATGCAAGGTGCTGTTTCGCACTGCTGACAGGTAATCGGAATATATATTCCTTCCCATTCTCTTTTAATAACTTTTATCCGACTTCTCGCCGGGTTGCTGACGCCTTCATGCTGTATACCACAAACTAACTCACATTCCCGGCAGCCGGTGCATTTCTCATAATCCAGTATTAGTACTTTGGCCACTTATATTCTCCTTTCAATATTACAGCATGTGTGAAGGCTCTTTATCGAGTCCAAGCCTCTTCAGGGTCTCCTCTGTGGGAACCCCGTTTTCATCCCACCCGTGGTGCTGATAAAATTCATCGATCATCTTGGTGAATTTTTCTCTGTCAATACTCAGTCCACGGATAGAGGGCATACCCAGCGGATTAGGTAAATCGAAGTAACGATCAACCAGCCAGTCGTCTTTTCGGGTTAATCCTTCTCTAAGGTTAAACATTCTTTCAAGGTTATTTGCCCTCTCAGCTGCTGTCCATATATCCAGAGGACTCATATCCAGTCCTGTGATTAAGTGGATCAACTTGGACCACTCTTCGAAATTCGGATGGGTAGCACCAAGGAATGTAGTATGGTATTTACAAATACCCAGACTGTCTACAGCCATATAGCAGTTCTCTTGCCAGAACACCTGCCATGGTTTTCCTTCATAATCCCGGAAATCAGAAGTTAGCGGTCCATCATAGGGAACAGGCTGGCTGTAAATCTTCCTGAGAACCGGTTCCGGCAGATGATAAAGATCAATCGCCGGACGACTCCTCAGGTGGTCATTGCCACGTGAGGCGGTGGCTACATTCAACGCCAGAGCGGGAGTACCTCTTTCATCCGAGTTCATCTGGCCCATTCCTTTTACGCCAACCCAGTGGTCTATCGAATTCCTCCCTATTTTCGCGGCAGCGCGATGTCCGCCTTCTGCCAGGATATCACCGAAGCCTTCTCGCTCACCGATTTGACGAGTAAGTTCGAGTACTGCGTCGATGTTGCCCCAGGTCAGTTCAAGACCGCCGGTATCTTCTTTATTTATAATGCCATCTTCGTAGAGTTCGATTGCCCAGGCGATAATATTACCAACCTCAAGAACATCGATTCCGTACCTGTTGGTCAGGTGAGTCCCTTCAAGAATACCGACGGTATCACGGCAGCCGGTTATTGAGCCAAAGGATACCTGGTGGGTGTATTCAGGGCCTTCGTCATATGTGCCAGCCATAGGACCCTCAGGAATCACGAATTTTCCCCTGCAGTGAACGCCGCAGCCGAAACAGGCAGCCATTCCTTGAATATATTCGTCGATTGCTTCTGCTTCCACGGCATCAGAATTTACCAGCTGGTTGAGTAGAGTGTTATGAGTATTTACCAGTCCCTGTGTATTGGTCGCGCCGAAAATAAACGGTGTTCCTAGTCTTCCTTGGGTCTGGCTGACTTTCGATGAGGTAATCTGAGTCATAAATTCACGGTTGTAATCAAGGGCTTCACGCGGATGTGCCAGCGTTATATCCATTGTTCCCCTTGCGGCAACCGCTTTCAAGTTTTTGGAGCCGAGTACGGCGCCCATTCCCGTCCGGCCACCCGAATTCTTAGGACCTGTCATTACGTTAGCAAAACGAACCATTTTTTCGCCACCGGGACCGATGGTGAGTACCTTGATGTCCCTGTCGCCGAGTTCGTCACGGATAGCCTGTTGTGAATCCATTACGTATTTGCCCCATACGTTGGCGGCGTCCTTTATCTCGATTTCACCGTTGTGTACCCAAAGGTATACAGGTTTTGGGGCTTTCCCGGTGATAACCAGGTGGTCGAATCCAGCCCATCTCATTTCAGGAGTAAAGAATCCTCCTCCGTTACAGCTTCCGTAGAAATTTGTTAAAGGTGATTTGGCGCAGACGTGGACGCGGCATGATGCCGATGCCGGTGTCCCTACAAGCAGACCTGCGCTGATAATAGCCACGTTGTCAGGTCCGAGTGCATCCACTCCTGGTTTCAGATGATTGTACAGTAAATAAGCATCGAGACCCCTACTGCCGATATATTTCTTTCTCATCTCGATGGATATCGGACTGGTCTCGATTTTTCCGCTGGTAAGGTCGATAAACGCTACTTTTCTGTTAAGAGCCATCTATTTCTTCTCCTCTTTGGCTTTCTTCTCTGCTTCCGCTATCAGCCTGTTGTTTGTTTCCCATACAGGCCCGCGTATTCTTGGGAAGTTGTCTCCCATATGCCAGGATAATCGCCATTCAAACCCGCAGTTTGGGCATGCGGCGGTTTCAGCCTTGGCAGGGAATGAGATCCGTTCATAACATTGCAAGCATCGTACCGAACCCATACTTCGGGTTTTTATTAGACTGTGCATCGTAGTCTCATTTTTATTATCCAAAATTACCTCCTCTGTGCACTTGCACTCTAAGGAATATTAACAAACCCCTATTGAGAGTGTCAAACGTACAAACATGGCATATAAATTTGTAAAACAATATTATCCGAAAGTATCGAAATTTGATCTCTGTTGGAGCAGAAAAACTGTAGGAACAGTTATATTATTATGGTATAGTATTAATTCAGTTGTTACAATTCTAAAGGATAAAATCCAGAAGTCAGAACTGTTGAAAAACCAAGAATTGTATACTAAAATGGCACATGAGGTGACGCAGGATGGCGGATGAAGAAATTTCCGAGAGTATTCATGGTTTTCAAAATGGAGTTATCGGAATATTCGAAGAAGCTGTAGCCAGAGCGGAGAAATTGGGTAAAATGGCCCGTGAAGCGGCCGAAGTATCTACCAGGACTTCTCAGGATGCTCTTGAACGGGCAGAGAAAATTAGTAGGGAAACTCAGGAAGCAGCCCAGATTACGGTCAGAACTGCCCAGGAAGCCATAACCAGGGCTGAGAAAATTAGTCAAGAAGCCCGTGAAAATGCCGAAGTCGCGATAAAAGCTGCTCAAGAAGCAATTGAGAAAGCTGAAGATTCTGCCAGAGCACCCACAGAAGCGGCAAAAACGATATTACAGGAATTCGAAGATGCTATAAGTCGTGCGGAGGAGATAAGTAAAGAAGCCCAGGAACTGTCTGAAGTGGCTTTAAAAGCTTCACAGGATGGATTAGCTCGTGCTGAAGAAGCCGGCAGGGCAGCTAAAGAAAAAGCCGACCTGTCCATGAGGACGTCTCGTGAAGTAACAGCCAGAGCAGAAGAAATCGGTAAAGCAGCCAAGAAAGCAGCTGAAGATTCTATTCAAGCAGCAAAAGAAGCAGCTGTCAAGACTGAAAAGGCAAGCAAAGAAGCGATAGAAATATCAACCAGAGTTTCAAAAGAAGCTGTGATAAAGGCTGATAAGGCGAATAAAGACGCGGAAGAAGCGGCGGCGACAGCAATAAGGTCATCTCAGGAAGCTGTTGATAGGGCAGAGAAAATTAGTATCGCGACAAGAGAAGCTATTGAAACGTCATCGAAAGAGGTTCAGGAAGCTGCTACTCGTGCCGAGGGTATAAGTAAGGGAGCACGAGAAACCGCCGTATCCTCAGCAGCAGCAGCTCAAGAAGCTGTAACAAAAGCAGAAGTTTTAAGCAGGGATGCTAAAGAATTTGCCGAGGGAATTCTTAAGGCATCACAGGCAGGATTGGCAAAGGCTCTTGAGATCAGTCAGCAAGCCAAAGCAGTATCTGAAGCATCAGCCGAAGCTGCCCGTGATGCTGTAGCAAAAGCTGAAGAAATCAGCAGAACTGCTAAGGAAGTTGCTGAATCATCGGCCAGATCTGCCAGAGAAGCGATTGAAGCTACTATCGCGGCTACGCGTGCAGCAATCAGTAGGGTTGAAGAGAGTGGAAGACAAACTCAGGAAATGGCGGAATCACTGGCTAAGGCATTCGAAGAAGCAATCAGCAACGCAGAAAAAACTACATGGTCTGTAAGAGAAACGGCAAAAGAGATTACCGATGCGGCTAAAAAGGCTATGGACGTTGCAATAACGTCGGCAAATCAGGCTATCGATACCGCGGTTGCTGCCTCACAAGAAGCTATTAATACAGCGGAGGGAATCAGCAAAACGGCTCAAGAAACTGCTGAGAAATCAACCAAAGCACTGGAAGCCTCAACCAAGGTGTCGGCTATAGCAACCAGGGAAACATCCGATGCTTTGATGAGAGAAGCGAAAAAAACTGCAGAAATTTCAATAAAAGCAGCTCAGAGAGCTGCAGAGGAGTCCACTCGTATTGCCAGAGAAGCTGCGGAAGCATCGATAAAATCATTTGAAGAGGCGATAAGCAAGGCTGAAATAGCCGGTAAGGAAACACAAGAATCAGCCGAACTTTCCTTGAAAGCATTTGACAGTGTGTTCAGTGGTGAGGAATCAAAACGAGAAGAACCGGAAAAACTTGATCAAGATAAAGTTCATCCGGAAGCACAGAAAGAAGAGAAATTAGTAAAGGACGAAAAATCGAAAGTTGCTGAGAGCATGAAACAAAAGGTGAATGCCAGCAATAGTTCAGACGAAGCTAAAGTTGACGATACCAAGCACAAGATTGAATCTCGTTTGGAATTTTTAGCAAGAATGTACGACCAGCGTAAGAATACATTACCGGCTGAAGAGTCCGGCGAAGATAAAAAATAACTCGAAGAATTTATAATAAATAAGAACTATAATATATAGAAATAAATGGCAGGTTTCCAGTAAAATACAAACAGGAAATACCGCAGAAGAAGGAGGTGTCCGTTGGCAAATCCTAAGGGGCAGGTAAACAAGGCTGATCAGGTAAAAGAAGAGGAGGCTGTAGAAGAAACTCCAGTTGAATCCAGGCAAGTAGCTACTAGTCCACTAGATGAGGTGCTCGGTCAAGCACAAAGAGCTTATTCTGCTTATATGGATGCTACTCGCGAGGTTTCCAGGATATATCGTGAGAACGAGATTCAGGTAGGAGAAGCTTATTTACGAGTCATTCAACAAGCAAATGAAGCCTGTGAATCGGCAATAAAACAGGCGAACAAGAGCCGCGAACAGGCAGAAAATCGAGCCCGAGAAGCTTATCAGAAAGCGATGGATCAAGCACAAGAAAAAGCTGAAGAGGTCATAGCTGAAGCTTTACAAGCCCGTGACGAAGAATTGACCAAAGCATGGGAACTCAGAGAAGAGACAGTTGCTCAGGCCTGGGAGATATATACCAAGGTAGTCAGATAATAATATAAAAGAGGAATCAGAGAAAAACTGGTTCAACGGGTTATAGCAGTGACGGGATATCTTTCAATGTGCCGTCAAAAGCAGAATCGTACTCAATTCCGTCCTGTCTTCTTTGAAGAGTTGAAATCAGGCTGATCGTCTTGGTAAAGTACTCCCTGATTTTTGCGATATCAATGAGTTCTGATAGAACGATAGACACGTCCAGGGAACCACTTTCGCGTGGATAATCACCGCTCCGGATAATTGTATCCGGAGCGATCGTTTTTATATGCATGCCGAGTTCTTTCATCAGATCCATATTCATTTCTTTCGCAGGAGCAGAAACCAGATAAAGCGCTCTTCTTGCATCCATAGGGTTGCAGTGAACGGAGAGTCGGCTGATAGCTTCATCCATTGCCTGGACGCCTTTCTGGTTTTCATCGACCTTTTTTCTGAAATCGCGTGTCCTTTCAAACAATGACTTCACAAAAGACAGGTTAGATTTGCTGTAACCAATGATAGACCAACCTACCAAGGTTTGAATAATATCACCTGCATCGAGGACCTTTGCTCCAACGTACTTCGGTTTTTTCTCCTCACCGGCACAAAGCAGGTTATAAAATGGTTCGACAATCATTGAATTTATCTTTGTCAGGTTAGTGAGAAGAGACGCGTCATTCCTGATGAATCGCTGGTTGTCTACCAGAAACACAGCATCAGCAACCAGGTAACATGATTTCAGACTTGTCGCGGCATTATAAATGGTTCTTTCTTCTGTTTGCTCTTCGTGTTCGAACGGGAGAACTGTCAGGTTATAGACAGGTTTATCGATAAAACGTTCTTTTATATACTGGGTCATTATCGGTATAGATCCCGACCCCGTTCCGCCTGCCGATCCAGCTATCAGCAGGAATGCATCAGCTTCGGTTAACCTTTTGGTATTTCGTATGGAATCGATAACTTTATCGGCATCTTCCTTGGCTACTTCGGCACCAAGTTCATTTATCTTGCCGACTCCGTGACCACCTGTTTTTCTACCGCCGATAAGAATACGATGTTCATAATCAGGCTTTATTCGTTTCAATCCACTCAGGTCGGTGATATCTGTATTTACAGCATATGCACCGATTACGATTTCAATACCACGCTGACTCCGTGCTCTGCTGTTCAACCGGGCAAATTCGTCTGCTATTCTCCCGCCGCATTGTCCCAGCCCAATTATAATTAATTTCATCTTTCACCTGTATTGGTTAGGGAGGTTGAGATATTATACCCCAACTAATACGTAAATAGAATAACAGGTTTCTATTTTACGATGCAAGTAACGTATAGTTACAAGCCCGAGTCTGAAATATACTTGGTCAGGTCTGCCATACGACAAGAATAACCCCATTCGTTATCGTACCAAGCCATCACTTTTACCATGTTATCAGCGATAACCATAGTACCCGGTGCGTCTATTATGGCACTTGCCGGATTTCCCGAGAAATCAGTACTGACAAGCTCTTCTTCGCAATACTCTATTATTTTCGACATAGAGCCTTCAGCCGCTTCTTTAAACACTTGGTTGACGTCTTCTTTGGTGACATTTTTTTTCAGAGTAGCAACAAGGTCTACTACCGAGACGGTCGGAACAGCAACACGGAAAGCGATCCCATCGATCTTTCCCTCCAGTTCGGGGATAATTCGGGTCACGGCTTTGGCAGCGCCGGTTGTGGTGGGGATAATGTTCATCATAGCTGCTCTGGCACGCCTGAGATCCGAGTGCCTTCCATCCAGAAGTCTCAGATCGGAAGTTACGGCGTGAACAGTGGTCATCAGGGCTTTTTCAATACCGAAACTGTCATGGAGTATCCTGGCAACTGGAGCAACACAGTTGGTTGTGCAGGAAGCGTTGGACAATAAATGGTGGTTTTCTGGCTGGTAAAGGTGCTCGTTGACACCATACACAAGCATAATATCTTCGTTCTTGGCTGGAGCTGATATCAGTACTTTCTTGATTCCTTTCTCTATGAGGTGTGCTGACATATTTGCATCTGTATATACACCACTGCATTCCAGAACGATATCAACCCCGTAATCCAGCCAGTCGACATCTTCGGGTTTAGCAACATTGAATACTCTGATCTTTTTGCCATCGACTATCACAGAGTCATCGTTATACTCTACTTCACCAGGATATTGACCATAGACAGTGTCCCGTTTTATAAGATGGGCATTTGTTTTCGGATCCGACCAGTTATTTACTGCGACTACTTCGAGATCGTCTTGGTAGTACTTATTTATTGCTCGTAAGGTTAGCTTTCCGATACGTCCGAAACCATTGAAACCAACTTTTACTGTCATTACCTCCCCCTACAATTTAATGGTTATACTTTTACACATTTTCCTGTCAGGATATTTCATAATAATCGATACCATCTTCTGTAGAATTCTTGACTTCACCATCTACCAGCATAGCTTTCAGGTGGGCGAGGGTTTCAAGTACCGCCATCCGCTTGTGCATCGGGGGAAGATCTTTGTACCTGATTCCGCCGGATTCAGGGATCCATGTGATGATCGATGATATCTGATACGCTGTCTTTGGTCCTTCTTCCAAGGTAGCCTTGATCTCCAGGTTTCTCTGATGGTGATGGTGAGTTATTTCCTCTATTCTTTTATGCAGGTCATTATATATGTTTTCGTGTGCCGGTAAAACTATTTCTACATCAAGTATATCCAGTGTTCTCAAGGAATCCATAAATTCCCCAAGAGGATTATCCCCGTTGTATGGAAGTAAACTGATATTCGGTGTTATCACCGGCAGGACGTGGTCACCGCCGAATAGCATTTTACCAGTCTTCTCGTAAAGACATATATGTCCCGGAGCGTGACCAGGGGTCCATATTATCTGAAGATTGTAGTTTCCTACGGATAATATTTCACCTCCTTCTACGGTACGGTCCGGTATTACAGGTGTTTGCAGACGGCGAGTATCACGGGCTGGAAGGCCGGGCACGGGTAATTCATTTTGAGGAGCACCGTTTCTTGTCCATGATTCTTCTATGTCACTCAGTGTTTCATATACTGTGGTATACCTGTACATGAGTACTTCTTTTTCACGGCGATGAATTATGATCTCTGCGTCAGTGTAATTTTTCAAGGTATGAACCAGTCCGTAATGGTCACCGTGTACGTGGGTAACGATAATTCTTGTTATATGATCCAGGTCTGTCCCGATCTCAGCAAGTTGTTCTTGCATTGCCTTCAAGGCTTCTTCACTATCCCAGCCGGCGTCGATCAGGAGGTACCCGTCATTATCACGGATCAGGTATATATTGGTGTGTCCAAGAGGATTGTTGTAAATAGGTATCTGTAGCTGGTATATGTCCGGTCTGATTTCAATCATTCTTACTTTTCATCATTCCAATCTCACTTTTTTTATCGGGATCTGCTGAAAAATGTTACCCCGCCGTATTCCGCGGTTTTCCCCAATTCCTGCTCGATCCTGAGAAGTCGATTGTATTTAGCGGTACGTTCCGACCGGCAGGGGGCGCCTGTCTTTATCTGACCCGAACTCATTGCTACCGAAAGATCAGCAATGGTAGTGTCTTCAGTCTCGCCTGAGCGATGACTTATCATTGCCGTCCATCCTGCGTCATAAGCCATTCTTATCGCGTCCAGGGTCTCGGTCAATGTTCCTATCTGGTTAAGTTTAATAAGGATAGAGTTCGATGCTTTTAATTCAATTCCTTTTCTCAGTCGCTTAACGTTGGTGGTATAAAGATCATCACCGACCAGCTGTATTCTGTTCCCCAGCTTTTCAGTCAACAAGCACCAGCCATCCCAGTCGTCTTCCGCCATCCCGTCCTCGATACTTATGATCGGGTAATCGGATGTCCAATTGACATAATAATCAACCATTTCAGCCGGAGAAAGGGAAACGCCTTCTTTTTCCAGCACATACTTACCATCGATAAAAAACTCGCTGGCGGCTGGATCAAGGGCGATGAAGCAATTCTTGCCCGGTTGGTATCCTGCTTTCTCGATAGCTGCCAGTACTGCTTCAATAGCATCTTTATTCGAGGGCAGGGAGGGAGCGAAACCTCCTTCATCGCCGACGTTCGTATTGAGTCCCCTGTCTTTCAGGACCTTTTTCAGGGAATGGTAGACTTCGGTACCGATTTGCAGGGCCTGGCTGAAGCTGGACGCGCCAACAGGAGCTACCATGAATTCCTGAAAATCGGTAGAGCCTGCTGCGTGTTTACCGCCATTCAGGATATTCATCATGGGTACCGGCAGTATATATTTATTTGCCGGGTTCAGGCTGCGGTACAAGGGAATACCGGTGGATTTAGCCCTGGCGTGGGCGACTGCCAGTGATACACCGAGTATGCCGTTTGCTCCCAGCCGTGATTTATTATCAGTGCCATCCAGTTCGATAAGTTTTCGATCGATCACTTCCTGGTTATCAGCCTGTATTCCTGTCAGGGCTTCAGCTATTTCGCTGTTGATATTTTTTACCGCGTTTAATACACCAAGTCCATTAAAGCGCGAACCACCGTCACGCAGTTCGATGGCTTCATACTTACCGGTACTGGCGCCGGATGGAACCGCCGCGGTACCTGTCGTGCCATCGGAGAGGGTGACTTCGACTTCCACGGTTGGATTCCCCCGTGAGTCCAGTATCTCCCTGCCTTTTATTTTTTTTATATCAGCCATATCATTATCACCTATTCTTTCACAGCAAGTTCGAGGGCTTTCCGTACGGCTTCGGAAGGACTCTGAACGTAAATTATGGAATCATCCTGTGTTCCACCTCTGTAAATCGACCAGGTGTTCAGACCGATAACGGGGGTGTTTCCTGCCAGGGCGTAGGCGATTTCTGAGAGGGTACCGTACCTGCCACCGATGGCTATCACGGCGTTGGCCGACCGTACTACGACCAAGTTACGGGCATATCCGATGCCGGTAACGATCGGTATCTGTACATGGGGATTAGCTGTGTTGGGATCATCTCCAGGAAGTACTCCTATGGTGATTCCACCTTTGCCAGCAGCTCCGCGGCAGGCGGCTTCCATTATTCCACCAAGTCCGCCACAGATCAGGGCAGCATCCTGCCTGGCGATCTCTTTGCCTACTTCTTCGGCAAGCCCGGATTCTTCAGGTGAAGGTTCACGGGCTCCGATAACAGCGATTATTAATTTCCTCTGCGACATAGGATGACTCATTATACCACAAAAATAATAGTAATTAACGAAAATTTTGGTAATGTTTTCAGGTACCTGGATACCGAATTTTCAGACAGGTATTAGAGTCAGGATATCCTAACTGAGTGAGTTAATAATCTCAATGAATTCATGCCAATGGTTTATCTCAAGACAGTCGTATTGCGAGTCCGGTTTGCCA
>DUFA01000118.1 GCA_011191975.1 Dehalococcoidia bacterium
TATTTTTTTTGAATTACACAATAAACAGGATTATTCAAGAGCAGATGAAATACTACATGAGGATTACACTGGTTCAGGTGGTGGGATTAAAGGAGTAGAAGGACTTAAGCAATTCATTAAACAACAGCATTCCCAATCGTCTGACCTTACTTATAAAACAATGGATATGATTGCGGAAGAGGATAGAATTGCTATTTTCCTAGAGGTAAGTGGTATTCATGATGGAGTGTTTAACGGTGTTCCACCAACAGGTAATACATTTTCTATAGCACAGGTAAGTGTGTATGAATTCAGGGATGGTAAAGTATATCGTGGGTCATCAAGAACGTTATTGGACCAGTTAGGACTATATCAACAACTCGGAGTTTTACCTTCAACTGCAGAATTTGTACAAGCATATAATGACTCTTTGAAATAGCACTCCCACTAACTGAAGAGCCTGTCTTAAAAGTCACTTCCTCACGCTTAGGACATAAAATGCCTAGCTTCAGAAAAACGCATTTTTCGTATTTCTGAGACAGGCTCTGAAGAGATTGGGAAGTAGAATAGGATTTCATCGCTCCACAAAAAGCAGATGAACTGCTGGCAGAAGCCTCTTTTCTTTAACAGGAGTTCGGGAACTGTCAACTAAGGCCCTCTATCGTGTATTGTAGAGGTAACCGCACTACAAAATAATCTGGGAGGAGTAGATTATGAAAAGGGAGTTTGCTTTTCTTTTACTTAGTTGCTTTATTATACTCCCCCTGTTTATGACATCATGCAATACAACAGAAACCCAGGATGAGGTTGTATCGCCAGCAATAAAAGGCGATGTCATAACGGCAATAGCATTATCAAGTACTGCTTTCAAAGAAGGAGACAGGATACCGGTTAAGTACACCTGCGATGGAGAGGATATATCCCCGGCGCTTCTATGGAATGAGCCACCACAACTGACCGAATCGTTTGTCTTGATAGTGGATGATCCGGATGCTCCTGGTGGCGTGTTTACACACTGGATTCTATTCAATATCCCTACCAATATCCGTCAATTCGGAGAAGGTGTCCCCACTCAGGAGCAGCTTGAAAATGGAGCTTTACAGGGGAGGAATGACTTTGGTAGGATTGGCTACGGAGGTCCCTGTCCTCCCTCTGGCCGTTCCCATCGGTATCAATTTACAATTTACGCTCTGGATCAACGCTTGAATTTGAAGGCAGGCGTATCTAAGAAGCAGGTTATAGACGCCATGCAGGGACATATCCTTGCTAAGGGTCAACTTACGGGCGCGTATCAGCGTTAGCCTGTCAAACAACACTCAACCTTGAGTATGGTAACACAACGATCACCTCGGTTGACCAGAATTGGCTCTTGTTTCTAAAAACATGTTTTCACGCCTGATTAAAAGGCGTGAAAATTAGTAGACGTTTTTGTCCAGCAAATAGTCACATAATTTTATTAACCTTTGGTAAACCATCAGCAATTATGACAATCGAGAAAGAAATCGGTTAGTCTATGATGGTACAAACCTCGCCTACCGGTTTACGATCTCTCGTTGGAGACTCCGCCGGATAACCGACCGGTATCAAGGCTACAATATCCATCGTTTCCGGTACTTTCAGGATTTTCTCTATTTCGCCTTTGCTTTGCGGAAGTGGACCGGTCATCCAGACTGCACCAAGTCCCATCTGATGTAAAGCCAGTAGTAAATACGCAATTGCTGCTGATACTGATTGAATTCGCGAATCAACGATAGTCGCCCATTGTAGCATCTCGGCGGCGCGAGTATCGGTTTGTGCCCTCTTTGTCATAGCCTCGTTCATCGGATTGGTTGTCCGACTGGTACCGACAGCAATAATGGCTGGGGCAGCACTCAAAGGCATTCGCGGGGCAGGTGGAGGTGAACCGGGAGGTGGTGACGGGCGAGCTTGCGCCATCTCCGGCCACGAAGACATGTAACTCATCCCCGACTGTACCGCTTCGGCGATTGCTTGAATAGTGGCCTTATTGAGGATAACGTAAAAGTGCCAGTTTTGCTGGTTACCTCCATTTGGTGCCCAGGTACCGAGTTCAATGGCATCGAGTAGTAATTGTTCTGGCACTGGTTTATCCTGCCAGTTTCTAATAGAACGACGGGACTTGATTAACGTGGTAAAATCACCTGTCTGCATTACTAAGTTCCCCCCTTATTTTTCACAATAACAGCAGAAGTATTATGGGTGAGTTTTTTTTGTTTTGCACGATGCTTTTGATACTGTTGATACTATAAATATTTTACCTTTCTTCGCAATACAAGAATATATTTCACAGTTCGAGTTTCTTTTCAGTATTTATTTTTCAATTCATTATTTCTGTACCAACTCTAGCAAGTGCGAATCCTTCCCGGATCACAGTCCATCTCAATGTGATTTCCAAGTATCTTGAACAGTATGATGAAATGTTAAATATCCTGCACGAAAAAACGTATAATTCAATGTTGGAATCACTCTTCACAACAGGTATAACGTTTACCCAAGCTCGTAAAAGCCGCCGTAAGGACCGATTGGGGCATTGACTGGAATGCGGCGTCCTGATTTACTCGGTTCAGGAGCAGGGAACCTGAATTCACGGGCCTTCATGTATTCTTTCGGCCTGACTATCTCGAGTTTCAGAGCTTTCTGTTTACAGCCAACAACGCAAACGCCGCAGCCCTTACAATTCTCGGCGATAATGGATGCCTTGAGCTTCTTGGATCCGGGAACCTTTACCATTTCTACTGCATTGAACGGGCATTTCTCGACACAGTCCTGGCAGCCGATACAGGTCTCTTCATCTACCGCTGCCTGAAATCGATTGGGTTCTACAAGATCGAGCCTGTCATATTTGGTGTACGAATGGAGCATTTCACAGGCGTCGGCACAGCAGTAGCATACTCCCCAGTGTATAAGACCGGCTTCTTCATTCTGACGGACGATTTCAAGAGTTTCTTCTTCGGTATATTCCTTAAGCAATCGTCCCGGCTTGTCCAGATAATATATACCGCGAGAGTTATCGAATCCGGCAAAGCAGGTCATCAGCGGGTGGTCGCACTTGCCCCAGAGTACCCGGCAACCGCAAGGAGCGATTATTCTTCTCTTGGCAAGTTTTATCTGCATTTTCCAGTTTTCCTGGGGGACAAGATCATCATCGGGGATATTGCTGATTTCAAGAGCACCGATAGCAGGGGTCAGCATAATACCCTGCCCTCCGGCAGCTTTCCTGTCGCTGGCTGACTTGACCCAGATCTCAGCCCATTCGTTGTAGAAAAAGTCTGCCCATAAGTCCTTTACCTTCTGGGGAAGGGCGTTCGGACCGGTATGGACACCGGTGTCCGCGAGATCATGGTGGAAACCCAGCAGACTCGAATGGAAAGCGAATAGTGTTTTTCCGCGGGTAAGTACTCCGCGGTCGACAAGGCTATTAAGAATATTGATCAGAGTAGTTTCGTCATAACCAAGCGCTGTCTTGAGATCCTCTACGGTGCCTGGAATAATCAATTCCAGGCAAACGCTTGCCTCTTCAGGCGTAAACATCTCATGCAGGATAGCGAGGAAGCGTTCCGATAGAGGGGCTTTGAGTTTCTCAGCCAGTTCGGTGTATATATCATTTTCTGCCATAGAATCCTCCTTATATTACTGACTTGCACGGTCATTTTTTTTGCCGGGAACAGGCCGTAAATCGTATCATGTTAGAGTAATATACTCTCATCTGCATGAAACTTCAAAGTGAAGTATTTGTCACTATTATTACTGATTATTCTACCTCCAGGCTTTCGAGGTACATTTCTTTTCCCGAGGCAATCTCAACCTGCTGTTCGTTGCAATTGGGACAGTGGAGGTTGAGTTGTTCAGGAACAAACATGGTATCACAGTTACGGCAGCGTAATTGCGCCGGTATGTGCATAAACTCAATATCAGCACCTTCGGCGATTGTGCCTTTACTGAGGAAGTTGAAATAGAATTCAACAGACTCATCGACAACGCCAGAGTATTCACCGACGACAAGATATATCCTGAGAATCCTGGTGGCATGCGCCTGTTCTGCATGCTTTACAGCCAGGGCTAAAAGTGACTCGCATATATTCTGTTCATGCATAATTTTTAACCAAATTTGGCTGTTATTATATACATGAAAAATGAACCATAACAATTAGACCAAATTGGTTTAAACTTACCATACCAATATATTTGTCGTACTCGTTGAGTAGGTCGTTACCAGTTCTGGTGATTACCGCTGTTCATATTAAAGAGTCTATCCGCGACTTCTAGGGTGCCGAAGTAAAGGAACGCCATACAGGTGCTGCCTCATCGCTAAATGGAGACATCCCTTGCTCATGTTCATCTAGAAGATACTCGGGCGGCTTCACCAGGTCGAAGATCATTGCCTTCGATTCGCACCCGAGAACACAGAGTCCACATCCCATACACTTTTCTTCATTGACAAACGCCTTGAGTTTTTTAGAGCCAGGAACCTTCATCATATCGATAGCACCAAAGAAACAACGCTCAACACACTCCTGACAACCGATACACGACTCACTATCTACTCTAGCCCGGTAGCGGCTTGGATTCCGTAACTGATGAGCAACACCATGTCTTATAGTTGCTCCCATCACGTTACAGCAACAATCACAGCAATGGCAGAGTACTCCTCCGTTCTCCATTCTAATCCCACCACTCTTGAGCAGTCCTCCTCTTTCGGCCTCGTCCGAGATAGCTATGGCTTCCTCTATCGATATCACTTTCAGGCTGTATGACTGGTTGAGATTAAACTCCGCGTATTTACCGAACTCAAAGCAATTGTACACCGGTCTATCACACCTTTGTGCTCTTACACGGCAGTCGCAATCACTGACGGCTATAATCTCTTGACTCCCTTTCTTTCGCAGCATCGCATGTATATCTTCTTCCGGCAGAATATCCTCCGGCTTGATGTTGGGATTGGAGTCGATGGCCAAACGGGCTGGTACTATCCTGGTCATTATCCCTCCTACCGGAACCTTTTCAGCTACTTTTATACTGCGGGTTATCATCTTCTCTTCTACTTCAGGCATGAAATCATCCCAGGCTTTCCAGAATCCCTCGGGTATATCCTCCTTTTTGGCTTTCGCAATACGGGCAAAAAATCCATGCATTGCCAGATGGAACAGATATTCATCGTGTTTATTGAACAGCAACCTTCTGCGTTTAAAATCTGCGAGTTTTTCAGAGAGTACTTTCTCGTCTAAATTCAGCCTTTTCGCTACCTGTTCGCAGGTTACAGGTTCGAGGAACTCAAGCAGTAATTCCCCCTCCTCAGGCTTAAAAAGTATCTTCAAATACTTGATTAAGTTCTTTGAGCCCGGGTATTCGAATATCTCTGCTATCCTTTCATACACATCATTTTTCGTCATTATTCACCTCTTTCTGTTTCAGCCTTCTCAAGTCACGCATCACTTGGACAGGCCGGTGTTTATTGCCAGTTATTATACTTTAATGAGCGTAATGAAACCAGCATCACTCGATGTTTTCGACATTGTTGACTATACAGTATGGACTTTCTCCGTTGTATCCGCTTTCGTTATCGCTTGAGCAGGGCACCACCATTCTTCAGAAACGCAGACTCCACAATCGGTGCATTTCATCTCGTCAATTCTCGTGGTATAGAGCACTAATCCATCTGGTTCCGTAACCTGATCAACAACAACTATCGCTCCTTCAGGACACCCTTTTACACAAATACCACACTTTAGACACTTTTGTACATTTATTGTATAAGCCATAATCGTCTCCTTGGCATATTAGTCGATATCACATAATATTAATCGTAGCCTTCATCCTTCCATCTGTTCGCCCAGTCCGTACTTTCTCGTTCTTCTTTGGGTAATAGTTGCCTGAACGATTTTTCGGTATGAAGCGGACCCTGATTCACCTCGATAAATATCCATGGTCTTTTTGTATTAATTGGTCTCCAGGGAGCGTGAATGAAATTAGGTGGAATCCATACGACACAGGTCTCGCTGATCACATGCTTCTCCAGTTCTGGACCAAGGTAGAGGATTGCTTCTCCTCCAAGATCCATTGGATTATCAGGATCTGTGCCAATGTGGAACAATAATTCAGCATCCCTATGTATATGTGGAGGATGGCCTGCATAAGGTCTATCTTCGAAATGAGTATCTGTTCCCGGCATTATCCAATGCACCATATAAAACTGGCATCCCTGAAACGTATTATTGTCCATACGGGCTAACATTGGGCCAAGAGGATGTTGGAATTCGGAGTCATACTTGTAAATATACTTACCATATTTTGTTTCAACCATAATCCATTGTCTCCTCTTCAGAATCCAGACTGTGGGAGATACGTGAGTATCTCCCACAGTTCCGACATTTTACCCTCTTCTGTATCAAAAATCCGATTTAGTCGTCTAATTTCCCATAGCTTCCTTCATGTCCTGGTCTACCCACCAGTGAAGCACGAAGACCCTGAGGAAGTCGGCGTGCAAATTTTCACCAGAAATACCTTTCAGCCACGGTTGATAGACGGTGAACCGAGGTGCTGGCTGCAGGTAAATTCGCCAGTGATGCTCAAGGTCGTACAGGTACATTTCTCGTGATAACCTCTGCAACTCCTCTGGAGTAGAGGCAGTAGATGCGCTATCGTACAACGCATTAAAAGCGGGATCATTGTTATTACAATAGTTCGAAGGGTTCGGGGTGTAATCCCGGGCGAAAGCATGGATCCAGGGCCAATTCACACCGGTTGTACCTCCGACGTTCATCACATCCTTGTCTTCACTTAGCCAGGCCGACGCAGAAACCGGGTCCATTGTTTGAATCTCCATATCGACGCCGATGTCAAGCAGGTAGGCTTTAACTACCTGGAGTAAATCAAGATCAAAAGCTCCGAAACCGAGCGATCCCATGCAGGTTACCTTAAAGCCGTTGGGATACCCGGCTTCAGCCAGAAGCTCTTTTGCTGCTGCTGGATCATAGGTAAACTCATCTTTGAGATCCTGAGGCCATTCTTGGTACCGGACTACAAAGTCCTCGGCGTATAATCCCATACACCCCATAGGATTACCATCCGGATAGCCACCCCAGAAGTCCTCAGCTATTGCTTTAAGATCCATAGCCTTCTGGCAGGCGATTCGTACCTTTATGTCAGTAAAGGGCTCTTTATTGCATCTGAAGTTTATGGCACCACCACTGTCAAAAATGTAATATTGTTCTAACTCGGGATTTGACGTTTCTAACATTTCCGATTGTTCCCATCCTAGAGGGTATAAGAGATCAATTTCACCTGTCCGCAGTGCAGCTATGGCCGTGGAGTTGTCTGGTATAACCAACTGCTTGAGTTTGTCGGAATAGGGTAGCTTGTTTCCTGGAAAACGATAGTCATTGAGGTAGTAGTCAGGATTCTTCTCATAGGTTGCAGCGCTTTCTGTGACGTAGTCGGTAAGTATATAGGCTCCGGTGGTTATAACACGTTTCCAATCATTTCCATCCCCATACTCCTCTATCACTTCCCTCGGAGCTACATAACCATGTATCGACTGGCCCATGCCCATAATTGCGTCTCGGTTTGTAAAGGATTCCTTTTTAAACTTCCAAACAATCGTATAGTTATCAATGACTTCCAGGGACTCAAGATTTAGAAATGCAACTATCATGGCGAACGGGCTTGGTTCTGTAAAACCAGAACCTATACCGAGCAGCCGGTCAAAGTGATACTTGACATCGTGGGCAGTAAATTCCCGGCCATTTACCGGCGGTTTATTTTGCCAGTGAACTCCTTCACGAAGGTGTACAATCCAGGTGACAGGATCGGTCTGCTCAACACTCTCAGCCAGCCAGGGCAAGCTCTTGGTACCCACTGTTGTGGGGGTATCCATTGAGGCAAGACACTTGTAGATATCATAGTCCTTCTCAGGTATTGTGTAGTCATACATGAAAAGGCCATCGATTCCCTGTAGCGGGGTCAGGAACGCCCAATACATATCAAAAACGGTAATATCACTACCAAGTCGCATAGTGATCGTACCTCCGTATTGCGGTTCATCGGAGGAGGGAATCACAACTCCTTCATCTTCATCTTCTTTAACTCCCTCTTCCCCACCACATGAAGCCACTACTAAAGATAGCACCATTAAACAACTCACCACCGCCCATACAATCTTTTTCATACCTTTTCCTCCGTCTTATTATGATCTGGATAGTATTAACATATATACAAAATATTCAACAAGTTACGTTTTCTTTTTATCAAACACATCACCTCCTTTGACTATCTCAACCTTAAACTTGGTCATCTAGGTTTTTACGTGATATTTACTGGTTAGTCGATTTATGATAGTACCTTTTGGTTTGTTATTTAAGATCTGTGTGCTATATTCCTACCCTCGCTTTTATCTTTTCAAGCCGCTTCTTCGAGATGGTATATCGTCCAAGACCACCTCTTAATCTTGGATCCAGCAAGTCTCTTAGTGCATCTCCCAGCATGTTGCAACTGTAAATAACAAGGCCGAGTGCAAGACCAGGCCATATAGCCAACTGGGGCGCCAATTCTATATACTCACGTCCCTCCTGACTTATCATAGCCCCCCAACTTGGCACACCGGGTGGTACACCGAAGCCAAGAAAACTTAAGGTAGCCTCTTGCATAATGTTACCCCCGATTCCGATTGAAAAACCGATGATTACGATATACATAATGTTAGGTATGATGTGCTTAATAAATTTTCGTAAAAAAGAACATCCAATTACGTCTGATGCCTGCACGTAAGTATGCTCTCTAAGAGCGATAACAGCACTCCTGTTTATTCGTGCATCCCTGATGCCACCAGTTATCCCTAAAACCAGTATGATCTGTATCATTCCTTGCCCAACTATTCCCATAACTGTGAGGAGGATCAGTAATGGCGGGATAGAGTTCACAGCGTCAACAATTCTCTGCACGATGAGGTCATATTTACCCATAATGAGAGCTGAAGTACCGCCAATGGTTATACCTATAACCTGTTGAAGAGCAGTAGCTGAAAGACCTATGATCACAGATATGCGAGCTCCGTAGATAATATTGCTAAGCAGATCTCTGCCCAGGTGGTCCGTACCCAGAAAATATCCAGGCGAAAATACCGGAAGCAACCTATCGCTAAGGTGAATCTCGTTCATGGCATAAGGGGCCAGCTGGTCAGCAAAGATGCCGGCAAAAAGCAAAATCAGAACTACCACCAAGCCGAAGGCGCCCAGTGGCTTCTCTCTGAAAAGCCTCTTAACCAGATCAAGCATAAACGGGCGTCTCTTTGACATTCCTATTGCTATTTCGGTTGTCCTTGTAATATCGAGACTCATATTTTCCACCACAGCATGTCTAATCAAAACGAATTCTGGGATCCAGAATTCCGTACATTACGTCAACAACTAGATTATTTACCATCACGAAAGTAGTGATAATCAGGTTCAGTGCTTGAATTGTCGGATAGTCTCTGGTATTGAGAGCAGTTAACACCATACGACCCAGTCCAGGAAGACAAAATATCTGCTCTATAACAACTGAACCTCCAATTAATGTCCCTAACATCCCTCCCCACACGGTAATTACCGGGATAAATGCATTCTTTAGAGCATGCCTTAAGACGATAGTCCTCTCCGATAGCCCCTTTGACCAGGCAGTCCTGATGAAATCCTGCCTTAGCACCTCTAACATCGAGGTGCGGATTAATCTCATAATTATTCCTGTCATCATAGAGCCCATGAGAAGTGCCGGGAGTAAAAACATTTTAAGGTTTTCAACCGGATTCTCGATAAACGAGATATACTCCAATCTCGTCGTCCAACCAAACCATTTTGAAGTGTAAACTATTACTATAGTTGCTAACCAGAAACTAGGTAGGGACATCATAAGAATAGCAAAGGAACGACCTCCATAATCGACAAAGCTATCTTGCCGTATTGCCGAGAGTATACCTATAGGTAGAGCTATAAATGCTCCAATTATTATGGATAAAATGCCAAGTTCCAAGGTTACTGGCCATCGCTCAAGAAATTCATCTACTATGGGGGTTTGTTTTTGAAACATATATCCGAGGCTGCCCTGGAAAATACCATCATAACCTTTGTCGGGGAAGGGAAGAACGCCTAACCATCGACCGTATTGGATATGGACTGGTACATCTAATCCAAGAGCCCGTTGAATAGCTGCAACGTCAATCTCTGCTCCGCTACCTCCAGCCTGCGATTGCATCTGAGTTAATAGCAGTTCTATTACGTCACCCGGAAGGAAGCGGCATAGTAAAAAAACAATGATGGTCACCAAGAAGATAGTGGGTATTAATAGCAAGATTCTTCTAACTATATAACTCCAAAGACCCATCTCAAGCTCCGGTCACAGATACCTTTGTCCTACCACCTATATCGTTTGAGAATTCCTTTTGTGTTGTGAAAATCGGTTCTTCGTCTAGCCCTGTCGCTGATCCTGATCACCCTCAAGGCTCTGGATACGGGAAGGTATGGCTCATAATTAGGCTGATATTCGCTGTCAATACTCAGCATCCTTGTTTCCTCCGGGCAAGGCTAACCTTGTTCAAGTAAGTTTATTAATCATTATTGCTAACATTATCCTTTTTCCCGGTACATCATAGACAAAAAAGGCATCGTAATTCACCATGTATACTGATTTACGATGCCTTTAATCTCATCACAATCACCTCCTTAGGGAGAAGGCGGAAAATGGTAAAGGTATGTTTTATTAGTAAGTTACAAATGTGAAACCCATCTTATAATTTAAATATGTAAAAGTCAATATATTTGACATCACATAGTAAAAGAACTAAAATTTAACACTCCTGTATAAATTATATGAGAACGGTACTTTTTTAATTCTTCACCTTTTCAAATTGTTAGGGGTGTATATGATGAGAATTCAGGCACCAAAGATCACTTGGTATAATGGTTGATGGTGTCATTTTATTACTCTGTTTTTCACTTCAAATGGATTCGGAAACATAAGAGTCAACAAGGTTAAAAGAATATCAAAAAAGAGTTGAGCTGGCCTTGCCAGGAGAAATTAGGATGGAGAATATTGGTAACTCAAATCAGCTTGTTTTGTAACCATACTACTTCCGCCTGCGGAGCCTCGAAGGTAATCGGGTATTGTGGTAAGATCAGCGTTGAGGAGGTGTTATTTTGAGATAATATGTTTTTATATGTGTCTCCATTTCAGTGGTAAATAATGAATCCTTAATTTTTTACTATCTGGTTTGGAGAAATAATTATAAAAGGAGGGATTATGAAAAAGACTGTTTGGCTGGTTTTGAGTTGCTTGATGGTAGTGTCACTAATACTGGTATCTTGCGGTGGTGATGAAGATACTAATGGGACTACAAAACCAGACGGTACAACCTCTGACAAACCGCAATACGGCGGCACTATTACCGTTAGGGAAGCTGTCGATCCGCAGTGCTGTGACAGCTTTGCCAACAAAATGATGATGGGCGGTCTTGTCCTGTGGTGGTCCCACGAGCAACTGTTGAAGTTCGATTGGGCAAGGGGTCCGGCCGGCACCGGGGAATTCACTAACCTTGCTGTAGCAAGTCCTGAAGCCCAGATGGGTGGAGAGCTGGTTGAAAGTGTGGAGAAACCCGATCCGGAAACCTGGATACTCCACATACGGCAGGGAGTACACTATCAACAACCTGATACTGAAGCTGGAGACCTGGTCGGAGGCCGTGAAATGACTGCCGACGATGTTGCCTGGGTGTATGAAAGGAATGTCCACAGTCCTGACGGGGCGATACAGGTGTTGCAGCCACGTTGTGCAGCGGCTTTCACGATCGAGAAGACCGGTCCGTGGGAAGTAACCTTCACGACACCGGTGCAGCCGATTACCGCCCAGTGGTGGGTGATCGAAGGTGGAGGTTATGGTTACATGTATCCACCGGAGATCGTTCAGACCTACGGTGACCTTAATGACTGGCATACTGCCGTGGGAACAGGTCCCTGGATTCTGGAGGACTGGGTTCCAGCCACCTCAGTTACTATGAGCCGAAATCCGAACTACTGGGGCGAAAATCCTGTCGGTCCCGGTAAGGGTGATCAACTACCTTACGCAGACGGAGTTAAAAGGCTGGTCATACCGGACGCGTCAACTGCCCTCGCATCATTACGCACCGGAAAAATAGACTTTTATGGTCCTACTACCTACGACCAGTTCGAAGAATTGAGGAGCAGTGCCCCCGATCTGGAGTACCTGGAATATCTTAGTGATGGGTTTGGTAACGCTCATGCCTTTAATTTAAGGCTCGACGACCCGACCAAACCTTGGACTTTAAACGAAAACGGCAAGAAGGTACGCCAGGCATTGATGCTGGCTGTCGACTATGACACTATTGTCAGAGACTACTTCAGTGGTAAAGCCGAAAAAGACACGGTCCTTGTTAATCGCAACTTCACGGGCGTAGGCTATAAGCCGCTGAGTTCGATGTCGCAGTCGGTCCAGGAGCTTTACAGTTACAACCCGGAAAAGGCAAAACAACTTCTCATAGACGCCGGTTACCCTGACGGCTTCAAGACCGACGTACTGGTGCCCAGTGCTCCGACGGATATGGCTGACCAGTGCGCTATCGTTAAAAACATGTGGGCTGAGATAGGCGTCGAACTGAATATTGTTCCCATCGAAGGGAGTATGCTTACACCTATGGTCACTCGTTCCTTCGATTGGGATGATATGTTCTATGGGACCTTCTCAGGCGGCACTGTAGGCTCATTCGGGTTTTCACTCTATACCTACTTCGGCTACTACCGGGGTGATAACCGACCTCAGTTTGCCAGCCGTACCGATCCTGACGGGACACCGGATCCGATAATCGAAGCCGCCTTTGCGAAAACGCAGGATAACATATACGTCAACTGGCCTGCCGCCTATAAGGCTGTGGAAGAAATAAGACCCTACCTGATAGAAAATGCTTTCAAGATACCGTTCCCGCAACCTTACTCCTACAATTTCTGGTGGCCCTGGATGAAAAATACCTACGGTCAGGGACAAGTCGCGTTTTTCCTGAAATACTACTGGGTCGACCAGGCTCTGAAGACAGAAATGGGTTACTAGGCAGGTAGTTTTATCTTGATATAGCTAGAAAGAGATGAATAAAGGAGAAGATCGTGGAAGCGTATTGTGTAAAATGCCGGGCCAAGAGGGAAATGAAAGACGCCAAAGCTATTACTATGAAGAATGGTAAACCTGCCACACAGGGTACCTGCCCGTCATGTGGTACCAAGATGTTCCGAATTGGTAAAGGCTAGAATTTTATAACTAATACTTAATTGGATATGAAGGGCTGGATATATACCTAATAGGTATATCCAACCCTTCATTTTGTTAGAGCGTAACAATTTACTATATTATTGAGACTCAGGGATAATTTGTTTCAATACATATTTCCAACTTCATCTGGTACGTTGCTATCATGGAGGAAACATACCATCATCCAATCAAGATAGTATTCATATATTGATTATTCAGATCCACACTTTTCAAGCATTTTACATTTCGCTATTTTGTATGATAGTAAATGATCGCACCAAGCGGAAGTATCTAGGGTTTTTGACCGTAAAAGAAAACTCTATCAGAATTTTCATTAACTTCCTGAAGTTCACGCTGGTGAGTGAAAGCATGTGTCTTAATAGCAGTAAATCCTGTCTTTCCTAGCGAGAACACTATGTTTTCTAACGGATACCATGTCTGATAGAGGACTATATCAGAGCGTTTCCAGAATTTATCTTCAGATTGAAATATCGTTACTGTATACTTACCCAGTTTCCTTTCTTCATCGTATTCGGTACGCATAATATACAAATATTTTGGTTTTTCAAAAATACTATTAATGCCCTCTTTCATCCTAGTCTCGAAATGCTCTTGCATGTTCATGTCGAAAATGAATATACCGCCTTTGTTTAAGCAAGTATAGACATTTTTGAATACTCGCTCTAATTCCGTTAGAGTCATGACATGGTTTAATGAATCGAAAGTAGAAAATACGGCATCAAATTCAGCAGACAATTTGAAACTTCGAGCATCACCTAGAAAAAACTTGGCAGCAGGAGCATTCCTTCTGGCATATTGAAGCATCTTGGCAGAACCATCGATACCTGTGACGTGATAGTCATTTTCACAAAGGATTTTTGCTAAGTGCCCTGTACCACAACAGAGGTCGAGAATCCTAGCTCCATCCGGGAGATTATCTCCGGCGATTATTTTCAGAAAAGGGAAAATAATACTGCTGTACCATCCAAGTTCCCGGTTATAAAGCCAGGCAAAAACATCGTAATCGTTATAGCGTTTCATCGTGACTGAATTATACCATAATAAAAAAATTTAACTAATACTTAAAAGGTAGGAACTTGAGAAACACCGGGATGCCCATATGGACGTATTAATACTTACTTCCCTTTTTCTTTAAAATAGAAAGGTAACAATCTGAGTGTCCGTAATATTTATCGATAGAACCACGTGCTTGAGTGTTAATACGAAGTGACAGTTACTGGTTAATCAACTCAAATCAGACAGGTATCGGGGTATTATAATTCGCATGAAGAATATCTATTCTATGTAACAGGATTGATTCTGCTATCTACTTACTTCTACGGGAATTTATGCGATTCAATAAAGAGGATGCAGGCACGTTCCTTGAATTCATTCCCGGATTAATCGGATAACCGTTTAACTTTTAAGCGGATATTTATCCCGAGACTTTTGTTCGATGAGCAATGAATCCTACGCTGAAATCAATCCTTTACTATTGTAGTACATAATTATTCTTGATAAGCTGAAAACCGGTTGTATTATTTGAGTATTAAGATTTCCCTATATAGACAACTCGGAGATCCCTGACGTTATTGCCGGTATTCCCGGTTTTTATCGTGTCACTCAGCGCGTCCAGAACCGCGTACGTATTATGATGTTTCATTTCCTCGTCAAGGTCGTATTCTGACTCCCGAATTCTTTCTGTTGTCATCCCGTCAACGATACCCCCGGCCACTTCGGTCGGCCCATCCGTTCCATCGGAATCAACCGAGCCGATTACAATATTTTCGCTGCGGGTAATCCTGCGTGATGCGGCAAGCACCAGTTCCTGGTTTCTTCCTCCCAGGCCAGTCTCTCCATCGGTTCGTACCACTACCTCGCCACCGCAGATAAAGACACAAGGCGGTTCCAGCGGTCTCCCCATTGCTTCTACTTCCTGGGCAATATAGGCAAGTATCTCGCCGGTGGGCTGTGCTTCGATGTCGTTCATGCTGGTAGCCAGGACAGCTGTGTTCAGGTTCAACTGTTTCGCCCGGGCTTCGGCCGCRTTCAGSAGGTATTCCGGYCCCATTAYCCTGAAAGGAAGGTAMGGYCTCTGGGCGWATTCTTCCGGTGTAGGATTTAARWATTGAGGATCGGCTTTCTCCAGAAACTCCCKKACRGAAGCCGGTACGGTATCCCATATTTCGTACTTCTTCAATACGTAAATCGCACGMTCATATTCGCTGCCGAAAGTGCGATCGAAGAAGGTATGCCCGTGTAATTTCAACGGTAATTCGGTGGCTTCCAGCTTGACCAGGGTGGCTTCTTTCACATATTTTACGTGCTTCATCCTGACCACGGTCAGCAGATTCCTGACCGCATTCGCTTCCGGCATGCTGGCGCCGCAGCCAAAATACAGTATCTGGTAGATAGCTCTCAGGTCTTCGAGTGATATACCGGGAGCAGGCAATGCTTTGAGAGCAGAACCTCCTCCGGACGTGACATAGAAGACAATATCGCCTTTACCGGCGTTTTTTTCTATCTCCAGCATTCGGGTGGCGCCTTTGACGCTGTCTTCGTCGGGCATGGGGTGCCCGGCTAGAGTGACGTTAACCCGGCTGCAGATTATCTCGTCGCCTTTTTTCGTGTTGATCTGTCCTTCGGTTATCAGATCTCCCAGGACATCTTCCAGCGCCAGGGCTATCTTCTGGACAGACTTTCCCCCACCAACGACGTAGATGTTTTTTACATCATTCGAATCGTATTCGACCGGTTCCTGTCCTGCCGGCTCGGAGAATTCAGGATTTCCTATGATGAGCTTGCTGCCATCCAGCCTGACAACCTTTTTGGTGTTTTCATAAGGATCCGGCGCGGCAAGAGCGGTCTCCATAATATCTAGTACCACCCGTCGGCCCTCGATATTACCGTGAGATAATAATTCGTCAAGATTCTTTATGATCATTGAAATTCTCTTGTTAATTCATTTGAGGGATAGTTACCCCGCGTTTGAAAGCGTCTTTACCAAGGAATTTTGCGTGACTGCCCAGTTCTTCCTCGATCTGCTGCAGCCTGTTTGCTGTCGGACCTATCGAGCTCTCCCTGATGGTGGTGGCATTGATACCCACCGAATAATCTGCGATATCGGCACCTTCTCCTCTGCTGGGACAGGGCATGACGCTGTACCCTTTCTGGTAGGCCATCTCTACCGTATCGAATGCTTCACTTATCGATCCTACCTGGTTCACCTTAAGCAGCACTGAGTTACAGGCACCGACCGCCATCCCCTGTTTCAGTCGTTCGACATTGGTGCTGAAAAGGTCGTCGCCGACAACCTGGATACCCAGCTCTTTTGTCAGGATAGCATGACCCTCGAAATCATCCTCGTCAAGCGGGTCTTCAAGAATGACAAACGGATAATTTTTCACCATGTCATGATAAAGACGGATAAGGTCATCCCTGGTTTTGTCTTCTTTCGAGTACAAGTACTCGAAAACATTCTTGTCCTTGTTGTGATAGGTTCCGGCAGCTACATCTACCTGGATACCCATCCTGTCCGTGTATCCTGATTTTTCGATAGCTTCCGTCATCACATTCCAGATCTCTCTTTCGTGCTCAACGACGCCCGCAGGGATTATTACCCTGAAGTTCCCGATGACCTTCATGTTAAAACGTTCTTCAATCAATTTCAGATACACCGACTGTATCTCCCAGGTGGCGTAGCAGGCTTCCTTAAAGGTATCGAAGCCGTAGGCCATAAAGGAATAGCTTGGTTTATCTCCATGAATCGGTTTACCGCCGTATCTTTCTAGACTGTTCAATATACCTACTCCTGGAACCGGCAATATGCAGGCGTTAATCCCGCCGATGTGCTGGTAAAGAGAAATACCCAGGCTGGCAGCGCCAGCTTTTAGTGCCGCGGCGGAAACGCTGGCGGTGGTATTACCACCGAGATTAGCCTTGTTCGGAGTTCCGTCCAGTTCGAGCATGATCTCGTCAACCTTCCACTGCTTGGAAGCATCCACTCCCTTGAGCGCGGGAGCAATGATGTCGGAGACGTTCTTGACGGCTTTCAATACTCCCAGTCCGTGGTATCGCACTCCCCCGTCGTAGGCGAACTGTACTTCATGCTCTCCGACAGACAGACCTGCCGTAGCTTCGGCAACTCCTGTTGCTCCGTTCTCCGTTATTACGGTTGCTTCGATGGAAGGATGTCCCCTTCCAGACAATATCTCCCGTGCGTATACTTCCTTTATTAAAGAACCTTCCGGCATAATTCTACTCCTGAAAACAGATTTAACCTAATCAATGATATTCGCATCGATTATAAAAAAGCAAGATGAGGAACAGAGGTTGAATAGAAAGAAACCATGATATAATCGGGCAAAGTCCTGTAATAAAAAATCTCCCTTATATACAGCGTTATAGAAAAAGGAGTAGGTTCAATGTCACAGACAGTACGTTTACCTCAATACGTATGGTTCAATGAAAAAGTAGTAGATTTTACCTTCCCTGATGACTGGCAGATAACCGAACATAGAATAGCTGGATATGATAAACCTGCTCTTTCCGACGATGAAATAAAAGCCGCTCTTGATTCACCAATGGGTATGCCGCCTCTGCATGAACTGGCGAAGGCAAGGCACGAAGCGGTAATCATTTTCGATGATATGACGCGTAATACAAAGGTATATGAAATAATCCCTCATATCCTGAAGGATCTGGCGGATGCCGGTTTTACGAAAGACAGAATACGGTTCATTGCTGCCCTTGGAAATCACCAGGCTCTCGACTGGACTTCTATGGCAAAGAAAGTGGGGGCTGATACCGTTGCAAATTATCCTGTGTACAACCATTGCCCTTTTCTGAATTGTACCGACATAGGTACCAGCAGCTACATGACGAAAGTATCGGTAAATAGTGAAGTGATGAAATGCGACCTTAAAATCGCAATCGGTCAGGTGGTACCGCACGGTATAGTCGGACTCAGCGGCGGAGGTAAGATAATTATGCCCGGAGTGTCTTCGTATGAATCCATACGCTCGCATCATACGGTAACACACCAGCAATGGCAAATGGGAAACCGGGGAGGTGGTATGAGTCCTTACGATACACTCGATGGGAATCCTCTACATACCGATGCCCTGGAAATCGCTGGGATGGCGGGTCTCGATATGCTTATCAATACACTCGTCAACTCTCGGGGTGAGACGGTGAAAGTCTTCGCCGGAGCACTCGAACCCACCTGCCACGCTGCCTACGATGAAGCAAAGAAGCATTACGCCGTTGTGAATACACGCGATGCCGATATCGCCATTGTCAACAATTTCATCAAGGCCAGTGAGTTCATGGTGGCGATAAAGCCCGGTATGCAGGCGTTAAAACCGGAAGGAGGCAGCGTTGTGCTGATCTCGAGTTCGCCCTCCGGCCAGGTAATTCATTACATGTACGATAATTTTGGCAAGTTTATTGCAGGTGATGCCTACTTCGGTATCGAAATTCCTCCTCATATAAAAAACTTCATTATATATAACGAATTTCCCGAAGCAAAAATCCCATATCGGTTTAAGAATCCGGAGCAGGTGATACAGACGAACAACTGGAACGAGGTGATAACGATACTGCAGAAAGATCACAGGCCGGGTTCCAGGATATCTGTATTTCCTAATGCCGACACACAGTACTTCATTCCCGGTGGCCCCGAGTAATAAGGAGAAAATCTTGATAAAGATCATCGAGGCAGAAGAAAAACATATCCCTGATATAACCCGTCTCTGGAAGGAATTCATCCAATTCCATGTAGATATCGAACCTGTCTGGATTCCGAAAGAAGGAGCAGAACACGGTCAGCGGGAAGAACAGACGAAACCGCTGATGGCATCGGACAAAGGTCTCGTCCTGGTCGCTCTAGATGGAGACGAGATTATCGGTTACTCCATATCAGAAATAAAGGACCCGCCACGAGGTTCCACCCGTACTGAATACGGTTACATCCACCACATGGCAGTCACCGAAAAATACCGCCGAAGCGGTGTCGGCGAAAAGATGTTCAATGAGATACTGAAATGGTTCAGGTCGAAAGGCATGGATCGCATCGAACTCGAAATCACGTCTAAAAACAATATATCCAGTTCCTTCTGGGATAAAATGGGATTCGAAGAATATATGCGGACTCTTTTCCTTGAGATATAGTACTATACCTTTGTTATCTTGAAATCGGAGGAAATTTATCATTTCCCTTTTTCGAGTGAGAAACTATAGTATGTATCTATTTTTTAATATAAACTTATCAATAGTCTCATAAACTGTATCTTGGACCAATTGCATGGTTTCTGCTTTTACTATATTAGGCACGATTGCAGCAAATACAGTTAAGATAACTGTAAGTATAATTACTAATGTGAAATCTGGTAAAGTAAATTACTGAGCTACTCTAGAAAAACCGTCTCGCACTTCGCATGGATCAGCGACATTTAAATAAGTATCAGTGTATTTCGAATATACTGGCCAGTCGGGTACATTTTTCGCAGATGGTTTACCTGCCCTGGCAAAGTTTACCCACAATTCCATCAGAGTTCCTGATACTTTTCTATCGGTACTCGAAAGTTCCGGAGTAATCGATTTGACTCCGCACTGCTGCATGAACATCCCTATTGACCGCCACCATCCTGTCGAATCATCCCAGTCACCGAAAACATACGGAAGTTCGATGGAATGAACGGAAACACCTCCCTCATCTCTCCAGTTGGAAGGTACCTGGTCGAAGATACAGGCATACCCGTTGTGTCCCTGTTTGATAACGGATTCAAGCATTTCAACATAGGCAGGGACAAGCGATGGAATGATAAGTTGACCGGGACCTGTTAATTCTCCCAGGTTGGCAGATACGATAAGGGGTACCGGGTTACTGCACCCGGCTTGAAATAACTCTCTAGGATTACCCGGTAATAACCAGCCGTCTACGGCGGCATCCCAGATAAAATTCGGAGGAGTTCCTGGAATGCGAGGTGGCTCTATTGACTGGTTGGCTTCAAGGATCCTGGGAAAAGGCATTGCACGTGCCTGTTCTAGGGAGTTAATGCCAAGCTTTTCAAAAAGTTTTTCTCCGATGTTTTCAATTTCTGCTAGTGGTTTACTTTCTAGGATAGCAAGAACAGTACCGCTTTCGCAGATAGCCCGGTGGAATAATCCCTTCGCCAGAGGTGATAACATCATCATGGCTACTTTGGCACCGCCGCCAGACTCTCCGAAGATAGTGACATTGTCCGGATCACCACCGAACGCTGTGATATTGTCCTGAATCCACTTTAGTGAAGCGATAAGGTCCAGGAACAGATAATTACCTGAAACACCCTCTGGCGATTCTTTCGAAAGCGACGGATGGGCAAACAGTCCGATCGGACCAAGCCTGTGATTTACCGTTACCAGCACGACACCATATTGAGGAAGACGATAGTTGTTCCATATCCTGTTCTATGGTATCGATGCCGGTGAACATCGATACTAATATTTTCCCGTTTGCTTCATCGCAGGCGATCTCGAGGAACTTCTTTCGCTCCTCGAAAGTCATGGCGCATACTTCGGTCTGGCAAAGGATACTGAACATGCCTTTACTGATATTGTGCTGGACATCGAACCTGATACCTTCCTCATCCAGTTCTTTCAGGTCCGGTGTGAACGAGGGGCTTAACACGCCATCGAGCCCTTTATAATGTTCCTTCGCCCATTGTTTCGCTTCTGACCTTGTAAACTCTAACGTCATACTATTCTCCTCCAACCAGTATGTATTTCATCGAGTGGAACAGAGAACAGGGCAATTCTTTTTTCCTTCTATGATTTGCTTAATATTGCTTTAACCTGGCCCCTTTAGCATAATTTACCCTCCCGACGAAAAATTCTTCCTCATTCTCACGTAACGGAACGCCAAGCCTACTGAGTCGGGCTCTAATTCCGTCTTTCTGGTAGTCATACAATCTTTGTCCCATCGGTTGTCTTACCATCCCACCGTTACCACCGAGCAGCCACTGTGCGTACTTATCAGGCAAAGTACCGACGATTCCCGTGTTAAAATAGGAATCTGCACTTCCGCCAAGGTTTACACCAGCCGGTACGGCACTCATGAAATCCCAGTACATATCCATCGCTTCATCCATCTTACCTTCGACAAACAGGTTGAACATGGGCACCATTTTAGGATTATCAGGTGTTTGAGATACATCATAGGGTCCGGCGCCTGCCCACTGCTGTCCGTATTGCGGGATGGTGATAGGCCAGTTGATCTGCACTGGATCGTTGACAAGCACCCGGTCCCCCACCAGCCGAAACGCTTCGACCATAAAGCCGATAGGTCCACCACCGCAAAGTTTCATTCCTACCACATTCGGGATATCAGCTATTTTCGAAAGTGTAGTCAGCGGAAAAAAACCCGGGTGCATGTGTCGAAGATGGAGTCTACCGGCATAGAAATTTACAGGTAAATTGGTTGCATCACACATTAGCTTGTACTGCCGATAGAGTTCTTCTTCAGACCTGGGATAGAACTGTACCGGATGACCGATCAATGCAAACGTACCACCTGCCTTCTCGAAATACGACAGTATTTCCAGGTCTTCTTCAACGGTGTTCTGAAGGACGGTCATCGATACATGAATCTTGCCCCTGGCTTCATCACAGACTATTTCCACGAATTGTTTACGCTCTTCAAAGGTCATCGCGCTCGCTTCAACAGCACAGAGAATACAACTCAACTTGTTGGCGATCAGATAGTTAACATCCCATCTGATACCTTCTTCGTCCAGTCCTGAAAGGTCCGGTGTATACGACGCGTGAATAACACCCTCCAACCCCTTTAAATTCTTCTTCGCCCATTCCTTGGCTTCATTCTTGGTAAATTCCATGTCGATCTCCTTTTATATCAGCCCCTCAGATCTCAGTTCATCCAAAGGTCTGGCTCTTTTTACCTCATCCATAAGCTGTAGAGAAGGTTCCGGATAAGCTACCGAGCCCTTTTCATGGGAAGGAAGGATTATCGTGGAGATGTTCGGGGGCATCGTAACTTCTCCTGTCTGGTTCTTCGCCCATGCTTCTATATCGACAAAGCAGCATTTTTCCTGTGTGTATTTCCTGACTACCTTACCTTCCAAGATCGTAGTATCCCCCATCATGTTGAATGCCCTTTCGTCTCCACTCATCCTGTAAAGAAACCCGTCATCACCCATCCAGTTGGTAAACAGGTTGCAGAGCCAGCTCATCCTCTGGTTGCCGTAATCATACGCCCTCTCAACGCCTATCACCCGGGCGAACTGGTCGAGATAATGTACCAACTCAGGTGCGTCCGCTTCACCAGTTTCCTCTACGTACTCAAGAAACCGGGGATGTCTGGCTTCGTAATCAAATTCATTCTTATGAGTTTTCAGATAGGGCGAACCGGCACCCATCAGGAAAACAAGCTCATCCCGAACGCTCAACGGCTCCTTGATAACCGGACCGACACGGTCGCCGATATTAACATCCTCCCAGTACCTCGGTTCGGAGCCCCTGATTTCTTCATGATCATACGCTTCCAGTATCTGCAGCCAGTCCCGTTTGGTATAGGTATGCTTGGGTCGACCGCGTTCCTTTTTAGCGTGACCGGCGGCGCTTCTCTCCGCCCAGACTATATGATAGAGTTCCTTGCCGAGGATTTCCCCGGTCTCGGCATTGAGATAGACGATATCCCCGTAATCGATATATATGTTTCCGCTGCCGGCCATCCGGCCTTCCTTGATTTCCATGTCGCGGATTATTGCCACCGAGGCGAGTTTAGTGCCCTCATAAATCGGCCGGTACCATTCCCAGTCACCTCCAGAATACCAGCCGTGTATCCCGGTCAGACCGCTTCCGGTGGCTGTCCACTGGTGAGTGAAAAGGAACGTGCCCGGTGCGATTATTCTGCCATACTTCGTTTTTTTAGCATAGGCGGCGTCTCTAAACAGCGGGTTGGTATCTCCGATACCATCGACATAGTGCCGTATCGTATCGGCAGTCGCTTCATTATTGTAATATATACCGGAAGGAATGAACGGTTTGTTCATCCTGAAATTCCTTCTTTCCAGCATTTCCGGCGTCACCTTACCGGCTTCCGTAGGTAATTCTCCCCTGGATGTATTAATTCGCGGGTGATCGGCCCACTTTTCTTCGTCAACTCCTTTTATATAACCATCCAGTACTTTCGGCTCCTAAGATAATTATCAATACACGGGTAATTTGTTATTCGTGATATAAGTTTGGCTTAATAGTAAGAAATCGTATATGACTATCGGTTGGGATATAATACTTTATATACTTCACCCAGCGCAAAGGACATTTCCGGATGATAAATTTTCATGTATGCTGATGAGAATGAAAAAAGGCTTTTTTTTAAGCATATTGGTACCTTGTAGGGCATTTACCTCTCTCCAGTAATGTAAATCGAGTAACGTCATTTTCTTGTTAGTAGAATTACCATATTCATGTTATACCGATAATAGAAACAATTGGTTTTACTGTCCTGAAATCGTAAGTTATCTGCAGCGCAAGGATAATATTTCATTGTTAGGCTGGAAGTCAGACGACTTTGTGGTAAATGATCAGAGAACAAAGATAGTGATAAGTACACGTAGATATCCCAATTTTTATTTACATTGTATCGCGTAATAGACTTACTAAGATCATTTATATAAATGTTGGTTTCAATATATCTGCTTGAATCTTTTCTAATGTGACATACATATGTCAGCTACGAGGATGTATACTGTTCTTGACTCACCTGTTTAATAGGAGATAGCATATACCTCTACGTAAAATGTCAGAAAATATTTTCAGAACTTGTTTTCCGGGATCAGCTACTAATTAGGGGGTAATTCAAATATGGAGCCCAGATTCGAAGAAAAAGGCCTTTTCCGGGTTCTTGGCGTAGAAGATGATGCCTATAAGATAGAAGAGGTTGATCCTGGTTTCAACGATCTCTGGTTAAACCGGTTCGAGTCGCGGTGGGATGAAGTCGAACCATACAGCATAGACGGAACATGCTATGGAGTCTGGTACGGCTTTACAGAAACCGACATTCTCAAAGGGACGTGTCTTGCGGGAATGGCAGTGGGAGATGATGCAAAGACACCTGAGGGATGGGTCATAAGAGATATTCCTGCTTCGAACTACGCTGTTTTCGAAACCACTCTGCGTGATATTGGTGATACCACCGAATACGCTTTACGTCAATGGCTGCCAAGGTCAGACTACGAACTGGATACTCCTAAACCCCGACTCGACCTCATGCCACCAGACACACTTACACAGGAGTCACCGGTTTCGGTCTGGATCCCGGTGAGGAAAAAAGGAGAAGGCAAATCATGGGCGATGATGAACAGTACAAATTCCTGTTCTGGACAGAATATGTTTCGAATGACATGGAAGGAACAAGCAAGTTCCTGAAGGAGATGTTTGGTTGGGAGGTATGGCCGACACAGGGTGAAGATACGTACCTTATGCATAACGGTCAGCCGATTATGAATATCGTGCAGTATAGTGAAGGGATGGTTCAGGGAGGTGTACCACCTCACATCAAAAACTATATAGACGTCGATGATTATGATAAATCCAAAAAGATGGCACTGGATAAAGGAGCACTTCTTGTACACGAAGCTGAAGTCCCCGATTTCTGTAAACTGGGAGTGTTGAAAATACCCGGAAACCTCTATCTGGCAATCGTACAGTACTTTAAAAGACAGCCCTGGCAGGAGGATACAAGTGCTCGAAATACCTGAAGCCACGAATCTTGCAAAACAAATCACGAAAACAATAAGCGGAAAGAAGATAACGAAAGTAACTGCAGGGCTCTCAGGGCACAAGTTCGCCTGGTATCATGGTGATTCTGCAGATTATGATCCTCTGCTACGTGGAAAGACTATTGAAATGGCTGTCGCTCACGGAGGCCTGGTAGAAATCCACGCCGGTGATGCCATACTCCTGTTTGGTGACTTTGTTTCCCTGAAGTACCACGGGAAAGGTGCACAGTTTCCCAGAAAGTACCAGATGCTGGTAGAGTTCGAAGATTATACCTCTCTCAGCGCTTCCGTAGGGATGTATGGCGGATTATGGTGTTTCAGAGAAGGTGAATTCGATAGTAAGTATTATGATATTGCCAGAGAGAAACCTTCACCATTGACAGATGAGTTTGATGCGAAATACTTCAACGGGCTTATCACCTCTCCTGAAGTACAAAAGCTAAGCGCCAAAGCGTTTCTGGCCACAGAGCAGAGAATACCCGGCCTGGGGAACGGTGTCTTACAGGATATCCTGTATAACGCAAAAATCCATCCGAAGCGGAAGATAGAAACTCTCAACATTGATGAAAGAACAACTCTTTTCAATTCTGTGAAATCCACTTTAAAAGAGATGGTTGAACTGGGCGGAAGGGATACTGAGAAAGACCTGTTCAGTGAATCCGGAGGATATATCACCAAACTTGGTAAAAACAGCCTGGGCAAACTGTGCTCTGTATGCGGTAGAAACATCATCAAGCAGGCGTATATGGGCGGTATTTACTTCTGTGCCGGTTGTCAGAAATTCCCGTAAGCAGGAGGTAATAAATTATGGATTTACCGGAAGCTGTGAATCTGGCAAGGCAACTTGAGGAGACAGTCAGTGGCAAGAAGATAACGGGAGTAATCACCGAATTCTCTCCGCATAAATTCGCGTTTTATTATGGCGATCCAAAGGATTATGAAACGCAACTGCGTGGTAAAACCGTTAGCACCGTCCTAGCTCATGGAGGTTTTGTAGAAATGCATGCCGACGATACTGTACTCCTGCTCAGTTCCGGTCTGATCCTGAGATATCATGCAAAGGGTGAACAGTATCCCAGGAAGCACCAGCTCCTGCTGGAATTCGACGATGGTACTGCTGTCAGCGCCTCGGCTCAAATAGTTGGTGAGTTCTCATGCCGGAAGGAAGGAGAGTACCATAATCGTTTTTACGATGCAGCGATATCAAAGCCTTCTCCTCTTTCAGATGAGTTTAATGAAGCATACTTTACCCGGCTTATATCACCCCCTGAGCTTCAGAAACTGAGTGTAAAGGCATTCCTTGCCACGGAGCAGAGGATACCCGGTCTTGGGAACGGTGTCTTACAGGATATCCTTTTTAATGCCAAAATTCACCCGAAGCGGAGAATGGAAACACTCAACGCTGATGAAAGAGAAAACCTTTTATATTCTATCAAGTCTACCCTTAAAGAGATGACCGAGCAGGGAGGTAGAGATACGGATAAAGACCTGTTCGGCATACCGGGGGGATATCATACCAAACTGAGTAAAAAGGCGCTGAGACAGCCCTGCCCGGTATGCGGCGGCACGATTGTTAAAGAAGCCTACCAGGGAGGCAGCATATACTTCTGCTCTGAATGTCAGAAGATTTAGTATTAAGACCGGTAAAAGCCTATCTAACTTACCTGTAAGGAGGATAAAAATGCAGCCGGATAAAATCGAGACAAAGCGACTAAAGCTTGTAGGGGTTGAAATGTATATTAGCGAGGAAGAAGATTTCGGCTACAAGATGGAAGCCATGAGGGCTGAGATAAAGAATCGACGGGATGAAATTCAAAATAGAATTAATAATAAACATGTCGGTTTCTGGCAATGGCAGATGATGCATGAAGAAGGCTATAACACACACCGTAACTATTTCTGCGGAGTCGAGGTGAGTGATTTTCAGGATATTCCATATGGCATGATAATCAAGAATCTGCCTGAATGTAAATTTGCCATTTTTGCTGAAAAGAATGGTGAAGAAGGAACCGTAACATATGAAAATGGAGTTTATGTTAACTGGTTACCGAAGTCGGGTTACAGCTTCTGTACAAAGATATCAGGCGACTTTGAGGTATACGATTTCGACGAACAGGTTGAATATCATGAAGTATGGATACCGGTGGATGAAAAATAGCTAAGATTACATACCAGAGTTCCATTCTTGCTTGAAATCAAGAGGGAGTAACTTAAATGGAATATACGTTAATTAACAAAGATCAGTTTACTATAATCGGAGTCAAGAAGAGGATAAAATCGGAAGTCCCGTATTTCACCGAAGTCTGGAATGAATTCATGGAAAACTACGATAAAGTAAAAGACAACTCTATCGATGATGGTTTTTACGGAATCAATGAAGCGCCGGATGAGAATAATATGCAGGACTATATCGCGGGGATTATGGTAGATGATAATTATGAAAATTCGGATAGTGTGTTTACCAGGCATGTTCAACCTGACTCAACATATGCCGTATTCGAATGTGAAGTGGATAATATCGGTCCGACATATGTGCGGATTTTTTCCGAATGGAATGATGAAAAGTATAAGGTAAATGATATGAATGTTTGTTGTTTTGAATATTACCCACCCAACACTATCGGCGCAGATGATAAGGTGCTGCTTTATATCCCTGTGATTAAGACTAGCTAACATTCTGAAGAAGGTAGTAGGGGAGGAGTATTTGCTCCTCCCCTGTTCTAGTTTATAACTAATCCTTTTTTACTGGTGCCCATATCTGGCACCTCATTTCTTCATCAGGCACGTCTCCCATATCAAGGTATACCTCAAGGTCGGGTCCGCCGGTATGTTCGTGTCCGGTAGCCGTGTACCAGTCTCTGAATACCTTGGCGGAAGTTTCCTGAAAATTGGACAGCAGGCAGTCGAACACTGCCCACGAAGTTGTAGGTATCTCCATCATTTCAAATTTCCCTGCCGAAGCATCTTCGGGCAGTTCAACCGCTATTCCGTAATAAAACTCACTGGTTTTCTCCTCACCGTAGCAGACCCCCAGCATCGTCCCTCCGGTTATTGGGCCGGTTTTTTCACCTGAGAGAGCTACAAGCGCAGCACAATCCGGTGATTTACTGAACTCTTCCCACCACGCTGGAATATCCTTTAAATTCTGTCCACCGATACTGGTAAATTTTCTCGATACCATGGCTATATTGAAGGCAGGTGTTTCTATCATCCGGTAGTCCATATCGTTTTCTCCTGTTAATTGAATTTGAAAGGAGATTCGTGGATATGCCGTCAGTTTCACTCCCGGCTCGCGCGCCGCCGTCGGTGTCACTCCGTGCATATTCCTGAACGCCCGTGTGAACGCATCCGGTGATTCGTAGCCGTATTTCAGAGCGATATCGATTACCCGGGATGAATCATCGGACAACTCTGCAACCGCTAAGGTAAGTCTTCGTCGTCGGACATACTCCGCTGGAGTGATCCCGCATACAGCCAGGAACATCCGCTGAAAATGAAACGTTGAGCAGAATGCCTTCCCTGCTGCTTTGCTGTAATCAATGCTTCCTGCTAGGTTTTCTTCGATGTAGTCTATAGCCGCATTCATCCTAGCCGTCCAGTCCATTTCCTGATATCTCCTTCCTGTGAAAATATACCATTATAGAGTAAAACTGTCCCGACTTTTCTTGCGGAGTTTTGCCGGAATTTAACAATCCAGAATTGAAGTCCCGGTGGAAAGTCAATATAATCTCCAGATAGATGAAGACCAGCAAAAGAGGAATCCGACTGGTAATATTTCCGATCTTCTTATCGATATTTCTGGCACTTTCTTTCGCTTATGCATTAGTGCCTGTTGTCTACGGGCAGTCTATAGATGATGCTGAGAGTGCTACAGACGCGTATATTCGTGAAAGCATTTCAGATCAAGATATACCGGGCATTGCAGTCGTTATTGTAAAAGACGGTCACGTAACGTATCTGGCCGGTTATGGAGTAACCAATGTAGAACATCCGTCACCGGTAACACCTCAAACGGTGTTCGATCTTGCTTCCTGCAGTAAATCATTCACTGCCCTGGCGATATTGTTGTTGGAAAATGACGGGCTTTTGAACCTTGATGCACCGATAGGTGGTTATCTTCCTGACCTGAGATTTGCCGATCCGGGAGCTGAAAATATAATTACAGTACGCAATTTACTGAATCACACGAGCGGTCTACCCGGGGTGTTTTCTGAACCGCTTGCTTTCCATACGGGTGAGGATGCCATGACAAACCTTGTTATGGCAATGAATAAAGTCCATTTGAATCGTCCTGCTGGATCATCATTCGAATACAGTAACATGAACTACTCTCTCTTAGGAGTAATTATCGAGAATACGAGTACACAGAAGTTCGAAGACTTTATGCAGGATAAGATATTTTCTCCACTCGGAATGAAGAACACAACTTTATATCCGGAGGTAGCCGCAGAGAAAGACAGAGCGTCCGGGCACCAGTTAAGATTCGGTCAAATCCTAGTAAGCGACATTGAACTCTACCGCAGTGCTGCTCCGGTGGGTTGGGTTATGTCTACGGCTGAGGATATGGGGCAATGGCTCCTCATGCAGCTTCATGATGGGAAACTTGATGACCGACAGGTGATTCCCCAAGAATTGATTCTTAAATCTCACGAACCGGTGGTCGAATTTATCGAGAACAACGAACAGATTACTTACGGAACAGGATGGCTTTCGACTACCTCTCCGGACGGAACGAGAGTGATATGGCACGGAGGAGATACACCTAACTTTGTTGCGGAAATGATTTTAGTACCCGAATACGATTTCGGAATATCAATGCTGGTTAACGGGCAGACTAACGACCATATCCACGACATTGCCGTGAATATTATCAATTTGGAGTTAGGCACGGAAGTGGTACTTCCCGACGCCCCATGGTGGGCTTCATGGGCTTCCATCGACCGCCTTGCTACCGGGGCTCTGGGTCTGTCATTTATCTTTCTGATCGGCCTGGTCGTTTTTCTTTATAGAAGACTGAAAATCCGTCGTAGAGTACAGGAATCGATATCCGAAAATTCGGTAAAAAAATCCATCCTTCGAATCTGGAAAATAGCACTTCCCACCGCACCGTTAGCGCTCATATCAATCGGCGTGGTGGTAGCATTTGTTTTTGTACAGATGTATCTTGGATTCAATATTTTCAAGATAATATCGCGTTTTGGCGGCTATGCTCCACCCGGGGTGATGATTTCTGCGGTAACACTGCTTATTATGATCTGCCTGTGGGCATTAACGCTTGCAGGCACAACTTTGATAAGTCTGCCGTTTAAATCGAAAAAGCATGAGAGATAATATGATAAACTAGCAACTCGAAACCAAGGTTTATAATGTCATCCATTATTGCCGAGGAAGATCGGCGATCTTTTTAATCCCGTCCGGTTTTCGAACATATCTATGAACCGGCTCTGCCAAAGCTTCGACACTGCCGTCGGAGTATACTTTGATACCCGTGCCGCTGGACAACCCGTAACCGATAGTATCTATCTCTTTGAGCTCAAGAGCAGCGACGAGTTCCTGCCAGCCGCCTTCCTCGTCATGACAGTCGCAGATAACCGGAGCGTAGTTCAGGCAGGGGAAAATCTCTGCACTGTCTGGGTCATCCGGATCCGTCCACCTCACCCATTCTTTTGCCAGCATAATCGCACCCGCGGAAGTACCGAAGAACACCTTACCTTGCTGGTATAATTCTTCGAGGAACGGTAGCATATTCTTTTTCTTCAGGACTCTCATGCCGCTGTCTACGTCACCGCCACCGACAAATATGATATCAGCTGCCTGAAGAATGTCGCGAACTTTATTAAGATCGGCATTGTTAGGGGCAATGACAGCATGAGTAATAGTACCGGCCCCCGACATTTTCAGCATTCCTGCCATACGACTGAAAAAGTTACTATCATCGCCACTGGCAGTTCCGGTATAGGCGATTGATGGCGAATCTTTACCACTCTCATCTAGGACAGATCTGATTAACTGATCGGTCGTGTCACGTCCTCGTGGTCTGCCGCCGGCTAGTAAGAATACCGGTTGTTTCATTGTTGTGGTCTCCATACATTGGAATCATGATACTCTGACCAGGTAATCTTCATCCAGGAAATCCTCCACGTTGACTGGAAAAACGGCCCTTGCGATGCTATACTTACCGGAATCTTCCGGTGATAATGCTTCTGCGTATTTTACGGAGATTTCCGCTTTTTCCCCGTATACAGTGTGCAATATATCCTTCGCATCAGCAGCAAGTTTCTCTTTCGCAGGATTTTGACTCACGAGAGTCAGGATATACCTGGTAGAATCGATCTGGTCTAACCGGTATTCATCGATATCGGTCAATACGCCCATTGCATCATCCAGAGTTCGCAGAGTAACCGGTTTTCCATCGCAGGTCAGAGTCAGGCTTATGACTCTGCCTTCTATTGCCGAGAGGATAAGCCCTGAATTTCTGCCGCAGGCACACTTACCTGAACTGTCTATCCGGGCCAGGTCACGGATATCGAAACGCAGCATATAATACCACGGATTATTAAAGGTGGTAATGATAATTCTGCCGGTCTCCGAATCGCCGTATTCCCTTTTTAAAGGCTGAATATCGACCCGGCAGAAATCGGTATTCTGGTGGAACTTGCCTTCTTCACACTGCATAAAAACATAGCCTGTCTCGGTAGAACCGTAGGAACTGGCGGTTGGTGAATTAAAAACCTGGCTGATCTGGCGATAATGAAACCGGGTGGGATATTCATAGGTAAAGACAATAAGGCCGGGCTGGTACACCTTTTTGTCATGCTTAATGGCATAACGGGACAGCCTGGCGAGAAAAGATGGGTTGGCTTCGAGGACGACAGGTCTGAATATCTCAAGCTCTTCTATCATCCTGTCCATGTGTTTATCGGTCCATTGTGACGGGTCTGTCTTTTCATTGAGAAAGAGGAACCTTGAGAGCCGTCTTTCATCCATCGAGAGATATCCGTTATCCGATGATATACCTACATTCAGAGGATTGGCCAGGATAGCTTCATGGTGAGTTCCGGTAGCAATTTTATGGGCGAAAGAATTTAGTTTCCACGACCCACGTTCTGAAGCATCCCACCATTGCTGGTTCCAGATATTGGTTGCACTGATATCACTGGAACCGCTGGTATGAGCAAGACTTATTTCACCATTTTCCAGGGCCTGGTTTACGTCTCGACCCGGCGGAATCAGTCCTTCAGGAAAGTTTTCACGGATTTGTTTTTTGTAAAGCACCGGCAATGACTGAAACCGGGTATCGACATCGTATTCCGGGCCAGGATCGTAAGGCTTCCATTTTTGATAAGCAGGGATAGAACTGAGAGAAGTATTTAAGGTGTTCAAGGAGTTTTGATAGTATTTTTCCGAAAAGCCCCATTTACCAGAACGCATTAACACCGCCTGTAATTTTCTTTCTATGAATAGTATACAGGTTTATGGTGGGTTTAGTCACATTTCCAGGATTTCTTGTGATGGCTGTTATGTCTTTCAGTATCGTTGGAATACACCGGACGACGAGACAGTCGATGATATGATCGTATTATTGAACTTAATCAATTGATTGTTTACGGAGACAAGGTGATGACCCGCAACAAATAGAATGGATTGAGATAACATCATAAGGCATACGCAGTTTTCGGTTATTGATAAACAGAGGAAAACCTTAGTACTTCAATAACATGATTCGGAAAACCAGATATCTTATCTAAAAATTCTTTCACTTCTGAACATATTGACAATATTTCTTATATGAGTATAATATTCAGTGGTGATGTAATAGTATATTTCGAGGGAATGGTAAATTGATTGTAGTACAGACTCCATTGAGAGTGAGTTTCCTGGGGGGAGGTACAGATTTCGACGATTTTTTCATGGAGTATGGAGGAGCGGTCGTCAGTACTGCGGTCGATAAATACGTCTACATAATAGTAAACAAACGTTACGATAATTTGATTAGAGTCAGCTATTCGAAACAGGAAGTTGTAAAGACGGTCGATGAGCTAGAACATGAAATAATCAGGGAAGCGATGAAAAGGGCCGGCATCACACGGGGAGTTGAGATCATAACTCTCGCCGATGTCCCTTCATATGGTACTGGCCTTGGTTCCTCCAGTAGTGTAAGTGTGGGTTTGTTGCACGCTCTTTATGCATACAAGGGTGAACACAAACCACCAAACGTACTTGCTCAAGAAGCGTGCCGGATCGAGATCGATATTCTCAAGAAGCCAATTGGTAGACAGGATCAATACATCGCAGCATATGGTGATATGCAGTTTATAACCTTTAATAGTGAAGAAATTACGCTTGAAAAAATCGATATTCCTGATGACGATAAGCAGAGACTTGAAAAGAACTTGCTTCTTTTCGATACCGGTCTGACCAGAAATTCAAATGAGGTACTCACCGAGCAAGTAAACAACATCAATCTTCAACTTGATACTCTCCATTCCATGAGAGATTCAGCTTACAAAGCGAGAGAATTGATTACTGCTGGGGCTTTCGATGATTTTGGACTATTACTCGATGAAAACTGGGAGTTAAAAAAGCAACTTTCTTCTATGATCAGTAATCCGGAGATCGATGGTATGTATCAAGCTGCTCGTAACGCTGGCGCCCTTGGTGGAAAGATCACAGGTTCCGGAGGCGGCGGATTTCTACTGTTATATTGTCCTCGGGATTGTCAAGATAGAGTTCGTGGTGCCTTAGGTAAATTGAAGGAACTGCCCTTTCGTTTTGAGTGTTCCGGGAGCAGGATAGTCTATTCTAATACTTCAGACCGGATTACCTCAGACGCAAAAATAAAGTGGGAGGCTGTGGATTCCCGCTCAACAGATTCATAAACATAAGTTTAGGAAGGGCGGGAATTGCATAAGAGTTTGAAGGATTTTGAGTTTTCAAATCCCCCTTAATCCCCCTTTACAAAGGGGGAAGGAGACGACATCTTTCAAAGGGAGAACAAAATAACGAGCGTTCTTGGTAGTAAAGAATCTCATATGTGATTTGCTTACGGTCGCTGAAGTGAAAATGAAATGGGAAACTGTAATAAAGAGAAAATAATTAAATATATATCTGATTTGGATGCGTTACTAAGAAAATTGCCTGTTGAAGATATAGATCGGGTAGTATCTCTGCTTGATAAGATCCGAGAGGGTGGGCGCCAGGTATTCATTTTTGGAAATGGGGGTTCAGCTGCGACCGCATCCCATTTTGCCTGTGATCTATCTAAAGGAGCGATATCAGAAGGTAAACAGAGGATAAAAGCTTTTGCTTTAACAGACAACGTTCATCTACTGACTGCGTGGGCAAATGATACTTCTTATGACATGGTTTTTGCTGAACAAATCATCAATTATGTTGAGCCTGGAGACGTTGTTATTGCGATCAGCGGAAGCGGGAATTCTCCGAATGTACTGAACGGTATTACCGTTGCCAGAGAAAAAGGCGCAACTACAGTAGGATTAATTGGCTTTAGCGGAGGAAAACTTAAAGACCTGGTTGACATTCACATTATCGCTCCGGTCGATGAAATGGAACGGGCTGAAGATATGCATCTAGTGTTCGAACATATTATTACCGCATGTTTAAGGGAGAGTGCATGAACATTCTGGTTACAGGCGGCGCCGGCTATGTTGGTAGTGTCGTTTCCGGACAGCTGGCGAAGCAGGGACATGAAGTATTGGTCCTGGACAATCTGCAACAGGGCCATCATCCGACTATCGACGAAGATCCCGTATTTTTATGGTTCGATATCGACGAGGTCGATGTTCTTGAAGATATATTGGTTCATTGCAGGATAGACGCGGTGGTGCATATGGCGGCGGAAACCGTCATAGAGCATTCCCTGACCGACCCCGGGCGTTATTTCAAGATCAACATTATCGATGGTATCAGACTACTCGATACCATGGTAAAGAGTAATGTGAAGAAGATTATTTTCTCATCCAGCGCTTCCATTTACGGTGAACCGGAAAGTTCTTTAATCGAGGAAGACCATCCTAAAAATCCCGTGAACAGCTATGGCGAAACAAAACTGATGTTTGAAAACATCCTGAAATGGTACGGATACGCCTATGGTCTTAAACATATCTCGCTACGTTATTTTAACACTGCCGGTGCAAGTGGGAATCACGGTGAGGATCACAGGCCGGAAACGCACCTGATTCCGAATGTACTAAACACTGCGATTTATCCTGACAAGCCCGTGGCTGTTTTCGGGATCGATTATCCGACTCGCGACGGTTCGTGTATAAGAGATTTTGTCCACGTAGCCGATATTGCCAGAGCTCACATCCTGGCTCTTGAAAAACTGGATGAATTCAGCGGTAGAGCTTACAACCTTGGCAGCGGAAAAGGATATTCGGTCCTGGAGGTTATCGATATTGCCAGGGAAGTGACCGGAGTAGATATACCTGTCGAAATTCGCCCGAGGCGTGTCGGCGATCCGGCAATGCTTGTAGCGGATATAACTCGTGCCAGAGTGGAACTTGGATGGAAGACCGAGTATTCCACATTAAAAGAGATTATTGAAAGTGCCTGGAAATGGATAAAAGAACATCCCGATGGATATGAATTCTAATATCGAGAAGGCAATGATCCTGGCTGCCGGTAAGGGTACCCGGTTGGGACCTTTAACTGTCGATATCCCGAAGTCCCTGCTGCCGGTGGGAAATACCCCGGTTATCGTCCACCAGTTACGCTGGCTTAAAAGCTACGGGGTAAACAAGGTAGTCATCAATCTCTACCATAAAGGTGACAGGATCAAAGAAGAACTTGGCGATGGTACAGGATATGGTATGGAAATACATTATTCTCCTGAAGAAGTACTTCTCGGAACCGCAGGCGGAGTAAAACGGATGGAAGGATTATTTGATGAGATATTTTATGTGATATATGGAGATACCATTTCCGATGTGAACCTTTCATCGATGGTTGATTTTCACAGGCAAAAGCAAGCACTCATGACAATTGTGTTATTTAAGATTGAACGTACATGGGAGACAGGTGTCGTTGAAATTAATGAGGATGGGAAAATAATCAGTTTCACTGAGAAACCTCCTAAAGGCGACGAGTGTAGCAATTTTTCGAGTGGAGGTATATATATTCTCGAACCGGAAATATTCAAATTCATACCCAATAACGATTCTTGTGATTTTGGTTATGATGTTCTCCCCCGGTTGATAGAAGAGAATGTGCCAGTTTATGGATATCTTCTTAACTCGAATGAATACTTGATAGATATTGGGACTATTGAGAAGTATCGTCAGGCAAACGAAGATATGAATGCCGGAAGAGTGAAGATACTGTATGAGGAATAAAGCTGTATTTCTCGATCGTGACGGTGTAATTTGCAGAGATGTTAATTACTGTAGCCGTCCGGAGGATCTTAAACTTCTACCAACTGTTCCTCAGGCTATTAAGTTACTTAATGATCATAATTATTTAACGATAGTGATTACTAACCAGTCCGGAATAGCCCGCGGTTATTTTACTCATAAAATACTTTCCGATATCCACAACAAGATGATTGATGAATTTGCCAGATTCAATGCCCGGATCGATGATATTCGATACTGCCCTCATCATCCGGATGAAGGATGTAATTGCAGAAAGCCCGGAACAGCATTATTTGAACAAGCGATCCAAAAGCATGCAATTAACACTAAGGCATCTTTCATGATAGGGGATGAACAGAAAGATATTGATGCAGGGAGAGCTATGGGATGCAGAACGGTCTTAGTTACGAATAGTGTGACTCATAAGAAAGAGTGTTTATTAAGAGCGGATTATACAGCTTTAAATCTTCTGGATGCCGTTAACTGGATCCTTACACTTAAATTTCACCTTTATTTTTAAAAAGCATTATCTTAGCAATCTGCACATAATAACAGATCATGGAAGGAGAATCTAGTATGTCAGCATTAAAATTCAACCATACAACACTTACCGTAATTATTCCTACCTTTAATGAAGAGAATAACATAGTACCTGTTCTTTCTGGATTGCCTGATATAGTCGATGAGGTATTAGTAGTGGATGGTCATTCCACTGACAATACTGTCAACAAGGTAAGAGAACTTTTACCGGATGCAAATATCCTTTTTCAACCTGGAAGAGGAAAAGGTGATGCATTACGACATGGATTCAACAATGCGCAAGGTGACATAATAGTAACTATAGATGCCGATGGTTCAATGGATCCGGCAGAAATTCCTGCTTATATTGAACCGATACTGAATGGTTATGACTATGTGAAAGGATCACGGTTTCTGCCTCAGGGCGGAACAACCGATATGGTCTGGTATCGCAAGCTGGCAAACAAGATGTTTGTTATTCTCGTCAATGTTTTCTATGGCAGTAGATATACGGACCTGTGTTATGGATATAATGCTTTACATAAACGTGTACTGGATAAGATTACCTATGGAAGTGACGGTTTTGAGATTGAAACCGAAATGCACATAAAAGCAAAAAAACATAACCTGTTAATCGCAGAGGTACCAAGTTTTGAGGATAAAAGAGTGCACGGAGAAGGCAAATTAAAGACATTTTCGGATGGATGGCGGATACTGAAAACGATCTTGAGAGAGAGGGTTGCTAAATAGCCATAATTCAAGAATCTAAATGATATTTTGTGATTATGTGCCCTACGTGAATATTATTGGGGTTGAAGAATCAATATCAAATTAAGAATTTAGTCATCCCTGATAATATATACATTATCATGTACCAGTATTAAATTTGGGTTAGAACAACTCTGACGGGTATACACAAGACTGATTTCATTGTCAACTAAGAACGTAGTATTCTGGCATTCACTATCTAGGAACTCATAAATCTCATGATCGATTTCTGTTGGAGTCATAATAATCCGACTGGTAATCCTCAGCCCGGTTACTGCCGAAAATGCGGTGCCTTTCCAGGGATCGATGAGAGCTTTGATATTTTGACCACCATAGTGTTCTCTAATCCAACAAAAAGCCTGATAATCTCGCTCATCTATCATTTTGTAGTAGGGAGTTGATTGTCGTTGAGGTACAAGGGTTATTACAACCAGAATAATCAACATGCCTGCAAGAATCATTTGCCCATATTGAACGATGCGACGAGGAATGCTGGTGAAAAGTGAATAATTTAACTCCATTTTTCTCAAGGCAGCTAGTCCCACGCCAGCAATAATATTCGCTATCAGAAGTGCGTACAGGAGCCCTCGTTCATATAAACCAGTGATGCCGTAATGAAACTGGTAATACAACATTATGAATAACAATAAAATTATGAACCCAACCAGCAAACTGAAAATTCGCTTGTTAGGTCGAATACTGATGAAAAAAACCCCAACCAGGCACATTCCAAATGTAACGTATCCTAAAGAATCAACAAGCCAGGGGAAATCAACGTGTATAGAGATTGCGTGAAGATCGAAAATTCCAGCCAGAACCTGGACAACATATCGGGATGCGAAAGGATATGATAGGAGGAACGGTAACAATGAAGCCACACCAAATCGTACACTGCTTTTCCAATCCTCTTTTATATTCAATAATAAATAAGGAAAACAAATTACGACTATAGCAACAGCTGTGTATGCATGGAAAGAAAGCAGGTAGAGAATAAATAGGGCTAACACGATTGATCCTTTCCAGTTATTGATATTGTGTATTATGAATAATGATAAAGGTATGAAAAGTAATCCTGTTGCTACCGGTACTAAGAAAGCCGGACCTAATATACCAACGGTAGTAGGCAGCAAACTAATAAAAAAAGCGGACTCAAGGCCGAAACCTCGCCGTTTTCCCATGATGTAAGTCGCCAGAATAACCATGCTGAAGATAAAACTGGGGATATAACGAAATATTAAAAGCCAATCCAAACCACATATTTTGTGTAACACACCCAATAGTAGATGAAATCCTCGCTCAGCAAACTGAAATAACCATGGCTGACCACCATAAAAAGGATCTATCAGATCAACCGCACTACCTTGTGTCAGTATCTGTCTTGCGCAAGCCATGCCGAACCATTCATCCAGGTGGAGAGGGTAAATATAATTCTGCCGAGGTATCCAGGCAATATAATTACCCAGCACTACTATTAGAATCAACAAGAAATACTCAGTTTTTGTGGCTGTTATCTTTTTAAAACTTCCGCTTATTGTTTGAATACAGGATCTCATTTCAATTTAGCATTCTTTAATAACGTAATATACTCGGTGGCTTCTCTATCATGAAAATGCCTTTTAACACTACCGATCATTAAATAAGTACTTATACGAAAACTCCTTTATATTGACTAATATATCATAACTGATATAATATAAAAATACATCATATATTCACAATATGGAGTCTCTTCAAAGGTGTCGATTAAACATAATGAGTCATTCAAGGTATCCGTAATTATTTGCTGTTACACGTTTGAGCGTTTGAATGATATTGTTGAAGCAATAGAATCAGTATTAACTCAGACACTTACACCTTTGGAGCTTATTGTAGCTGTCGATAACAACGAAGAACTATATCAACAACTTATTACCCTAAAATTCCCCAATACAAGGGTAATACTAAATACTAAAGCCCGTGGCTTTTCTCAAACGAAAAACCTGGGTATCTTAAAATCTAAAGGGCATATAGTAGCCTTTTTGGATGATGATGCCGTTGCGGAAAAAACCTGGTTGGAAAAACTGACAAAATCATTCTCACCCGCGAAACAGATTGATTATGAATTTTCCTCGCAAAAACACGTTGTTGCCACAGGAGGAATGACCATTCCCAGATGGTCTCAAGGCGCACCTCCTTTCTGGTTCCCAGAAGAGTTAAACTGGGCAGTTGGGGGAACTTATAAAGGACTTCCTCTGCACGAAAACCAGATGAGAAATGTTATGGGGGGAAATTGCGCAATTCGTAAGGATGTGTTCAACAAAACGGGTTTGTTTGGGACTCAATTTGGACGTGTCGGGGATACTGGCGTGGCAGAGGAAGCTGAATTTTGCCTGAGGCTTAAAACTCATTTCCCGCACTCAATCATTCTCTTTGAAGCTGATGCGGTTGTCTATCATAAAGTATCAATTTCTCGATCTTCTCTGAATTACCTTAAAAAGAGAGCCTTTGATGAAGGGAAAAGTAAAGGAAGATTAATAAGTTTCAACCAAGTGAAATCGCCACAATTGCTGACAACAGAAAACTCATACCTTCAATACCTTCTTTTTTATGCTATACCCGGGCGTCTTAAATGTTTTTACAGGAGAGATAGTTTACCAAAGATACTTGCGATTATTATCGCCATAACAGCAACTGTTATAGGTTATATATCAGGGAGAATAGAGCGATCCAAGATACCTAAATAGCTGTTACGAAGTGTTAACCACTTTCCGATCACTATATCATTTTCGAATATTCTGAATTTCGTTATTTGAAAGAGACGGCATTTTATGAAACCTATGATTCCGATAATACTCGAAACAGTAATTTTTATCAGAAATACTCTCAAAGACGCGATCAGGATTATTACTTTTAAAGAAAAAATGAGGCTGGTTTGGCTAACCCCGTTTTATCAAAACACTTACTACCTGATGTCCGGCAACATTATAAATTCCGCACTTGGTTGTATCTTCTGGATTATTGCAGCTAAGTTGTATGCTGCTGAAGTTGTGGGATTAGGTTCGGCAATTATATCTGCATTCAGACTGCTTGCCTTATTCGCCGAACTGGGGCTGGGGATAAGTTTGGTACGTTATCTACCTGCCGCTGGAAAGAACGGAAATATTATGATAAATACCTGTTTTACGCTGAGCGGTTTGATTTCAGTGATTATTTCACTGATCTTCCTTTGTGGACTTAACCTGTGGTCACCGGCTTTACTTCCGGTTCGTCAGGATCCACTGTATTTTGCCGCTATTATATTTTTTACTTTTTCAATAGTATTACAGCCATTAGCTCTCACTGTTCTTCTTGCCAAGCTGCAAACCAGAATCATATTCATAATAAACATAATTGCCGGAATTCTCGGTATAGTCCTTGTAGGCATATTTTCAATATTTACCGACGAAGCTCTGGGGTTAGTTTCGGCAATGGGTCTTGCGATCACTTTCACCCTTGTTCTTTGCGTTTTATGGTTCTTGCCGAGAGTGCAAAATGGATATCACCCTATACCAAGTATTAAGCTGGAAATACTTAAAGAAATGGCGAGTTATTCTGCCGGCAATTTTGTTAGTAAAGACTTAATTCTCATGGCAAATTTTATCCTACCTCTTATCGTAGTAAATACATTAAGTAGTGAGATGAATGCATATTTTTACATACCATGGTCGGTTGGGATTGTACTTCAATTTATTCCTGCAGCTATATCAAACTCTCTCTTCGCCGAAGCGTCTAATGAAGAGATTACTCTGCACGTAAATACTCAAAAATCACTGAAACTGTTGCTTCTTTTTATCTTGCCGATGTTGTTGATAATAGTAGCAATTTCTAGTTTCCTGCTATTACTCTTCGGTCAGGAATATTCAGAAAATGGCACATTACTACTCCGGGTACTGGCATTTTCGATTATCCCATGGGGGATAAATTATATATATATCGGTATTGCCAGAGTTAAAAAGAATATTAAAGGATTAATACTAATACCAGCTGTTGCATCCAGTTTAAGCCTTGGTCTTAGCTATATTCTGATGGTGCAGATAGGTCTTGTTGGGATCGGGCTGGGCTACCTTGCCGGACAAAGTGCCGTTGCCATACCGGTGTTGCTTAATCTCTGTCGTTCGCGTAATTCCTAAAATAAATTAGAGGTGAAAATAGATATTCTAATATTGGGTTTCTGGACTCAGAACCCTCGGACTATCCGTGCAACTATCCTGTAAAGACCGAGAGACTTGATAATCCTGAGTACTATGATCCTTGAAATACTGGACCAACGTGAAAGACTCCAGAGACACCTCCACAGGAAGTGTCTTTTACCCAGATACGTATAGAAATAGCAGGATAAACCGCTAAAATAGGCGGTAACTCTTGGTTTAAGGAATGTCGTTTTATATTCTGGTACCTTTTTACTCATTCGCCTCAGTAAAAAGAAACGTGCCGGTACACTTTTCTTGAATTTTATTACTTGCCTTGTAGACCAGATTACTTTGTCTCGTATTATTGGTTCGAGTGAAATTGCTTGTTTGTCCAACGCATTTTGGAGTAGCCGTTCCCCTGTTTTACTCCGTGAAATGATTATCGATGTGCCCATAGGGTCTATTGAGTACTCTCCAATCCAGGCATCGCCAAAGCTGATGTCTGATAATTCACTAACCATGTCAACACATAAAGTACAACGATTCGGCTTGAAAAATGAGCCAAACCCACTCCCCCAATAATCATTTAATGGTAGATTGATCACTTTATTTTTTAGAGTAATGCTCATTCTCCCTGGCCAGCCTTCACCGCGGTAATCCAGTCTTTTTACGTCGTCTCTTCTGATTTTAACCTTGTGGAGTATATAATCTGTTGCTTGAAAAGTTGGAACGTGATTGCAGAACAATCCAAAGTGAAATGCTATTTTCTTCTTAAGGCTGTTATGCAGGATCTCTGCTTTCCTTAAGCCGTGTAGATGGCAAGGAAGTCCGACAACAGCAAACCTCTCGTGCTCTCCCACCTGAAGGATTTCCTTCAAAGCTATATTTGCAGGGACAGGGCAGTATATGGACCTAGCGGCAGAAATGATATCTTCTCTAGTTCGGGCAATAAAAGGTTGAGGCTCAAGAGGATTTTCCTCAGTCATTCTAGATACCAGAGCACCATCGATAAGCCCTTCTTCCAGGGCAAAAATAAGCAATGCTGTTACCAGACCTCCCGAAGCTGAGTGATACCTGATTTCATTGTCGAAAGCATAACCGGTGTAGAAGTTATGATAGTTACCAAGAAGGATATCCTCTGCTTCCCTGCCGAATATTTCCCGGTTTAACGCGTTGAACTCTATACCGTGTCCCGGACAAACCTTGAAGCAAATTTCGCATTCATTGCACTTTTTTCTGTCCAGTTTGGGGAGATAAATTCCCTTTTCATAATCGATTACCATTTCAATGGCGTTTTGGGGACAAGTGCCTGAGCAAGTCCCGCATCCGGTACACAGTTTGTTTCCTATAACCTGCTCAATAGTCTTGTTTTTATTCATATCACTACAAATATTATGCTTGATTTTCTGCGATTATATCCAATACAATCTTCAGAATTCAAGAGGCGACATTTTCCTCTTGACCGGTATTTATATTTTTCGTACTATCAGAACACCAGTTCTATTTAGTAGCAAGGAAATGAAAAATGTGTTCTATGCTTGATCCTGGTCTGGTATTGTATTTACCGTTACAAAGGCTGGATGGTACTTCTTTATTATCAGGAGATGCTTCAGGACGTCTGGTAATGAATTCCGGCGCTTTCTGGACATTCCAGGGCATGAATTTCGACGGTATCGATGACTTAATAAACTGCGGAGGAAATTCGGCTTTTAACTCTCAGCAGTATACTCTGACCTGCTGGTTTAGGACCACCGCATTTAGTCCAGACACAGATATAGGTCATAGGTTAGTCAATATAGCCAGGGCAAGTGGCGGCGAAAGCAAAATTGCACTGAGGTTAAAGAATAACATAGCCGATCTATTTTGGATAAAACCCAATACAATAGGTGATTCAGTTCCAACCGATATTACCGTCAATAATGGTCAATGGCATCATCTGGTAGGTACAACCGACGGTACGATATTTTCTGTTTACCTGAACGGCGATTATAAAGCTTCAAAATTATCCTCGTTACATACGAATTTCTATTGTCTGTGTATTGGTTCTATCCATACCGGAACCGGATCCTATAACGGTACACTTGGTGAAATCCGGTTATATAATCGAGTCCTTACTTCTCTGGAAATTCAACGTAACTATCTCGCTACGAAGCAGTGGTATCGATGATAGAAACATCAAAAGTGTTTCACACACTCTGTTTCCAGTTGGAGAGTCCTTCTGACTTATTAATCAATTCGCAGATCAGTTCAGCATTTCGGAGGGAAGCGTCTTGTATTTCCTTTATCCTGGAATGCATTTCACGCTTTATTGTTTCTCGGTGCGACCATGCATTTTCTACTTTCATTATTACTTCATCGAACGTAAAACTGTTACAGACGTATTTTTCCTGTCCCGTCATTCTCATGATTCCATGATGACGCTGGCTGACAGGTATTAATATCGTCGGGATACATTGGGACATGGCAGCAATAGCGGCATGCATTCTCGATGATATAAACATATCACATTTTCCGATAATACCCTTTAATTCCTCTGATATGTAGATATTTTGGATCACCTTAATTCTATCCTGATTTTTCGTCCTTCGGCGGATTTCCTGAGCAGTATTACTATCTTCAAATATTCCTTCATGGCGTATATGAGGAATTATCATAATATCGGTGTCCAGGCTATCGATAATCTGGTCGATAATATTTGACGTTTGATTCTGCGTTATATATCTTGTTTTAATTCTATTTAAATATCCGGTATGCATGAATATTCCTAATACAACCTTAATAATGCTTTCAGGTAGAAAATACCTTCCTAGCCCATACGCAAGGTTTATCAATGCCACGACTCTAGATTTCTTCATTTCTTCTTTCAGGTTGGTCGTAGAGCTCAGCGTTAATCCGATAACAGGCTTGATACTTTTTTTTATACCTTCGTCATTGAGTATTTCAGATATTCTTCCCTCAGGAACAGGTTTGAGAAGGAAAGCAGGATCGGCTGTCAGATATATCGGAGGTTTATTCACTCCGAGTTCCACCAGGTATTCCCGGCTGATTTCATCCCGTAGGGTTATCAGGTCTACCTTATTGAGAAGGCGTTTAGCAATAAATCTACTCATTGCGTTGTTAAAAGGCCCAACTGATTCGGCGTACAGCACTACTGGTTTCTTCAGTAACATGGCAAGTAGAATTTCCTTTGAGTGCTCAATGAAACCACGAATACCGAAGTCTTCACTGTATAGATTAGTGCCGAGGTGGATAATAATATCTGCATTCTGGAATTCTTTTAATTTTCGGTTGCGGAGCAGTAATTTTCCATTAATTTTTAACGAATGTAGTATATTCCATGAAACAACAAGTACAAGGTTTAGAGAAGCTAATAGCGAATACCAGAGTGAAAACGGCCTGTAAGAAAAGATATTTCCCTTTACAACTCTTATATTATGTTCAGCGGCAAATTGATCTGAAAACTGAATGAGTGTTGATATTTCGGCTTGCGGGATAACTTCCTGTATCGACTCGACCGTACAAATCATTATCGCACGAGTCCCCTGATTACCTTCGCACCCATAGGTATGTTCGAAGGTGGGATTAGTGATTAAGATTTTCACCATTTTATATATTCCGTCTCCTATAATTCTATCCCGGAAGCTGTGAATGCTTGATCGAATAATTGTACGCAGTCATACCTGTCGGCAAGTTGACTGATATTCTTGTGGTATTCACGCCATAATTCGTCGTTAGTTAGCAGTTTCAGCATCGCATCAACCATTTCTTCCTTGTTGTAGCCTATTGCGAAACCGGCTTTCTTTTCGTTAATTACATTGGCAAGTTCAGGAACCTTTGTCATTATAACCGGTGTACTGCACTCGATGTACTCTTTGATCTTTGCTGGATCAGTGTACTGTATCGAGTATGCAACTCTGGGAACGTAGGGAGCGACAGAAACTGCACATCTGGATAGAATCTCTTTTGCTTTAGCACGATCGGACATGAAACCATAAAAGACGACATTATTGTCTAGACTTTTTTCATGAACCATTGCCTTTAACAATTGCTCATTATCGCCGGAACCGATAATTTTCAACGTCACACTAGGAACAGTATTGACTATATCTTCCATCGCTTCTAAAACGAGCCCTATTCCTATCTCTTCATTCAGCCTGCCTATGTACCCGATACTGGTACGCTCGATGTTACTTTCAGATTTATTCATCCTCATCTCCATGTCGATCCCTATAGGGACAACCAGCCTGGGAATGCTTTCTTTTTTTATTGTGCCTTCATTCCGGTTAATATCCAACAGCCTTGAAGTAAAATACCAGACCGCGTCCGAATTGTTCTGGGCAAGTTCATCCGCATATCTGTAAAACCAGGAAAAGAATGTGCTAAGCTGTTTCTTTTTCTCCAGTGGAAAATGATCGCCGATAATTGAGAAAACCTTCTTTACAAGCTGAAGCCTACGTAAGACCAATCCTGAAAAGGGATAAGGAGAATCGATAGCAATGAAAAGATCATATTTTATCCTGGACCTGAGTACTGACAGCAGAATACCAGACATTACCAGGATGTAGTATAGAATCCTGCGAATCTTTTGCCATTTCAACACAAAACCCAAGCCAGCACCTATCTTGAAACTCATATCAAGCCTGCCATTGCTGTAATGTGAAACATGCAGAAAGTCCATTCCCGGTTGGTAATAGCGTGTGTGGAGGTTTTCCATGAACGTGAACGATTTTACTCGGTCGCGGAGATATTTGGCTAAGAGGTTCTCCGGACCTCCAGCCAAAACGCCGACTTCAATAACCTTTAAATCCGATAATCGAGGAGTTCCAGTGCTATTGTTATTCATCAATCCTCTCCGACCAACTTCGAATAACTGACAGGCCTGTTTTCAAGAATACTTAGTTTAGCCGCTTCCAGCACGGCGTTTGTCATGACGGCATGGTCGACTGTAATCGGTATTTCGCCGTTTCCCTTAACGGCATTTATGAAATCAAGGATCAAAGGTTTGTAATATATATTAGCTCCATTAAAATAAGAGCCTGACAACACACCATTCCCGATTCTCCACATCTTACTGAAAAAATACCTGATATCATTAAAAGGCGTAGAGAATCCGTGAACCTCCGAGTAAGAATCGTTCCTAATATCAAGGAGAATATTTCCGGCGGTTCCATGAACATCGAGAATGAATTTCAGTACCGATGCAGTCATCCATGATATGTCGGTAGTAACAATCGAACCGTCTTCAAATTCAATCGTAATCACCGCATAGTTGATAAAGTCCATATTACCGTGGCTGAAATCACCACCGGCGGCGTACACAGTTTTTACTGGAGAAAAATTTTTCATGTAGAGGATCATATCAATCATGTGAGGACCGAAGTCATAGAGTACTCCACCCTGATGGTACAACCAAGTATTCAATGTCCAGCTGCTGGGAAAGCTAGTGAGTCCCAAGCCGTGTATGGTAACGATGTTTCCCAGGTACCCACCGGATATTCTTTTTGCTACTCTTCCCACTGACGGGGCATATCTCCAGTTATGAACCACGCAAAGGTTTATATCATTAGCTTTGATGATTTTTTGTATTTCGACGGCGTCTTCAAGAGTAACGGACAACGGTTTTTCAACAAGGATATGCTTTCCCTGATCTGCCGCAGTTTTTATTACATCCAGGTGTGTTTGCGTCGGTGTACATATATCGACCAGTTCAATGGAATTATCTTCAAGGAGTGTTTCGCAGTCGGGAACGTACCTGGTAATACCAAACTCGTCAGCTACTTTCTCTGCGAGTGACAGGTCAAGGTCGGCAATACCGACTATTTCTATTTCAGGTATAGTCCGGTATGCAGGCAGGTGACCTCTTCTCGCGATTGCTCCGGCGCCGATTATACCGATTTTCATCAAGACTTACCTCCAGTGGTCCTGAATTCCTTCCGGCTTCTTTTCTGTAGAAAGGTACCGACTTTATTCACGAGAAACGTTTCCAGTTGATTGATTTCAAAATCCACCTTCGGTACTTTATCACCTTTGAGTTCATATCTCATCGAACCTACTCCGGAAGAGGCGCTTTTCCGAATATGCCCGATAAGCCATGGATTGAAACCCATTAACCTTGCTCCGAAAGCATCGGTTGCCACGGGATCCTGGCTGCAGATTATGGTATTCAACTGGACGGGAACACCGCATGCAGGTCCCCACGTACCGCCCATCGCGATTATTCCATCGACAAGGCATAGATCGGGACGTATCGCTTTGTTTACGTCGGCAATAACGTCATCAAGTTTAGGATGATAAATGTTCTTTTCCGGTATCGGCAAGCAGCCGAACTGATTTTTAAGACAGCATGTAATCGTAGGTAGGGGATTGGTCTTTAACTTAGGTAGGGTAACAAAAAAGTTCGGCTTATCAAATATTTCAGGAATTGGAATATTCCTGAAATACCGACCATTTATCTTCCTGTCTATGATATTTTGCTTTGAGAGGTTGATAAACTCGGCGTTCCATTTCTGTAAAACCGGTACATAACCAAACCACTGGATAAATTTGTCTGCTAGGACGACGGTAGCGTCACTCTCCACTACGAAAATCCTGAGATTTTCATAGTCGGTCCTCAAATATTTTAATGTAGCATCGAGGAACAGAGGATGAGTAATAGCCCCGGTTTCAGGCATTCGTGCGTCGCACATATTAATCTTGATAATGACAGTGTGGTTGTTTGAGAGTTTGAGTGGTGGAAGGTGATTTAACGCCCGTCGTATATTTTTAAAAGCATTTTCATATAGCGATAAGGATATCGAGATGGTACTTTTCATTTGGTTTCACCAATATACAAATCCACATCCTGGTTGACATAGACAAGATTATAGTGAGTCGATTTTTCCAACCAGCCACGCGCTTCAGGAACCGTTCGTGTATCATCGTAATTAAACTCCTGTATTGACTGTTCGTATCTGCCAACATTAATATATTGAGGTTTATCATTTTTAATATACTCACTAGTGAATAAATTATTATCACATTCCAGTTGTTGAAAATCAACTTTATAATAACCTGCATATGAATATTGCCATGGTCTAAGCCCTCCTATCAGGTATCCGCCCCTCGTGTTATCCTGGATGAAATGCCAATAGGAAATCTCCCCGCGAGGTACAGTGTCTCTAACAGCATTGCCATAATGAGAAATTACGTGCAGAGGAAGGGCGATCAGCAACGCAAGACATAGAATACCAGATGAAATCCTGTAATTGAGCAACCTTACACCGAAATATCCTATGGGAACAAGGACGAACATATAAGTACGCATTATGAGTTCAAAGGTGTACAAACCGGTAAACGTCATAAATATTGCCACTACCGCTAAGGCCAGAATAGTGCTATCGGCTTTCTCTTTGAATTTACGGGAGATAATAGCACCAGCTAAACCGAGTACACAAAATAAAGCGCTGAATGATATCCGAAGAATATTGATACTGGTATGAGATGGACTGATAGTAGTGTTGGATCCAGTAAAGAAACTGGTAAACAGTGTATCAAGCCTGAAAGCACGGTCCAGAAAAATCGGTAACTGGTATTCAAACTGGGTTGTAGCCCCATATATGGTCCAGGCAATAATAAACACGGCTGCAGTAATCAGAACGCTTATTAACTTTGTTTTTTTAGTAATCCATAATGCCGCTATGCTGAGAAATCCAGCAATAGAGGTTAGTATATGGGTTACCACTAAAGACGCCATAAATATGATAGCTTTCAATCTTTCGGCAACTGTAATATTTCCTTCGTTTACCATGCCTGCCTTAATAAGTACTGCAATCAGAAACATGAGGAGAAAAAACGCCATTCCCTGAGGAGAAACGTTGATTTGACCAATCCAGTTACCCAGATAGAATATCCAGAGAGCTGCCCAACGGTAATTGTTCCTGGAAATGGTATGCTTAAAAAAGAAATAAAGCGGTAATAACACGAAAAACTGCATGAGAAAGGTGCCGAAGTATGCTATCACATCAATACTATTAATCTCTGAGATATCTTCAAATATTGATTGAAATATACACATGCCCGGCCAATTGTGATACCAGAGTACGGGATCGAGACGGTCGAAAAGATGAATGTAGTCAACGTAACAGAAGTAGAAAGAATATGTGGTATCCATAAAGACAGAATTGCTGCCAATCAGTACTGGAGTTAACCATAACATTACGATTAACCAGCATAGCTGGAAGCATAATAATCTGCTGTGATTTTGGGGTGAACTCCATAAAATAAATGATGCGATAGTATGTATGCTAAGAGCTACAAAAAATATAACCGGAAGGCTATGGATGAGTCCGTAGAAACCTATATTCAATTCAGCAAGAATAAGGCTTACAGCCCATAATAACAAAGATATACCGGTAAGAAATATGGAAATTCTTTTTAAAGAGAAATGCGATATTACAGAATTAGCAATTACTTCAGGATTTGCTGCCATAATCTTCTTTTTTATTTCCCTCTAATTTTACCTTGCGACAATGAAATGCCAGATAAATAAAACATACTGCCTGAGTCACATAATGCACTCAACATAGGATTTTTCACTACATGCTATTAGTAAATCCATAATGAAGACACTCAATGCTAGCTACTTGCGGACTAAACCTAATAAATTGTGATGTAAATACGGAGATAGCGATGTATCGATAGAACGGATAAAATCAACCCAGCCATAATTTATATCATCTGATACTATTACTCCTCCTGAGTTAAGATAAGGCCAAACAAGCTTTAATTCCCAAAACATATGGTTAGGCGTATGCAAATCATCATGGAAAAATATGTCAATATTTCTTAGTTGATTGAGGAGAGGTTCAAGTACATCACGGACATCCCCTAATAATAGTTCCCATTGATTTTTCAGGTACTCAGGTACGAGCCAGCCGGTTTTTTTCCCTTCATAGACACGGTCATATAAACGGCCATCACGCATTCGTCTCCCGATAATTTGGTTGAGTGGAAGATCAATAGAATAGAGTCTCCCCATTTCATTTTTCTGAAGAGCTGATAAAATAGCAGTGGTTGATATTCCACTAGCCACGCCTGTCTCTGGCTTAATAAGTCTTGCTAATGTGTATAACAATAGCCAATCACTCTCAGAAATATTCCCCATTTCACCTTGAGAGGTACTCTCAGTATTTTTTAATACATCAAACACGCTGGCATATAAAGGAGAAGCTTCAGCTTCATTAAGCAATTCTGTGATTAAGGAGACGCTAGCCTTAGTAATTATTACTAAAAATTCACGCAAGGGTTTTTCATTACGGGAGAATCTATTTAAGGCGTATAATTCGCGAACGCCAAATAGAGGATTAGATATTACTCGTATTAAGTTAGACCTGTTAATTCTATCTTTAATAATTCCAGCCATAAAATTACTTCCTGATTCTGTTTGGACATCTTAAATAAATTCAGTACAGAATGTGTTTTCTGTTTATATCATACATGATATACTGATTGCAATCTGAAACCGGTTCCAGATCAGCTTATGTCAATAAAATTGAAAAACGAACTGATGGCACTCAATCTTTTTTCGATCCTTCTCCTCCTATGTATTCTGTTTCTGCCTGATAATTCGCTGCGTATCATTCCTGGGATACCTTTTATCCTGTTTCTACCCGGATACTCTTTGATTGCTGCTCTTTACCCGAGAAAAACCGGCATTAGTGGAACCGAAAGAGTGCTATGGAGTATCGGACTTAGCATAGCAATTGTTCCTCTTATAGGTTTATGTCTGAATTTAATACCTCCAGGTATTAGTCTTATACCTGTGGCAATCAGCGTGACTTCGTTTATGTTCATCATGTCAGTGGTTGCATGGTATCGCAGGCGAAGTCTTGTAGAATATGAAAGATTTTCCGTATCTTTTACCTTGAGTTCACTGTTGAGATGGCGAGAACAAACCACGCTGGATAGAGCATTGTTTGTAGGCATTACTTTAGCGATCCTGTGCGCAATTTGTGTAATCGGTTATAAAATCACCGATCCTGTGGCTGAAGAAAGAATTACTGAATTCTTCATCCTTAATGTAGAAGGCGATGCTTACGATTACCCCGACCAGGTAAAACTTGCTGAGGAAGCGAAGGTGTTAATTGGCATCACCAATTCCGAACATAATGAAATGACCTATAGACTAGAAGTGAAGGTTGACGGAGCATTCTATAACATGATTGAAAGAATAACACTAGGCCACAACGAGACAAAACAGACAGAAATAACTTTCAGCTTTACTCATGTGGGAGATAATCAGAAAGTAGAGTTCATTCTTTACCGGGGAGATGAAACCAAACCTCTGGTTACTCCCCTGCACTTGTGGATAGACGTTTTTGAATAACCGGTCGGTGTATTACTACCCGGTCATTCGCGTATCCACTCTTTGGTTACTTTCGTATCGAACGTATTATTTCCGTTAAGCGTTAGTGTGCCTTTTATAAGTCCTCCCGGCAAGTTCATTTCACCGGTCACGTTCCCTCTAATAATGCATTTCGCGGTCCCTGATAGTAATGGCGGAGCGCCAGTTCTCATGCTGAAAGTATGTTCTACGTTAAGAGAACCTTCAGGTGCGACTCGTTGAATTCCTAAATCTTGCGTTGATAGTTTGTAATAATCACTCTCCCTGCCTGAACCGATGTGGGATATATACATTAAATGGCTGGGGAAAATATCTAACGGGCATCTTCTATCAGTATTTATATAGGTGAGTGTCGTTTTAATAGAAGCGAGGTAATTCCCCGAGCTCTCTCTGACTATAGTAATATTGCCGAAATCACTAATTTTCCAGCTATACCGTTCGGATTCCCAGGTCCTGAAACTTCTCCACTTCGTTGCTATCATCCGCCATAAACGTGATGGGTATTCGGTCAATTTACGGCTGATTGCAGATGATTGCTTTTCGTAATCAGGATTATCCATGCCCCAATTCTACCACAATGTTCAAGGAATATTAATAGTACAGTCAATTATGGTATTAGCTGGCCTAATATGACACACATGTGTCAGCTACTTATTTGTATACTATGGTTGGTATTCCGGTTTCGCGTATATAATGGGAAGGAAGTAAGTCCGGATTATCGGAGAGTACCCCATGGAACTCAAGAAGGTATCTGACAGGATATATGACCTTCCTGCGGAAGAAAGAACGGACAGACCGATACTCGGTTATATTATGGGGGATAAATATTCACTGGCTGTAGACGCTGGGAATTCTTCAGATCACGTTGGTAAGTTTTACAGGGAGTTAAGGGAGTTTAATTTCAGGTTGCCTGATTTTACTGTTATCACTCACTGGCACTGGGATCACAGCTTTGGGACGCATGTGGTATCGGGTAAGGTGGTAGCCTGTCATCTGACGAATGAAAAACTGGCTGAAGTGCAAAAATGGGAATGGACCGATGATGCTATGGAAAAGCGGCTTCAGTCGGGTGAAGATATTGAATTCTGCGACCAGTGTATCAGGCTGGAATATCCGGACAGGAGCAAGATAAAGGTTGTCACGGCAGACGTTGAATTTACCGGTTCAATCACCATTGACCTGGGAGGTATTCTTTGCGAGATCAGGGAATTCATTTCACCTCATTCCAGTGATTCGGTATTAGTCCATGTTCCGGAAGAGAGAATCGTTTTCATAGGTGACGCGGAAAGCGGTGATTTTTATCAAAATAGCGGAGAGTATGACAAGACAAAGCTGGGAGAAATGATAAAAACGCTGGAAGATATTGATGTTGATACGATTATACCAGGACATGACATGCCCCAGCCCAAGGTGGCTGTTGTAAACTTTCTTAAGAGTGAGAGAGACAGATTATGCCTTTACAATTATTAGATATCGGGAGGTGATAACAATGATAGAACTACCAGAAGCAGTTAACCTGGCAAAGCAATGTACAGAGACAATCAAAGGGAAGAAGATAAAAGAGGTCATTGCCGGATATTCTCCGCACAAGTTCGCCTGGTACCATGGCGATCCGGCAGATTATAACACTCGACTCAAGGGTAAAACAATCGGTACGGCAACATCTTATGGAGGTCTGGTGGAGATAGCGGCTGATGACTTTACGATCCTGTTCGGAGATGGAGTAGCCCTGCGCTTCCATGATAAAGATGCGAAACGCCCGTCGAAACACCAGTTGCTCGTGGAATTCGAAGATACCTCCACAATCAGTGCATCCGTACAGATGTACGGTGGTATGTGGTGCTTTAAGGAAGGTGAGTTCGATAATCCGTATTATGATGTAGCCAGGGAAAAACCATCTCCATTATCGGACGAGTTTAGTCAGGACTATTACAAAGGAATAATCGGTGATCCCGGAGTTCAGAACTTAAGCACCAAGGCATTCCTGGCTACCGAACAGAGAATCCCCGGCCTGGGTAACGGGGTTTTACAGGACATTCTCTATAATGCCGGGATTCATCCCAAGCGAAAAGTGGAGACACTTACTGATGGTGAAAGCGAATCGCTTTTTACGTCAGTGAAGTCTACTCTCAAGGAAATGACCGAGCAGGGGGGCAGAGATACGGAGAAGAATTTGTTCGGTGAACCGGGAGGATACCTGACAAAACTCAGTAAAAATACTTTGAACAGCCCGTGTCCTGTCTGTGGCGGGAGGATTATCAAGCAGGCGTATATGGGCGGAAGTATATACTTCTGCGCAGGATGCCAGAAATTTCCATAATTTACAGAAATTTAAGTGCTACTGATATACTACTTTATAAAGAAGATGGACCAGACTATTCTCAACCTTGGTACACTTCAACAACTCCAGTTTCACACCTTCTATAGATTCAGTGATCTGATAAAGCAGTTTACCGCAACTGTCGCCTGCCAGGATAGGGTGGACCAGCAGGCTGATCTCATCGAGGAGTCCCTGCTCAATAAGCACACGGTTAAGAGTTGGACCGGCATCGACCATCATCGTCTTTACTTCGTATTTCTCAACCAGCCAGTCCAGTGCTTTAGGTAAGTCAACCTTGTTCTTCCCGCTTATAAAAAAGCCGTAATTCCTTTCTTCAAGGTAATCAACGAACGTCCGGCTGGTTTTTTCCGAGACCAGGACTATGGCGTCCCGGCAATAGTCGACCCGACGGAGTCCGTGAAGCAATCCCTGCGTAATCCCGTCGGAATCAGGAATCACGAAGTAAGGAGCACCGGGGCCTTTATTCGGTTTAACAAAATCAGACTCCTCCTCAGCTATGGGATCAGAATCTGTCGCTCCTTTAACAACGCTTCTCGAACCGTTAAGAGTCATGTACTCATAGTAGCCCCGATTTACCCGGAAATGCTGTTTTCCATCGGCCTTAAATCCATCAAAGGCCCCGTCCAGAGTGATAGAGTTTGCCATAACAATTTTCGGTTTTCTCATTCTGGCACCTCACTGTATAATCTGCGGGATATGCTGAAGTATATACATCTCTGATATTGGATAATAATGCGGTTATTACTTCCAAAAAAAATTGTAAATGTATCGTAATTATACAGGCATACATAACTTTGGTGTATAACGGTAGGGTTTTAATTGTGTAGAAAGGCGATTAACAGCTTCATTAGGTTTTTGTGAACTATGTTTAACAAGAGAATTATCAGTCCGAAACGTTAGTTGAAAGGTTAGATAACCTGTGTTGATACCTAGAAATCATTGTTTTTAGATGGGCTATCATTTTTTTGGCTTGTCGTTCCCAATTGACCAGTGTAGATATCCGGTGATCAGCGGCAAAAAAGATATCCTCGTCAGGTCCGGGTGTGTCCAGCACATAGCGTACGTCTACCTTATTACCCCGTTCCAGCTGTGAAAGCATACGCAGAATCGCCATATTACTATATCCTGCTTGTGATAACATGTATATCACCCGTAATCGTTTGATCTCAGGCATACCATAAAGACGGTACCGGTTACCAGGATTCCTGGCAATCTTTATCAAGCCGTTTCGTTCCCAGTGACGCAGCATATCAACCGTTACACCAAGGAGTTTAGCCGTTTCATGAATATTAAGCGGGTCACTATTATGTTTCTGTTAAAATTTCCTGTGCCCACGAATCGACAAGTTTTGCTGCTTCCTCCGCCTTTTTTTGCTCATCCTTAATTAAATCCAGGTAACGATAAGCAAGTTCCAGGGCACTGTCCAGTTCTCCGGTGGCGGCTAGCCTAATAAGAGCAAGGCTGGTTTTCCTTATTTCACGTCCTGGCCATTCATCCAGCATTGCCATTCGGGCCAGCCGCATCTGGTCGAGATGCATCTTTGTAAAAATGCGGTAACCGTTAGTATTACGAGGGATCGGCGGCAGAAAACCCCATTGTTCATATTTGCGGACCGTGTTCGGATGTACGCCTACCGCCCTGGCGATTTCCGACGTACTATAATGATACGCTTTCATTTACTGATCTAAACGAATGGTCTATCCCCCCAGCATCTCGCCAAGGGCGGCTCCCTGTAGGTCAACGACCGCGGCTCCGCCGTCTATCAGTAGCTCGGAACCGGTCATAAAACCGGAGTCATCGCTGGCTAGGTAACTGCAGAGTCCTGCAATCTCATCGGGCTGGGCGGCACGCCGCAATGGTACGTTCTTGGTAAAGTATTTATAGCCGCCTTCGATATCAGTACCGAGTTTTTCCGCGATTGGCGTTACCAGGTTCTTGTTCATCTCGGTCCTGGTACCTCCGGGACATATCGCGTTGCAGCGTATCTTTTGGGGACCGTAATCCATGGCGACCTGTTTTGTCAGCATGATGAGGGCGGCCTTGGTTGTGCAGTAAGCCGGCATCCCAGGTAGGCAGCGTATCCCGCCAAGAGAGGAAATATTAATTATCGAGCCGCCACCGCTCTCTATCATGTGAGGAATTACTTTTTTCATCAGCATAAATGGCCCGGTGAGATTGATATCGAGAGCCTGCTGCCAATCAAACGGATCCAGTGCTGTGACAGGTCCCATCGCTTCTATGGCAGCGTTATTAACGAGGATGTCCAGTTTTCCATCGATTCCCATCGCAGTAGCGACTATACGTTCGATATCCTCGCTGTTCGACACATCACCCGGACAGGCGACAACTAAACCGTTGGGCAGCGACGCGACTGTTTCCTGCAACTTTTGCGGGCGGCGTCCCGCGATACAGACCTTTGCTCCGTCATTTACCAGTCTCCTGGTTATTGCCGCCCCGATACCCGTACCTCCGCCGGTTACTAATGCTGTTTTTCCTCTTAAATCCATTTCATTATCTCCTGAATTATTACTTCGGATTATCCGGTACTGTGAGATTATACTCCAATGAACACTGTAGTTCTATGCTCAAGATCCATCGATTTTCAATATTAGCTAATACTAAACAAAGCCTTGCTGTGGGTATTAACAACTACTTAATGAGAAGTATTGCCCTGAATATCCGGGAAACGATATCAGGTATTTTGAAAAGAATGAGTAGTATGGATTATCTTGAATTAAATAAACCTACCCTAACGGTACGTACTCCAGTTTATTTGAGCCAGATTTAGTTTTTGCACTATATTGTTACTTGAAGTAATGTTACCAAGATAGAATTGCTAACAAGGCTCGACTGACTGCAATAAAAAATATCGTACCTGCTGCAATTTTGTATAAAAACAGGTTTTAATCGAATGATCTACTTTTCGCAGGTTTCTTTTTTATCTGCTGAAACCAGATTGAAGTTATCAGACACATCTAACGGCAATATGCTTTTAGTATGACTGTGAGTGTTACATAATGGATAGATATACCATTTGTCATCAGCATCTTCGGCTTTTTGTACGTGGGCACCAACCAGGTCTATTTTCATACACCCCTTGGCTGGACAGAATTCGGGCTTTGACTGGCCGCTGAAATTTTCCCAGTGTTTTAGCCATGATCCGCAAGATCCCGGTGTTTGAGACATTTCGTTGATGTTCTTTAGTTTCATAAGCGACACCTCCAGAAATTTTCCCACTAGGAATTATACGCCTGCTGGTAATAATGTCAACCATACTCCTGATAGTTCGTCGTCCATACAACAACAGGAATATCTAGTAATATCATAGAAAATTAGAGGTAATGTTGTTAAGCATTGTAGAAAATATGTGTGCACTCTGCTATAACCTGGTAAAATCTCTCAGAAGCTTTGAAGCGGGTATGCTGCATTCGAATGCAGCATACCCATTTTGCACTAAAGTACCTGATATACTAGACTTCATCTTGTCCGATGACAGCGGCTCCATAAGCTCCTGCCATCTCAGGCTGATCGGGAACCATACATTTCACGCCAAATTGCCTGTTAAGGGCTTCCACTATACTTTTGTTACGGGCTATACCGCCTATCAGGGCGATGTTATCGTTGTCTATATTCGTCAGGTTCGCGGTAGATTTTACCTTGGTGGCGACAGCATCGACTATCGCCCTGGCAATATCTTCCTTTGGTGTATTGTTATGGATCATCGTGGTTACATCCAGTGCGGCGAAGTTACCGCATTCGGCATTAATCGGTTCGACACCGCTGGATTTCATGGCAAGTTCATTGAGTTCGTCCAGTGTTACGCCAAGCTGCCGTGCCATCGATTCGACGAAGATACCGAGTCCGGCTCCGCACATTTGATTCAGAGTATAGTTTGCCGCTTTACCGTTCTCGTCATACTTGACCACCCGGACCTGTTCAGCCCCGATATCGATCAGAGTTCTCGCGTCGGGGCACATTTTCCTGGCGCCTTCTACATCGGCAACAGGTTCGACAACGTTATTTGCCGCGAAGCTGACATCTTCCTTACCTGTACCGGTCGAAATAACAATGTCGACATCCGATGCTGAAATCCCCGCTTGTCCGAGGACTTCGTTCCAGAGTTTTTCCGCTGCCTGACCGCGATTAAAGCCTTCGGAGGCAACAGTCCCACTGGCGATAATATTGTCATCCTTCAATAGTACTGCCTTGATCGATCTCAATCCCATATCTATTCCGGCAGTTATCATAGTTTCCTCCTTTTAATGTATTGATACCTTGTCCCTTAATCTTCCAGTTTTCTCAATCCCTGCATTTCCATAAAGGTATCAAGCTGATCAAGCATACGGGTCTCATCAAAGTCAGTCCTGTCACCCGGATGCGACGTTTCGTAGTGCATTACCGGTATTCCCTGTTCCATCAGCTTCATCGCCGCTGCTTTCATACTGAAAACGCAACCGATTCCGGCGCGATGAAGGGGAAGAATCACTCCATCGCATTTGAACGCTTTTACCGCGT